>MHXM01000001.1 GCA_001825565.1 Desulfuromonadaceae bacterium GWC2_58_13
CTGATGACCTACTTCTTTCCGTCCAGCGGTCTGGTCAAGGCCGTGCGCGGGCTCGACTTCACCATCGATGCCGGGGAAACCCTGGCTCTGGTCGGCGAGTCGGGTTGCGGCAAGTCGATGACCGCCCTCTCCCTGCTGCGTCTGGTTCCCGAGCCGGGGCGGATCGTCGAGGGACAGATTTTCTTTGCCGGCAACGACCTGCTGCACGTGCCCAACGAGGAAATGCGCCGCATTCGCGGCAATCAGATCGCCATGATCTTTCAGGAACCGATGACTTCCCTCAATCCGGTGATGCGCATCGGCGAACAGATCGCCGAGGTGGTGCGCCTGCACAAGGGCTTGTCGCGGTCCCAGGCGCTGGAATCGGCCGCCGATCTGCTGCACCAGGTGGGGATTCCTTCGCCGGGGGAGCGTCTGCGCGACTATCCCCATCAGCTTTCCGGCGGCATGCGCCAGCGGGTGGTGATCGCCATCGCCCTGGCCTGCGACCCGCGCCTGCTCATCGCCGACGAGCCGACCACGGCCCTGGACGTGACCATTCAGGCGCAGATCATGGATCTGCTGCGACGGCTCAAGGGCGAGCGCAACATGGCGACCCTGCTGATTACTCACGACCTCGGCGTGGTGGCCGAGAATGCCGACCGGGTGGCCATTATGTATCAGGGCTTGATCATGGAATACGCCGCCGTCGGGGAACTCTTCGCCCATCCGCACCATCCCTACACCAGCGGGTTGCTGGCCTGCATTCCCCGGCTGGGCCAAAAACACCGCCGGCTGGCCACCATCAACGGTCCCAATCATGGGGGACCGGCCCCCATTTCGTTTCTCGACCACTGCCCCGAGCCTTTTGCTCCCCGCCACGGGCATCTGCCCCGCTTGCGGGAAGTCGCCTCGGGCCACCTGGTCCGCCGGTGGGAGGACTGACATGGAGACCTTGCTTGAGGTCCGCGATCTCGACAAATCCTTTCGTGGCGGCGGTGGCCTGCCGGGCAGTCCCCAACGCCGCATGCAGGCGGTGGACCGGGTCTCCTTCACTCTCTTCAAAGGCGAAACCCTGGGGCTGGTCGGCGAATCGGGCTGCGGCAAGTCAACCGCTGCCCGGCTGATCTTGCGCCTGCTGGAGGCCGACGGTGGGCAGGTTCTGTTTCGCGGGCAAGACCTGTTGCAACTATCCCCCCGGCAGATGCGTCCGCTGCGCCGGGACATGCAGATGATTTTCCAGGACCCCTACTCGTCCCTCAATCCGCGCATGAAAATCGGCGACATCGTCGGCGAACCCCTGCGGATTCACAACCTGGCCAAGGGATCTCAACTCAAGGACGAGGTGATTCGCCTGCTCGATCGGGTCGGCCTCACCGAGGAACACTTCCGGCGCTATCCCCACGAGTTTTCCGGCGGCCAGCGCCAGCGTATCGGCATCGCCCGGGCCCTGGCGGTACGCCCCAGCCTGATCATCGCCGACGAGCCGGTGTCGGCCCTCGATCTGTCGATTCAGGCCCAGGTGGTCAACCTGCTGCAGGACCTGCAACAGGAATTCGCCCTGACCTACCTCTTCATCGCCCACGATCTATCGGTCATCGAGCACATCAGCGACCGGGTGGCGGTCATGTATCTCGGGCGGATCGTCGAGCTGGCCCCCGCCGAAGCCCTGTACCGCGCGCCCCGTCACCCCTACAGCGAGGCGCTGCTCAACGCCGTGCCGGTTCCCGACCCGGCCCGTCCGCGCAACCGCCCCTTCGTCAAGGGCGAAGTTCCATCCGGCTTCAATCCCCCTCCCGGCTGTCATTTTCACCCCCGTTGTCCCTATGCCCAGGAGATCTGCGGCCAACAGCGCCCGCCGTTGGAAGATAAGGGCAACCACCAGTTCGCGGCCTGCTTTTTCAGCGATCAGGTCGGCAAATTCAGAACCTTCTGAGCTGGCCGCGCTCGGTCGGGCGCCCGGTCGCCCTGGACCGTCACCACCGGCCGCGGCACCGTCTGGCCCGCCCCTTCTCAATCCCGCCCTCCGGTCAGCGAAGCCGATTTCCAACCAAGGAAACCCGCTCCCATATGCCGCACAATTTCCCCCACCTCGAAATATTCCGTCCCGACTGCCAGCAATCGCCTAAAATTACTGGTTTTATTTTTTTGGAATTTAATATTTGACTGCCCTTCGCTTTTCCTGTAAATCAATTTAATTTAAATTTATTTAATTAGTATCTGCTATCACAAATCCTTAAACGGCAAGAGGACCCCTTCCGGATGGTCCGGATGAGCTGGCTTTGCGCATTTAAAAATCGAACACGGGAGAGGATGTTTTGAGATGATGAAGAGATTTGGGGGTTCAAAAGGCTTCATCCTGGGGCTTTTCGCCCTGACTTTAATGACGGCCGGCGGCCCGCGTCTTGCGGCGGCCGATGAATTCGACCGTTTTATCATGCCGGTCAGCAACCCCGTCTATAGCGGCGACGCCAGGAATACCACGATTGTCCGGCCGATTTACATTCATCAGAACCTTCCCGAAAAAGTGAAGACCAGCGCCGGAAAGGTCGATGTGGACGGTACGGTCAATATTTTCGCGATAGCCGCAAGTTTGGCGCTGAGTGAACGTTTTTCCATTGTCGCGGTTAAGGACGGCTACGTTGACTGCGAACCGGACCACACCCTGAACGATCACAACGGGTGGGCGGATCTGGCCGCGGGGATGCAGTATTCGTTTATTTACGATCCGGAACACAGCTTCATTCTTTCCGGCCGCCTGGTTTACGAAGCCCCCACCGGCAGCGATCAGGTTTTTCAGGGCAACGGCAACGGTAACATCAACCCGTCTCTCCTCTTTCTCCAGGGCATCGGCCGGATGCAGTTTTCCGGGTCCCTCGGGTTCGTGATCCCCTTGGACCATAACGAAGAAAACACCCTGTTCCATGACTCCTGGCATTTAAGCTATGCGGTAACCGATTGGTTCAGACCCCTGGTGGAACTGAACCATTTCTATGTGGTCGACGATGGCAACCGGGACGCCCCCAGCACGGGACTCGACGCTCTCGGTACCAGTAAAGAGGATGACCTCGTTGCCGGAATCGCGACATTCAATGGTTGCGACCTTATCAACCTGGGGGGGAGTAACAGCGACGAGAACCGAAATCTGGTCACCATGGCGGTTGGCGCCAGATTCCGGGTGACGAAGTGGATGGACGTCGGCGCCGTCTATGAATTCGTCCTGACCGATGAGTCCAATGGGCTGATCGAAGATCGCTTCCAAATGGATGCGGTGATTTCCGTTCCTTTCTGATCGAACCGGCGCCTATTCGCCGAAAAATCGCCAAACGCCCCGGGGAATCATCTCCGGGGCGTTTGGCGTCAAGAGCCGGCGCGACGGCTGTTGGCAAAAATCCATCTTCGGTTTCCAAGGCTGGCCAGCGAGCAACCTCGACCAAAGCTTTCGACACCACCGGGCCACCCGTCCGCCTGAAATCCCTCGCCACCTTTGTCATTGACATAACCGTGCCACATCCGGCACAATTGCCTTTCATCCTTCGCAGGACAATCCGTTTTCCTTTTTCCCCGGAGTCGCCATGGGACCGATTAAAACCGTCGAAGAACGCTGCCGCAAGTGCTATTCCTGCGTGCGCAACTGCCCGGTCAAGGCGATCAAAGTGAAGGAGAATTGGGCCGAAGTCATCCATGAACGCTGCATCGGCTGCGGCAAGTGTGTCAAAGTTTGCTCGCAGCAGGCCAAAATCATCACTGGATGCATCGGCGAAACCCAGCGATTGATCGACAGCCAGGACAAGGTGGTGGCGGTGCTCGGCTGTTCGTTTCCGGCATTTTTTCATGACATCCGGCCCGGCCAGCTGGTTTCCGGGCTCAAGCGCCTCGGCTTCCGCGAAGTTCACGAGGGGGCCAGCGGAGTCGAACTGCTGCACGACACCTACCGGCGGCTGGTCGACGCGCCGATGGAATTTCCCCTGATCACCACCCATTGCCCGACCATCGTCGACCTGATCGAACGACACTATCCGCACCTGCTGAAAAACCTCATGCAGATGGTCTCGCCGATGGTGGCCATCGGCCGTTTCATCAAGTCCCGCGCGGGAAGCAACACGCGAGTCATCTACATCAGTTCCTGCATCGCCGGCAAGTTCGAGATCGAAGCCGACCCGGTAGCCGATTCCGTCGACACCGTGCTGACCTACCGGGAACTGAACCAGATGTTCCGCGAGCGCTCCATCGACCTGTATCGCCTTCCGGAGACCCCTTTTGACGGCCGTCCTCCGCAACGGGGCCGCCTGTTCGCCGTGTCCGGCGGACCCTTCCAGGCCTTCGGCATCCAGGACGATTTCTTCAATCCCGATTTTCTGGCCACCGAGGGGGAAGAGAACGCCATGGAAATCATCCGCGATCTGGCTTCCGGCCGCATTACGCCCCGCCTGGTCGACATCCGTTTCTGCAACGGCGGCTGCATTGGCGGTCCCGGCAAGAACAACCGCCTGACCACTTTTTCCAAACGCACCCTGATCCATAAATATTTCCAGAACAAGGACATCCCCTACGCTACCGCCCCTCATTACCGGGACGAACATAAATTCCCGCAATTCACCCGCCAGTTCACCAATAAGTACCATCGACTCGAACTGCCGAGCGGACAGAGCGTCCAGCAGATCCTGCAGTCGACCAACAAGTTCGTCGAACGGGATGAGCTCAATTGCGGCGCCTGCGGCTACAGTACCTGCCGGGAACACGCGGTGGCCGTCTTTCAGGGTCTGGCGGAAAACAACATGTGCCTGCCCTATTCCCTTAAACGGCTGGAAGAGGATCATGTCAACCTGGCCCAGAAATACGAACTGGCCCAACGGGCCCTGGAACAGGAATACGGCGATACCGAGATCGTCGGCCGCGACGCCCGCACCCTCGAAGTGCTCAACCTGATTGCCCAGGTCGGTCCGACTCCGACCACCGTGCTGATCCGCGGCGAAAGCGGCACCGGCAAAGAACTCACCGCCCGCGCCATTCACCGGAAAAGTCAACGTTCCGACAAACCGCTGGTCGCGGTCAATTGCACGACTCTGACCGACAGCCTGCTCGAAAGCGAGCTGTTCGGCCACAAAAAGGGCTCGTTCACCGGCGCCATCTCCGATAAGAAAGGTCTGTTTGAAGCCGCCAACGGCGGCACGATCTTTCTCGACGAAATCGGCGACATCACCCCCAAGCTGCAAGCCGAACTGCTTCGGGTCCTGGACAACGGCGAAATCAAGCCGGTCGGCGGAACGACTCCGATCCAGGTCGACGTCCGCCTGATCGCCGCCACCAATAAAAATCTTGAACTGGGCGTCAAGGAAGGGTGGTTTCGGGAAGACCTGTTCTACCGCCTCAACGTCTTCACCATCACCATGCCTCCCTTGCGCAGCCGCCTGGAATCCCTTCAGGAACTGGTGCACATTTTTCTCGGTCGAGCCAGCAAGCGGGTCAATAAAACCATCCTCGGCATCGACGACCGCGCCATCAAGGCCATGCTGCAATATCCCTGGCCCGGCAACATCCGGGAACTGCAGAACATCATGGAGCGCGCCGCAGTGCTCACCCAGGACAGCATCATCCGCCTCGAAAACCTGCCGGTGGTCTTCAGCGAACTGATTCTGCAGAATCCGGGAATCGGAACCCCCGCCAGCGAAAACAACTTTCGCACCCAACGGGACAAACATCTCAACCAGGTGGAAAAGAGCCTGATCAAGCGCTATCTGCAGGAAACCGGCGGCAACGTGTCGCTGGCTGCCCGAAAAGCAGGCATTCCCCGCCGAACTTTTTATCGCCTCCTTACGCGTTATGACATTCAAGGGGAGAATTTCCGCGCCAAAAACCCGGACCTGCCTTAACGGTGAGCCAATTCGGACACACCTCGCGGCGCAAATAGCGCCACAAATGACACATCGCGCCGGCACGGAATCCGGGACTTTAATCCAACCTCGCCAAAACTGAGCCAAACATGACACAAAAGAGGCTGTTTTCTGCCGAGACGCGCCCCGGCCAAGCCCCGGATTCAAAGCAAATCCCCACCACAGCGTTGTTTGGCACAAACATTGCTGCAGATAAAGGTATTGTTGGGGAAATTCGCAGCTCCTTCACATAAGGAAAACTGCCCACCCCTTTGCGCCGACCGGGACCTCTCTCCCCCGGACGGCGCTTTTTTTTAGGTCGCAATTGCCCGGTGTTTCCGCTATCATTCTTTTGTTATTCATAACTTCTCATTTTTAACCGTAAAGAGTTGACCACGATGGGCAAAGGAATCAGTCGACTGGGCGTCACCATCCTCGAGGATATCAGCACCCTGATCCACCAGTCGCACGACCTCGATGAAACCCTGAAAAACATCGTCACCCTGGTTTCCAAACGCATGGGTACCGAAGTCTGCTCCATCTACCTGATTGAAGACGATCAGGAGACCCTGCGTCTTTGCGCCAGCAAGGGCCTGTCCCGCAAGGCGGTCGGCAAGGTCACCATGAAAATCGGCGAAGGTCTCACCGGCCTGGCGGCGGAAAAACGCCAGGTGGTGGCGATCCAGGAGCCGGAAAAACATCCCCGTTACCGCTATTTCAAGGAAACCGGCGAAGAGCGCTTCCATTCGTTTCTCGGCCTCCCCCTGTTCGACCGCAAGACCCCGATCGGGGTTCTCACCATCCAGACCAAGGAACCGCGCAAGTTCAGCGCCGAAGACATCAGCGCCCTGTCGACCATCGCCTTTCAGGCTTCTTCCATCGTCATCAACGCCCGCTTGCTGGAATCGATCCGCAAAAACGAGGAAGAAAAAAGCGTTTTTGCCCGGGAACTGGAAAAAACCCGGCAGACTTTGCTCGACAAAGACAAGGAACGCGCGACTCGGGAGCCAAGAAGCAGCGCCTTGCGCGGCACCGTCGCCTACCCCGGCCTGACTTCCGGCCCGGCCCACGTCCTGGATGACAACCTGGGATTTGCCGACGCCCTTGAGGAGGGCCCGGTCGATGTGGAAAAAGAGCTGCAGAAACTCGACCTGACCCTCGAAAAAACCCGGATTCAGACCCTGTTTCTGGAGAAGCGGGTGGCCGAGCGGTTGTCGCAGAACGATGCCGCCATTTTTCATTCTCACCTGATGATCCTGGAAGATCGCAGTTTCATGGAAAAGCTGCGCGCCGAGATCCACCTCGGGCACGGCGTCTCCTTCGCCTTAAAAAAAATCGTCGCCGAGTACATCGAAGTATTCGAGCGCATGGATGACCCGTACCTGCGGGAGCGAGCCGCCGACATCAAGGATATCGGCCGGCGCCTGCTGGCCAACCTCAACGACAACCACCAGGCGACTTTGCAGCTCAAATGTCCCGGCATTCTGATCGCCCGGGAAATCCTCCCCTCGGACATGGCGTCTCTCGACCACGAACAGATCAAGGGGATCGTGACCGAAGCCGGCGAACGCAATTCCCATGCGGTGATCATGGCCAAATCGCTCGGCATCCCGGCCCTGGTCGGGGTCAAGGGCGCGGTCAAGGCGACCACCCCGGAATGCCGGGTCATTCTCGACGCCAACTCGGGTTGTCTCTACATCGATCCCGCCCCGCACGTCACCGAAGAATACCGCCGGCTCGAAGCCGATGCCAGCCGGGAACTGCACCGGCTTGACGAATTCCGCAACCTGCCGCCCGTTACCAGCGACGGGCAGAAGATCACCTTGCGCGCCAATATCGGTCTGGTCAGCGACGTCGACATCGCCCTGCGCAACGGGGCCGAAGGAGTCGGCCTGTACCGCACCGAATTCCCCTACATGACCCGGGGCAGCTTTCCCGACCGCGACGACCAGTATCAGCTCTACCGCAAGGTAATCGAGAATTTCCCCGACTACCCGGTGACCATCCGCTCCCTCGACATCGGCGGCGACAAGGCCCTCCCCTATTTCAGCCCGCCCAAGGAAGACAACCCCTTCATGGGCTGGCGTTCGGTCAGGGTTTCCCTCGACAACCGGGATATTTTCCGCACCCAGATCGAGGCGATCATGATGGCCGGCGCACACGGCCCGGTCAAGCTGCTGTTTCCGATGATCTCCGGACTCGAAGAAGTTCGTGCCTGCAAGGAGGTAATCGAGGAAGCCAGGGCGAATCTGATCCGGGAAAACATCCCCTTCGCCCAATCGATGCCGATCGGCGTCATGATCGAAGTCCCGTCCGCCGTCATGCTGGCGCCGCAACTGGCCAAGGAGGTCGACTTCTTCGCCCTGGGGACCAACGACCTGATCCAGTACATGCTGGCCGCCGACCGCAACAACCCCCTGGTCAACAAATACTACGATCCGCTGCACCCCGCCATCCTGAAGGTTCTTAACTTTGTGGCAAAAACGGCCAGGGCCCAGGGCAAAGGCTTGTGCCTGTGCGGCGAAATGGCCTCCGACCCGATGAATTTCCTCGTTCTCTACGGCATGGGGATCAATGAATTCTCCATGCCGTCCCCTTTCATCCCGCGCATCAAGGCCTTTTTGCGGGACCTCTCCTCGGACGTGGCGCGCAAGGCCGCCAAAAAAGTATTGACCATGACCGATAGCGCCAGCATCCGCGGCCACCTGGTCAAAGTTCTCAAGGAAATCGTGCAGGTTCAGTAACCTCCGGGGCAAACGTTTGCATTGTTTACTTCCACCGGCATGTGGCACTTTTCGCGCGCCGGCACCTGCCATTTTCACTATTCCTAATGAACACCTCACATTAGCCCAATAAATCGGCAACAATGGGTATCTATCCTTGGTCCAGTAACGTCCGGCAACAGAAGGTTTTCTGCCGGCTACATTCAGGAGTCCGGGATGCCCAATTCCTATCCGTTCCGTGTAGTACCCAGCCAAAGCGGCCGAAACACCCCCCATGGGCCGGCAGAATCTCTCAATCCGCAAACCATCCTCGAAAAGCTCGGTTGCCGCAAGGCCGACCTGGCCGCTACCCTCCCCTTCACTTCCGGTGACCTGACCGCCGGATCGGAAACCGAACTGCAGGCGGTGGTCGTCGGCCGACGGGAACATGTCGATTTGCCGATGGCCATCGAGCATTCCGGGTTTTATGCCAATCTGCTGCGCCGGGCCCAATCGGGGGACACCTCCGAAAGCCTGGTGTCGCGCCTGGAAAGTTTTCTCTCTAAAAACAGCTCGGAGGTCTGG
>MHXM01000002.1:0-263 GCA_001825565.1 Desulfuromonadaceae bacterium GWC2_58_13
CGACGACCTCGGCGCCCTGCAAACCCTGGGGCAGATCGTCCAGCATCTGAGCGCCGGCATGGCCGGCGCCGGACCCGTGGTTGCCAGCACGGCGGCAACCACGGTCCAGCCTGGCATCGACAGCGGCAAGGTGGCGGCGGTGCTGCTGGAGGTCATCGCCGAGAAGACCGGCTACCCGGTCGACATGCTCGAACTGGAGATGAGTCTCGATTCCGACCTGGGGATCGACTCCATCAAGCGGGTCGAAATCCTCTCCGCTTTGC
>MHXM01000002.1:282-529 GCA_001825565.1 Desulfuromonadaceae bacterium GWC2_58_13
CCTGGGGCAGATCGTTCAGCATCTCTGTGCCGGAAAACCCGCCGAAGCGCCGATTCGGGCTGCAAAAACCGAGCGGATCGACCGCGACACCGTTTCTCATGCGCTCCTTGCGGTGATCGCTGAAAAAACCGGGTATCCGGTGGAAATGCTCGAACTCGACATGGCTCTCGATTCCGACCTGGGGATCGACTCCATCAAGCGGGTCGAAATCCTCTCCGCTTTGCAGGAACGCCTTCCCGGCGCCCCG
>MHXM01000002.1:574-810 GCA_001825565.1 Desulfuromonadaceae bacterium GWC2_58_13
GCGACCATCGAAACCACGGCCGCCGAAACGCCCTCCGCCGGCGGCATCGAACGTAAGCTGGTCAAGGTGGTCCCCCTCAAGGCAAAAGGCGACCGGCAACGGTTGGTTCTGGCCGAGCGCGCCACCATCTGGATTTCCGATGACGGCGCCGAACTTGGCCGCGCCATCCAGGAACGTCTCAAGCAACTGGGTTACCAACCGAAACTGGTTTCCCTCGACGAGTTGGATTTTCTCCC
>MHXM01000002.1:816-8794 GCA_001825565.1 Desulfuromonadaceae bacterium GWC2_58_13
CTCGGACCTCGGCGGGCTCATTCTGCTTCCCCCCGCGGCTTCGGCCGACGACCGCTTCCTGAAACGGGCCTTCCGGCTTCTCCAGATCGCCGGCCCCGGCCTCAAAAAAGCCGGCGAACAGGGCAAATCCCTGTTCGCCACCGTCTCCCGTCTCAACGGCAGCTTTGGATTACTTCCCGGCGTCACCCCGGCCGATCCGGTTTCCGGCGGCTTGGCCGGCCTGAGTAAAACAGCCAGCCACGAATGGCCCCAGGTTTTCTGCAAAGCCATCGACCTGGCCCCCGAGTTGAAGGACGCAACCATTGCGGCGGCCGCTCTGGTCGATGAAATCCTTACCGAGGGACCGCTGGAGGTTGGCATTTCGGTCGGCGGTCTGCATACGCTCAAGCTCACCGATGCGCCGTTGGCCGGCGATCCGAGGGAACTGCCGATTGCGGCCGGAGACGTGGTGGTCATCAGCGGCGGAGCCCGAGGAGTTACCGCCGAAGTTGCCGTATCCCTGGCCGCGGCCAGTAAAGCCACTCTGCTCCTGCTCGGCCGCAGCCCGGCCCCGGAAGGCGAGCCCGACTGGCTGTGCGCCCTGCACGTCGAGGCCGATATCAAAAAAGCCCTGATCAGCCAGGCATCGACCCCGCTGAAACCCAGGGATCTCGAACAGCAGTACCAGACGATCCTCGGTAGCCGGGAAATCCGCGCCACCTTGCAACGCATCGTCGCCGCCGGCGGCAAGGCGATTTACCGATCCGTCGATCTGCGCGACCCCGTGGCGGTGGCCAAGGCTGTCGCCAAGGTCCGCGCCAGCAACGGTCCGATCAAGGGACTGATCCACGGCGCCGGTGTTCTTGCCGACCGCCTGATCACCGACAAGACCGCCGAGCAATTCGAACTGGTTTATTCGACCAAGGTCGAGGGACTGCGCTCCCTGCTCGATGCCGTAAGCGAGGACGACCTGCATTTCATGGCCCTGTTTTCCTCCTCCACCGGGCGTTTCGGCCGCGCCGGCCAGGTCGACTACGCGGTGGCCAACGAGATCCTTAACAAGATTGCCCAACAGCAGGCACGGTTGCGCCCCAACTGCCGGGTGCTTTCCCTCAATTGGGGACCCTGGGACGGCGGCATGGTAACTCCGGCCCTGAAAAAATTGTTTATTCAAGAAGGTGTCGAAGTGATTGGGCTGCAAGCCGGCGCCGATTACCTGCTCAGTGAAATCGCCACGCCGCCGGGCGGCCCCGTCGAACTGGTCATCCTCGGCTCTCCCCCTACGGTCCAACCTGATAGCCAGGCCGGACCGCCGGCCAATATCTACATTTCCAAAGCCTTCGATCTCGACCTGTCGGTCGCCCAGTACCCCTTTCTCGCGTCCCACGTCATGGACAAGAAAGCGGTATTGCCCGTGGCCATGATCATCGAATGGATGGCCCACGGCGCGATTCACAACAATCCGGGATTGCGTTTCCACGGCTTCAACGACCTGCGCATCCTGAAAGGCGTCACCCTGGGTCCCGAGGAAACCTGCGCGCTGCAAGTCATGACCGGCAAGGCCTTTAAAACCGACGGATTCCATGTGGTGCCGGTCGAGCTTTCCGGGCGTGGCGGCAATGGGCAAACCTTCGTCCACGCCCGCGCCAAGATGGTGCTGGCCACCCGCCTGCCCGAGGCCAAGCCGGCCGCCGAGGCCCTGGAGCTTGTGCCCTATCCCCGTTCGATGGATGAAATCTACCAGCCGGACCGGCTCTTCCACGGCCCGGACTTCCACGGTATCCGCCAGGTCAACGGCTGTTCCGGCGACTTTGTCGCCGCCCTGGTAAAGCCGGCGCCGCTACCCTCCCAGTGGATCGCCCAGCCGCTGCGCAACTCCTGGCTGTCCGATCCGCTGGCGCTGGACAGCTCGTTCCAGATGATGATCCTGTGGAGCTTTGAACGCTTTGATGCGGGCTCCCTGCCGGTCTTCGCCGGTCGCTACCGCCAATACGCCGACCGGTTCCCCGCCGAGGGGAGTGAAATCCGCATCCATGTCACCAGGCAAAGCCAGAGCCAGGCGACCGCGGACATCGATTTCGTCGACCCGGTCAATGGTCGGTTGGTCGCCCGTATCGAGGATTACGAATGCGTCATCGACGCCTCGCTGAACAAGAGCTTCCAGCGTAATAAACTGCAGGGAGCCGCCTGAGCATGAAGCATGGAAAATCTGTGGCCATCGTCGGGGTCGGCGGCATCTTTCCCATGTCGCCGACCCTCGACCTGTTCTGGAATACCATCGCCGGCAACATCGACACCTCGCGACGGCCGCCCGAGGGACGCTGGCTCCTTGAACCGGATGAGGTCCACGACTCCAAACTCGGGGCAGCGGACAAGGTCTATTCGAAAAAAGGGTGCTACATCGACGACGATGCGATGGCCTTCTCCCTTTCCGGGCTGGATATCGATTCCGAACTGGTCGCCACCCTCGATCCCCTGTTCCATCTGCTGCTGCACGCCGGCCAGCAGGCCTTCAACGACGGCGCCACCCGCACCCTTGATCGCAGCCGGGTCGGCGTCATCATCGGCAACCTGGCCCTGCCGAGCGAGCAGGCCTCGGCCATGGCCCGCGACACCCTCGGCCGGACATTTGAGGAGAAACTCCTCGGCCACAGTGACATCCCCGCTGGGCCGGCCATTGCTCCGATCAATCGCTACGTGGCCGGGCTGCCCGCCGGAATCCTGGCCCGGGCGCTCGGTCTCGGCGGCGCCAGCTTCACCCTCGACGCGGCCTGCGCCTCGTCCCTGTACGCCATCAAACTGGCCGTCGACGAGCTGACCGCCGGCCGCGCCGACGCCATGCTCACCGGCGGTTTGTCCCGTCCGGACTCCCTCTACACACAGATGGGTTTTTCCCAGCTGCACGCCGTCTCTCCGTCCGGCACCTGCTCGCCCTTCGACCAGAAGGGGGACGGTCTGGTGGTCGGCGAGGGATGCGGCATGTTCCTGCTCAAACGCACCGAGGACGCGGTCCGCGACGGCGACCACATCTATGCCGTGATCCGCGGCATCGGCCTCTCCAACGACCTCGGCGGCAGCCTGCTGGCGCCGGGTTCCGAAGGGCAGCTGCGGGCCATGCGGGCCGCCTACCAGCAGGCCGGCTGGAATCCCACCGACGTCGATCTGATCGAATGCCACGCCACCGGCACCCCGGTCGGCGACGCCGTTGAGTTCGCCAGCCTGAAAAGCCTGTGGGGGGACAGCGGCTGGAAGCGGAATCAGTGCGTCATCGGCTCGGTCAAATCGAATATCGGCCACCTGCTCACCGCCGCCGGCTCCGCCGCCCTGACCAAGGTGCTGCTGGCGATGAAGGAGAAGACCCTGCCGCCGACCGCCAACTTCGCGGAACCGGCCAAAGGGATTGCCCTCGACGACAGCCCGTTCCGCATCCTCAAAGAGCCGGCCCCCTGGAACCCGGGCAAGAACGGGGCGCCACGGCGGGCGGCGGTGAGCGCCTTCGGATTCGGCGGTATCAATGCTCACCTGTTGCTCGAAGAATGGATTCCGCCACGGCCCACCAAGGGATCGGTGGCTTTCCCGCCTTCGTTCCAGCGCGCCAGCCAGCCGATCGCCATCGTCGGCATGGGCGCCCACTTCGGCCCCTGGTCGTCGTTGAAACAGGTGCAAGAGCGTATGCTGGGCGCCGACCTCGATACGGCCACCAGCCCCCCGAACCGCTGGTGGGGCGCAGAGAACAGCCGTTGGTTCACCGAGTCCGGTCTCGACGGCCACGCCTTCAAAGGATATTTCGTTCCCGAAGCCGCCGCGGTGCCGGGAGAGTTCCGCATCCCGCCGAAAGAACTGGAAGAGATGCTTCCCCGCCAACTGCTGATGCTGCAGGTGGCCGACCAGGCCCTTCAGGATGCAGGCCTCAAGGGAGAAGATCTGCTGTTCACCGGGGTTTTCATCGGCAGCGGGCTCGATCTCAACGCCACCGGCTTCAGCTTCCGCTGGGCCATTCAACGCCTGGCCCCAAAATGGGCCAAACAGCTCGGCCGCACCCTCACCGCCCCTGAGATGGATCAATGGATCTCCGAACTGCGCGACGCCGCCGGACCGGCACTGAGCGCCAACCGGGTCATGGGCGCTCTCGGCAGCATCGTCGCCAGCCGGGTGGCCAAGGAATTCCGTATCGGCGGACCCAGCTTCACCCTCTCCAGTGAAGAAAACTCCGGCCTGCGTGCCCTGGAAGTCGCCATTCGCGCCCTCCAGGAAGGCTCGATCAACCGGGCCATCGTCGGCGCCACCGACATGAACGGCGATCTGCGCTCGGTCCTCGGTCAGCACGCCGACCGGCCCTTTTCCGCCAGCGGCCAGTGCCGCCCCTTCGACCGGGAAGCCGACGGCACCCTGATCGGCGAAGGCGCCGCGGCCCTGGTGCTCAAACGCCTCGAAGACGCCCAGCAGGACGGCGACCGCATCTATGCCGTGATCAAGGGAGTCGGCACCGCCACCGGCGGTCGGGCCGAGGACCGGGTTCCCGCCCCTCGGGCCGTTGAAGCAGCCCTGCAACGGGCCTTTCAGGAAGCCCGGATCAAACCGGCCAGCGTCGGCTACCTGGAAACCCACGGCAGCGGCATCCCCAACGAAGACGCGGTGGAGGCCGCCGCCCTGGCCCCTTTCATCGGCAGCGCAGCGAACGAAAATCCCTGCTGGGTCGGCAGCGTCAAGGCCGCGCTCGGGCACACGGGCTGCGCCTCCGGGCTGGCCTCGCTGATCCGCGCCGCCCTCTGTCTGCATCACCAGGTTCTGCCGCCGCTCCGCCACAGCCGACTTGACGGCTCGCCCTGGAGCGAGCAGCGCCGGCCGTTCCTGGCGCCGGCCGCCCCGCAATACTGGTTGCGCAATCGAGCCGAGGGACCGCGCCGGGCCCTGGTCAGCGCCTTCGGGGTCGACGGCAGCTGTTCGGTGGCCCTGCTCGAAGGGCACGAGGACAAGGGCAAGAGCCGCACCCAACCGGCCACCCGCCCTCTCGGTCCCCTGAGCGAAGGGCTGTTCGCTCTCGACGGCGACACCCCGGCCGCCATTCTGGAAAAAATCGCCGCTTTGCAGAACCTGGTCCTGGACCATCCCCGGGCCGATATCGAGCAACTGGCCCGACTCTGGTTTTCTAGCGTCCCGACCGACCGGAGCCGGGTCCGCTGTCTGGCCCTGGTAGCGGCCAACCGCGACGAACTGACCAGCCAGCTCGACCACGGACGCCGCTGGCTGGCTGAACATCCCGAAAAACGGCTGGACGGCAACGGCGGACCCTCCCTGCCGACGGCCATCCGCGACCGGATGTTCTACGCGCCCGAACCCCTCGCCGCCCAGGGTCAGGTGGCCTTCGTCTTCCCCGGATCGGGCAATCATTTCGCCGGCATGGGCCGCGACCTGTCGGCCCGCTGGCCCGAGGTTTACCGTTCGCAGGACGCCCGCAGCCAGTATCTCGGCCGCCAGTACCTGCCGCAGTTGTTCTGGGGCGAAACCCTCGATGAGGCGGTTCACGACAACCACAACGCCCTGGTGATCGCCCAGGTCGCCCTCGGCACCGCGGTCAGCGATCTGGTCCGCAGCTTCGGCGTTGAGCCGCAGGCGGTGAGCGGCTACAGCCTCGGCGAATCGGCCGGGCTGTTCTCCTTCGGCGCCTGGAAGGATCGCGACGGCATGTCCCGCCGGCTGCGGGAATCGACCCTGTTCACCGAGGATCTGGCCGGCATCTGCAAATCCGCCCGGCAGACCTGGAAACTCGGCGCCAACGAGCCGGTCGACTGGACCCTCGGTTTGGTCGCCGCCCCGGCGGACAAGGTTCGCAAAGTCCTGTCCGGCCTGCCCCGGGTCTACCTGCTGATCGTCAACACCTATGAAGAATGCGTGATCGGCGGCAACCGCACCCAGGTGGAACAGCTGGTCGCACGCCTCGGCTGCCCCTACATTCCGTTGCGGGGGGTCACCACCGTCCACTGTGAAGTGGCCGACCGGGTGGCCCAGCCCTACCGCGAGCTGCACCGCTTTCCGACCACGCCCCCCGAGGATATCCGTTTCTACAGCTGCGCCCTGGGGCGCAGTTACGAACCGGACGAAAACAGCGTCGCCGACGCCATCCTCAGCCAGGCCCTCGACACCATCGACTACACCAAGGTGATCGAGCAGCTCTACGCCGACGGCGTGCGGATTTTCCTCGAAATGGGCCCCGGCAACTCCTGCAGCCGCATGATCGGCCGCATCCTCAAGGACCGCCCCCATCTGGCCCGTGCCGCCTGCCATCCCGGCCAGGATGGGGTTTCGCTGATTCTGCGCCTGCTGGCCCAGTGCCTCTCCGAACGACTGCCCGTCACCCTGGCCGCCCTCTACCCGGAAGAGCCTCCCGCGGCCAAAGTGAAGAGCGGTCCGCGCATCCGGACGGTCATCGGCGGCGCGCCCTTCGATCCACCGAAACCCAAAGCGGCGATGCCCACGGCCAAACCGCCATCCACCATGTCGCCTTCCGCTCCGGCGTCCGCCGCTTCGCAACCCCAGCCGCTGGCCACCCCGAGTCCAACCCCCGCCGCAGTTCCCGTAACGGACAGCCCGTTGCTGAAACAGCTGGAACAGACCGTTGCCGTCAGCGCCCGCAGTCATGAAGCGTTTTTACGTTTTTCCGCCAGCCTGAACCAGGCGCTGACGGAAAACATCCATCTCCAGATCGACCTCTTGCAGCAGATGCTGGCCAGCGGCCTGCCTTTGCCGAAGGCGGGGTCGACGCCGACGTCCCCCGCTCCGCTCCAACAGGTTCCGGCAACCAATGCGCCCCAGTTTGACCGGACGATGTGCATGGAGTTCGCCATCGGTTCCATCGCCAAAATGCTCGGTCCCGAGTTCGCCGAGGTCGATAGTTTTCCGACCCGGGTCAGGCTACCCGACGAGCCGCTGATGCTGGTCGATCGCATCCTCAAGGTCGAAGGGGAACCTCGCTCCATGAGCCACGGCCGGGTCGTCACCGAGCACGACGTCACCGGCGACCGCTGGTATCTCGACGGCGGCCGCATCCCCACCTGCGTGGCGGTGGAGGCCGGCCAGGCCGACCTGTTTCTTTCCGGCTACCTGGGGATCGACTTCATCACCCGGGGCAAGGCGGTCTACCGCCTGCTCGACGCGGTGGTCACCTTTCACCGCAGTCTGCCGGTGCCGGGGGACGTCATCCGCTACGACATCCACATCGACCAGTTCTTCCGCCAGGACCAGACCTACCTGTTCCGCTTCCATTTCGAGGGGACGGTCAACGGCGAACCGCTGCTGTCGATGAAAAACGGCTGCGCCGGTTTCTTCAGCGCCGAGGAGCTGGTCGCCGGCAAGGGGATCGTCCACACCAGACTCGACCTGCTGCCGCAACCGGGCAAGCTGCCGGCTGACTGGCGGGAACTGGCGCCGATGGCGGTGGAATCGTACGACGAGACGCAGGTCGAGGCGATCTACGCCGGCGATCTCGCCGCCGCCTTCGGCCCGCGCTTCGCCAAGCTTGGCCTGCAACACCCCTACACCCTCCCCGGCGGCCTGCTCAAGCTGGTCGACCGGGTGGTCGAACTCGATCCCAAGGGGGGGCGCTACGGTCTCGGGCAAATCCGCGCCGAGATGGATATCCGCCCGGACGCCTGGTTTCTCACCTGCCACTTCGTCGACGACAAGGTCATGCCCGGCACCCTGATGTACGAGTGCTGCATGCACACCCTGCGCATTTACCTGCTGCGAATGGGCTGGATCGGCGAAGAAGGAATGACCTGGTGCGAGCCGGTCCCCGGCGTCGACAGCGGCCTCAAATGCCGAGGGCAGGTCATCGAGACCACCAAAACCGTCACCTACCAGGTCGGCATCAAGGAACTCGGCTACGGCCCCGAACCCTTCGCCATCGTCGATGCCCTGATGTACGCCGACGGCAAGGCGATCGTCGAGATCCCCAACATGTCGGTGCGCCTGGCCGGGCTGAACCGGGAACAGGTGGAAG
>MHXM01000002.1:8881-9432 GCA_001825565.1 Desulfuromonadaceae bacterium GWC2_58_13
CGAGACCCCTCTACGACACCGACCGGATTCTGGCCTTCTCCACCGGCAACCCATCGGACGCCTTCGGCGAGCCCTACCGGGTCTTCGACCAGGAGCGCAAAATCGCCCGTTTGCCCGGACCGCCCTTTCAGTTTCTCGACCGTATCGTCGCCATCGACGGCGAGCCGTGGAAGCTGGTGCCGGGAGTGACCATCGAAGCCGAATACGACGTGCCGCCCGACGCCTGGTATTTCGAGGCCAGCCGCCAGCCGGAAATGCCCTTCGCCGTGCTGCTCGAAACCGGCCTGCAGCCCTGCGGCTGGCTCGCCGCCTACCTCGGCAGCGCCCTGACCAGCGATACCGACCTGCGCTTCCGCAACCTCGACGGCAACGCGGTGCAGCACCGGGCGGTCACCCCCCAATCGGGAACCCTGACCACCAAGGTCAGGATCACCCGTATCTCCAGCAGCGGCGGCATGATCATCCAGAGCTACGACTTCGAGATCCGCGACGCTCAGGGGCCGGTCTACACCGGCGACACCGTGTTCGGCTTTTTCTCCGCCGAGTCCCTG
>MHXM01000002.1:9456-9886 GCA_001825565.1 Desulfuromonadaceae bacterium GWC2_58_13
CTATCCGGAGGAGGCACCCTTCCCCGCCAAACAACTGCGCATGGTCGATACCATCGAGCTGTTCATCAAAGACGGCGGCCCACAGGGACTCGGCTTCATTCGCGGCACCAAAAAGGTCGATCCCGAAGAATGGTTCTTCAAAGCCCACTTCTACCAGGACCCGGTCTGCCCCGGCTCCCTCGGTCTCGAATCCTTTTTGCAACTGCTCAAGCTCGCCGCCGTCAAGCGCTGGGGCGGCGATGCCGAAACCCGGCTCGAAACCGTCGCCCTCGGCGAACGCCACAAATGGAACTACCGCGGCCAGATCATCCCGAGCAACCAGCTGGTGACCATCGAAGCGGTGATCACTGCCGTCGACGACGACCAACGGCTGCTCAAGGCCGACGGTTACTTATCGGTGGACGGCAAGGTGATTTACCAGATGAACGAC
>MHXM01000002.1:9930-16033 GCA_001825565.1 Desulfuromonadaceae bacterium GWC2_58_13
GGGGCTGCCCCTACCGATTACCGGAAAGACAACAGGATCAAACGACAGCCTTTGCCCGAAGACATCGATAGACGCCTGAAGCGACTCGGCCCGAAGTTGGAGTCTTTGAATATCGTCGTCTTTGCCTACCTCTTCGGCGGATTGGCGCGGGGACAACGCCGGCCGCTCTCGGATGTCGATATCGCCGTCTATCTTCGGGACACCGATTTCAAGGGAGAATGCTCTGATTTTCCAATGGGCTGACTTTGGCTGAAAATTCAACCCCATCAGAGGCGCAAATTGAGCGCCTCTGATGGGGTTGGGCTTATTCCGCAACGACCTGGGTACCGACGTTGTTTTCAAACTCCATCGGCATGATGCGCCGGAACCAGACGTCGCTCCCTTCGAAGTGGGTCGGATTCGCCGGATCGAGGGGCGGCAACTCCTGCAGCCAGACGCCGGAGAAGCGTGAGCCGTCCGGGGTCATGCGGATCTGGACTTCGCCCTGCTCCGCTTCCCCCTTGGCCAGATACCCCCAGCGGGTCACGGTTTCACCGGCGTAATTGCCGTCGCTGTCCGGATTGACTTCCCATTCGTCGAGAACGAAGGATTCACCTTGGTTTTGCGTGAAGGTGTAGAACAGATCCAGTGGCGCGCCGTCTTCCTGCTCGCCCGTCACCGGGTCCTTCTTCGGATTGCTGGCGGTGCCGTAGGCCAAATAGACAACATTGCCGTTGAACACATCCTCGGGGCGGGTCGAGATGACCCCTGCATAATCGACAACCTTCCCGGCGGGAGGCGATACGATCCGTGGCTCGATCACGCTGATCTTGGCGTTGGGCAGTTGCGACATGTTACGAGCCTGCTCGAAGGCCCCGGCATCGTAGAAGGTGCAGACTTCTTCCTTGACGATATGGCCATCAGAATCGTAGACGAATTGGATGTCGTCCCCTTCGCCAGTCGTCTGCTTGAAGATCTGACAGTGTTCAATACCTTCGCCCGTCGGATCGGTAGTCCAGGTCTGGCCGCCGTCAAAAGATCGGCGCAGGAAGAAATCGTATTTGTCGTTGCCGTTGCGGGATGCGGCCCAGTTTGGCGTATAGGAGTAGCCCATCATCACAAAGTCGCCGCGCATGACGCCACGGTGCGCACGGGCGTCCTCGTAGGGGTTCTGGAAAGAAGAGTCGTCCAGGTTGTCCCCGGTTTGTTGCCAGGCGACTACTTTGATGGCGCCGTAAGGATCTTCGCTGGTTGGATCTCCCTGGCTCGTGGTGGTTACCGTGGGGGTGACGGTGCTCAGGTTCTGGGTGCCGTCAACACAGACCCGACTGCCATCAGGAGCGCTCATCCACTCGTTACAGACGATGTTTTCGAAGCGGTAGGGGTTATCGGTGGCTTTGTCGGTGGTCGGAACCACGACCCGACGCAGCATGATGTCGGAGGGACGGCCGGAACCTTCTTTGCCCTCCTTGTAGACGATCAACATGATGGTTTTGCTCGGACCAAGGAGGTTTTTCCCCTGCAGGATGAAACGGGCCCGGCGGGAGTTCTCGTAGGCAAGCTGGGGGCGACCGAGGTAGTCGAGAACAAGGGCACCCAGCTCATCCCGCAGATATTGAATCGCTCCCGTGGCGTCGCGCTCCGGCAGGTTAAGGATGTGGCCGGCGCTGACCAGATCGGGATGCTGAAAATCAAAACTGTGGTAGATAACGTTCTTGCCCTGCTCGATCAGGTACGCATCCCCGCCCAGACCGGAGCCGTCCTCAGGTTGATCGCCCGTGCCGGAAGTGTCGGGCGAACCGGAACCGGCCCCCTTGGTCTCCTCGTAGTTGATAATCGCCCAGGCGCTGGTGACGGTATAGGAGGTCTCTACCGCTGGCGTGGCCGGATTGTCGCCGGAGATCGTCGCGGTATAGGGCTGCATCATCAGGTTGGCGCGTGAGGCGCCGGTATCGCCGTCGAGCAGGCGGCCGTCGGCGGTGATGCAGACCCGTTTGACTTCATCCATTTCGTTAGTGAATTCGTAGAAATCCTCGCACAGGCCGTCAATTTCATAACCGTAACGGTGGGTGCCGTCTCCCTCGTCGCTCTCGGCGTTTTCATTGGGCGCCGGGATCCAGTTGCCTTCGCCGTCGGTAACCGGATAACCGTCTTCGCCCAGCTCGACCATCAGGTTGTCGGTATTGACCACGTCGTTATCGGAGAGTCGCACCGGCGAGGCCATGGGCACCAGCGCCTTGGGCCGTCCCACCAGGTCATGCGCGGGATCGCCACCCGAGACGAAGTTCCCATCGACCTTGGATAAATCCTTCAGGGTGATGTAGCTGTACCAGATGTCGGTCTTGTGGTTGGTGGTGGCGCCGCTCCAGCCATGGCCGGGGCCGGCGAATTTGCCCGGCCGCAAACCTGCCGGATCTTCCTGCCAGACCAACCCGATGCCGGCCCCGTCTCCGCCACCGAGGAAGAGTTGCAGGGCGTCGCGGCGGCCGGAGGTCAGGCGCTCTGGCTTGAACCAGACGATGTCGCCCACATAGTCACCCAGGCCGGCGGTCACATTCGCGTTATTGGCGACCACGCCCCGGGCGACCCAGACGCAGCTGTAGGGAACCTCTCCGACCTCGGGGAAGCCCTCCTCGGTATAGTCATGGGAGCGCTGCGGACCGGCCACGCCAAAGATGTCATCGACATAGTAGGCGTCGTCGAAGAAGTAGTCGTCGCCTTCGTTGATATCTGAAGTTTCCGGATCGTCTGCTTTGATGGCGTAGCGCGGCTTGCCGCCATTGCAGAATTTACTCGACCAGGCGACCAGGATGTTGTTGCCCTGGACCTGCATGACCGGCTTCTTGGTCTCTCCGTAGTAGGGTTCGCCGTTGGCCAGGGTGAAAGAGCTGCGATCGCCTGAGCGGGACAGGTTCATGCGCTTCCAGGTGTTGCCATCGTCCCGCGACACCGCCGCCCAGACATCGGGCGCCCCGGTAACCGGGTCTTCGTCGGTGTAGGTGATGATCATCGGCTTGGCTTCTTCGGCGTCGCGGATATGGTTGCCTTCTTCATCAAAATATTCGACGACGGTTTCCGTCCCATTTGCACTTCGAGCAGGGAACCAGACACGCATATCGTTCATCTTGGCCTTGGCGCTAGCCAGAGCCGAGGTCTTGGAGACGTTTTTACGGAACATGACCGACGACAGGGTGTCCTCAAGATGGGTCTTGGCATCTTCGGGGGAAACGATGACCAGGTCGAATCCGGCCAGATCGCCCTGATTGACCGTTTCCATCAGTATCTCATCGATCTGCTCGCTGTCGCCGAAATCGAAGTGATCCAACCCAAGGGTTCCCATGGCCTTTTCCAGGGCGGCGATCACCTCATCGGTAATCAGGATGCCGTCATGCGGAGTGCCTTCGACATCCAGGCTTTGCAGCAGTCGAGCCACGTTGATCACCTCGACGCTGTCGGAATCGGCCATCTCGAACAGGTCCAGGGGAGAGATCCGATGAGCAGCAACCGTAGTGCCAAGAATGTAGTGACCAATTGTCAAGGTGACGGGTTCATCGGGAAAGAAATCGAACGCGCCCGCAGGATCGGTCTGACCGGAATGGGTCGGCGTGACGAAGGAAAGTCCGCCCACCGGAGAATCGATAAAATGACCGCGTTTCGGATGGGACAACAGATAACTGAACCACCAGCCCTTCCCGACCCCTTCGAACTCGGGATAGAGAACGTCGTCGTACTCACCCTCTTCCGTAGCGGCTCCTTCGCCGGTATAGGCCCAGGCAGCGGCTTCTTCCACGATGGCGCCACTGGAATCAAGTTTCACCATACTCACGTGCATGGCGACAGTCTGCACCCTCTTTTCATCGTAAGGCTCGCCCCATTTGAAACCAAGATCAGCTTCCAGATCGAGGACCAGTTGATAATCCCGGTCGTCGTTGGCGTATTCATCTTTGATGTTGAACTTGCCCGGAATCAGATTACCTTTTTTGGTAGCCGGTACCGGTTCGTTCCCAACATAGATCTGGACGTTGCGAAGTTCCCAGGAATCGGCCGGACTGATGCGGATCTGAAACTTGTCCGCGGTGTTCCATAAACTGGCCAATCCAACCCGCGCCAGGGTCTGGGTAATCAATGGTGCTTCAACCAGCCCAGGTCCTTCGTCGTGTACCGCAAAGGCTGGAGCCTGAAACAGAATAAGTATCGCGGCGGCGAATACCAACCAGATGTACGGCTTTCTCATGATTTCCTCCCCTTGTAACCTGCAGACAACTGCTTTTCCCGACCGGCGGCGTACCTTCCGGAAACCAACCCTACGGCCAAAATTCATCCATGCGAAAGAACTCTTCGGCAGCCCGGCCGTCTTCAGGAGGCAACAGGAAGACCCGCGACTTTCCGTGCCCTTCTCGCGAAGGGGTTGGCTTTTCGGATTCTCGATTAATTTGTTTTCGTCATGAGAGAAAGTCTGGATTCTCCAATGAATCTGACAGCCAGTCCGTCTACTTCACAGCGCACCACCACTCCCCGCGTGGTCATGCAGAGGTAAATATCCTGGTCGTCGCAGCCCGGCACCCTGAGCAGTACTTCGACCTGAACCTGACCGGCATAGACCATCGGCTCCATGGAGCTGAAGTATGCACCACGATCCGAGATGTCCCGAGTCAACAACAGGTGAGGATCGCCGCCATCGACACCTGCGCAGGGCTTGACAAAAGCCGGTAGCTGCATGACAAAGCGTTTAGAATGCCTGGGAACGCGATCATTCATAACCCGAAAGGTTTTCCTCCCGCCCATGGTTTACAGAGCATTGCCTTGTTCCTATTTTTAGCAGGAGCCAAGAAGCGATCCATCCAGCGAAAGAGCTGTTTTGGGATGATTTTTCAACCAGGGAAAATCAGTCGCGGGAATGAGCCGATTGCCGTTCGGAAGTGAACGACTCACCCTTTCTACCGAGGATGTTGATTGCAAACGCGGTCTGGAATAGTGCGCAGATGGGACAACGAGCGAGGGGGACAGCGGGGGAAGCTGAAGCAGGCGGATTATTGCAAATGCTTGACCGCCCAAAGGGCCGCCTGCAGTCGGTTTTGTACGCCGAGTTTTTTGAGGATGTTGCAGATATGAGTTTTAACGGTATGCAGACTGACAAACAACCGGGCAGCGATTTCATCATTGCCGGCACCTGCGACGAGAAGAACCAGCACTTCTTTCTCTCTGCGCGTCAGTTGTTCAGCAGTCTGGCGTTTCGTGGCCGGAGCCTGCCGGGGTTTCCTGGCAACATATTCCATCAGAACATCCCTGGACACCCAGAGCTCGCCATTTTTCAGGGCGCAAATCCCTTTGAGAATGAAGTCGGCCTGGTCGCTTTCGTAAAAAAAACCGCGCACGCCGAGGTCGATTAATTCAGGCAAGTCGTCCTTTTCCCGCATCAGGTTGAACAGGGCGATGATGTCATGCGGCAAAAACGCTGCCCCATCCGTCTTCAACATTCGGAGAATACCAGCAGGGTCGAGGTCGAAGCAATCGATGAAAATGAGGCGCCAGTCACTACTAGCCAGAGAATCCGGCAGGGGGACATCCCCCAGCTGTTTAAAAATGCGCCATTGCGCCGGCGTATGGCTGCAGATGTAGTTTGCCAGGATTTCGGAACTGAAGCGACGGGTGCCGACAATTACGACGGGGCGTTCTCTAAAGGCACAAACGTCACAATTTGAAAAATGATCCGATTTCACATTATCCCCCCCCCGAGGAGAAAACCCTACTTGCTGCCGTCAGATTGAATTAGAACCGATACATTTTCATTATCAATAACATAGCTAACGATAAAAGGAAATACGACAGAGCATAAAATCATCCGTCGGCGGATTCAATCTGTAAGCGTACAAACATGTGAACGCCTCAATTCACTCCCTCCCGGATCAACACCGGCAAGTATTTTAGCCCGGTGTTTGCTCAGCCCGGAAAACCGCTGCGCCCACCACCAATGGCGGCAGATGCGCTACGAAGCACGGACGGATTCCTCGGCACAACATTCACAAGGGCCATCGCCAGTCGCGCCGGAGATCCTCATGCGCCACGCAGTGGAAAACGCTTTTTGCCTACTTTTTGTCGTTCAACAAAAAGCAGGTCGCCGGTC
>MHXM01000003.1:0-11712 GCA_001825565.1 Desulfuromonadaceae bacterium GWC2_58_13
ATCAACCTGCGGGAAACGGAGGACAGCTACATCGTCGAAACCCAGTTGCCGGGCATCGACCCCAAGGAACTGGAAATGACCATCCTTAAAGGAACCCTGACCCTTTCCGGTGAGCGCAAAAACCCTGAACAGGAAGCCGGCTCCTGGCATCGCCGCGAACGCAACACTGGAAAATTCATGCGCGCCATCGACATTCCCGCGGAAATCGACCTGGAAAAGGTACAGGCCGAATACCAGAACGGCCTGTTGACGGTAACGCTTCCCAAGGCCGAAAGCGTGCGACCGAAACGGATCGAAATCAAGGAGAACTGAAGCCTGCTGAAACATATTCAACCAACGACAAGGAGTGCAACCATGAAAGACAATGAACTCACGGTGAATAAAGACAATCAATTGGCCGCTGTCGACAAGGACCGGACGGCCTATGTATCCCCGGCGGTGGATATTTTTGAGACGGACAACGCCCTGATCGTCATGGCCGATCTTCCCGGGGTCGGCAAGGAGCAACTGGAACTCGGACTCGACCGGACCGTTCTGACCATTGAAGGAAATACTTCTTTGGGTACCGAACCTAATCTCTATCGGGAATTCGGGACGGCCGGCTATTACCGCCGGTTCCATTTGCCGGAGAATCTCGACCTCAATCAGACGACCGCTGAATTCAAGGATGGCGTTCTTACCCTGACGCTGCCCAAGGCGGCCGCGGCCAAACCCCGCCGCATCGAAGTCACCGTCCATTGACGACGGAAAAAGGGCCGGGCACAATCCCCGGCCCTTTTTCATAACCAACGGCACCCAGCGTATCACGCGGTATACTTACATCCGAACCGTACCAACCAATCGGGAGAAGCTGTATGGACATCAACAAAATGACCGTCAAAACCCAGGAAGCCGTCCAAGCCGCGCAAACCCTGGCCACCCGACTCGGGCATGTAGAAATCGATGGCGAGCATCTGCTGGCGGCGATGCTGGAACAGCCCGAGGGCCTGGCCCCTCGGTTGCTGCAAAAGCTGGATGTTCAGGTCGAGAATTTTTCCCGGGCCCTGAAAAAAGAGTTGGAAAAACGCCCCAGCGTTTCGGGCGGCGGCACGGAAGCGGGGAAAATCTATGTCTCTACCCGCTTCAACCGCCTGTTGGTCAAGGCCGAGGAAGAAGCCCGCCACCTCAAGGATGAATACATCAGCGTCGAACATCTGCTGCTGGCGATGGTCGAGGAAGGTTCGAGCTCTCCGGCCGGGCGCCTGTTCAAGGAATTCAAGATCGACCGCGACCGGCTGTTGCAGGCCCTGTCGTCGATCCGCGGCCACCAGCGGGTCACCAGCCCGGACCCGGAAGGAACCTATGAAGCGCTGGAAAAATACGGCACCGACCTGGTCAAGGCGGTGCAAAAAGGAAAGCTCGATCCGGTGATCGGCCGCGACAACGAAATTCGCCGGACCATCCGCATCCTCTCCCGTAAAACCAAGAACAATCCCGTGCTGATCGGCGAACCGGGGGTCGGCAAAACCGCCATCGTCGAAGGGCTGGCCCATCGCATCGTGCGTGGCGACGTCCCCGAGGGGCTCAAGAATAAGACCATCTTCGCTCTCGACATGGGCGCGTTGGTGGCCGGGGCCAAGTACCGCGGCGAGTTCGAGGAACGGCTCAAGGCGGTGCTCACCGAGATTCGCAACAGCGAGGGTCGCATCCTGCTGTTCATCGACGAACTGCACACCATCGTCGGCGCCGGCAAGGCCGAAGGGTCCATGGACGCCGGCAACATGCTCAAGCCGATGCTGGCCCGAGGCGAGCTCCATTGCCTCGGCGCCACCACCCTGGACGAGTATCGCAAATACATCGAAAAGGATGCCGCCCTGGAACGACGCTTCCAGCCGGTGCTGGTCGAAGAGCCGACGGTCGAGGATACGATCAGTATTCTGCGTGGGCTCAAGGAACGGTACGAGGTTCACCATGGCGTCCGCATTCACGATAATGCCCTGGTGGCGGCGGCAACGCTCAGCGATCGCTACATCTCCGACCGCTTCCTGCCGGACAAGGCCATCGACCTGATTGACGAGGCCTGCGCCATGATCCGCACCGAGATCGACTCGATGCCGAGCGAACTCGACGAAGCGACCCGCAGGATGATGCAGATGGAAATCGAGGAAGCGGCCCTGAAAAAAGAAAAGGATGCCGCCAGCATGGCCCGTCTGGAGCACCTGCGTCGGGAGCTGGTCGAGCTGAAAAAACGGACCGCCGACCTGAAGGAACAGTGGGAGGCCGAAAAAAGCTCCATCAAAACCATTCAGAGTTTACGCGAGGAGATCGAGAAAATGCGCCAGGAGATCGAACTGGCCGAGCGCAAGTACGACCTCAACCGGGCCGCCGAACTCAAGCACGGCAAGCTGCCGCAACTCGAACAGCAGCTGCATGATCGGGAGAAAGTGATGGCCGGCGACGATCAGGGCCCCCGACTACTGCGGGAGGAAGTCACCGACGATGAAATCGCCGGCATCGTCGCCCGTTGGACCGGCATCCCGGTCACCCGACTGGTGGAAGGAGAACGGGAAAAACTGCTCAAGCTGGACCAGGTGCTGCACAAGCGGGTCATCGGCCAGGATGAAGCGGTACAGCTGGTCGCCGACGCGGTGATTCGGGCCCGGGCCGGCATCAAAGACCCGCGCCGGCCGATCGGTTCATTCATCTTTCTCGGCCCGACCGGGGTCGGCAAAACCGAGCTGGCGCGCTCCCTGGCCGAAACCTTGTTCGACAGCGAAGACAACATGGTACGCATCGACATGTCCGAGTACATGGAAAAACATGCGGTCAGCCGCCTGATCGGCGCCCCTCCCGGCTACGTCGGCTACGAGGAAGGGGGACAGCTTACCGAGGCGGTCCGGCGCAAACCCTATTCGGTCATTCTGTTCGATGAAATCGAGAAAGCTCATCATGACGTGTTCAACGTCCTGCTGCAGGTGCTTGACGACGGTCGCGCCACCGACTCCCTGGGTCGAACGGTCGATTTCAAGAATACCGTCATCATCATGACATCGAATATCGGCTCACAGCACCTGCTGGAGGGCATCGGAGCGGACGGCCAGATCACCGATACTGCGCGAAACAACGTACTCCGCGAACTGCGTCAACATTTTCGTCCTGAATTTCTCAATCGCGTCGATGATATCGTGATTTTCAAAACTTTGACGCTGGCGGAAATCAAAGCCATTGTCGAACTGCTGATCCAGGAACTGCGCAACCGCCTGGCCCATCGCCGCATCGGCCTGCAACTGACTCCGGCGGCCCTTGACTTCATCGCGCGAAATGCCTTTGACCCGGTCTATGGCGCCCGTCCGCTCAAGCGATATCTGCAACATCAACTGGAAACCCGCATCGGACGGACGTTAATAGGCGGAGATCTGCACGAAGGCGCCACCATTTCCGTCGATGTCAATCAGGACGGCCTTTGCGTGACCCAAGTCAATCCGGCGGATAAGAATCCGTCCAACTGACCTTTCAACCATACAACGTTGCCCCCGCCAACCCCGAAGGACGTCTCGATTTGACGACTTTCGGGGTTTTATATTAATGAAAAACGCCCCGGATGCCTTGGCATTTTTCTTGCAAAAATTTCCAGACAACAGATTTAATGCATCAGGGATGGACGTGAAACCATGAGTAAACGGAAGCGTTTTGGCGAAATTCTGGTGGAGGCGAAAGTCGTCACCGAACCGATGTTGCAACTCGCCCTTGAAAAGCAAAAAGGGACCGGTAAACGCCTCGGGCAACTGCTGGAAGAGATGGGAGTCGCGACCGAAAAGGACACGGCAGTGGCCCTGGCCCGCCAATTTGGATTCCGAACCGTTCAGAACCTGACCACCTACAGTTTTCCAAGCGAAGTCCTGGCCCTTTTCACCAGCGATTACGCCCTGCAAAAAGGTGTCTTTCCGCTGAAACTGGAACAGAAAAACCTTTACCTTGCGATGGTCAATCCTCTCGATATGGACGCCATCGACGACATCACCTTTCGTACCGGGTTACGGGTTTTTCCTTGCGTCACCACGCCGGGAGAAATCCAGACAGCTGTTCATCGGCACTACCTCGGCGGGCGTCCCAATGAACCCGAGCAGAAAGACTCCGACTGGTGGACCATCCTGGTTGTCGACGATCAGGAACTGGTTCGCTCGGCCATCATTGCGGCATTAAAAAAGGATGGCTACCTGACGCTGGAAGCCACCAACGGCGCCGACGGTCTCAAACTGGCCTGCCAGCACAATCCGCACCTGATCATTTCCGATACCGTTATGCCGCGCATGGACGGCTACGAAATGTTCCGGGCCCTGCAGGCGCACAACATTGCTCGCAAGATCCCGGTGATTGCCCTTTCTTCGAAATCCGCCGCCGAAGAAGAGGCCAAGCTTCTCGACTCCGGCTACTTTGATTTCATTCCCAAACCGATCAATTCCGTCCGCCTGCTGGCGCGGGTGCGCAGAGCCCTGAAAACCACCTATGGTTCCAACGGGCCTCCGCAGAGATAAAGAAATACCTGGAAAAACGTTGAAAATTTCGTCGGATCAGTATAATATGACTCAAAAGGTCATATTTAGCATGTCCCTTCAAATAACAGGGAGGCTATTATGAGGATCGACATTCTTGGCAAGCCTGAAAGTGGTCAACGTTGCGAACGAACCCTGGAAAACGTCCGCTTGGCCTTGGCCCAAACCGGGGTGGAGGCAGAGGTTCATCTCTACCGCGACCGGCGGAAAATGATTGACCACAGGGTTTACGTTTCTCCGGCCCTGATCATCGATGACAGCGTTCGGGTGGCCGGTCGGGTCCCTGAAATCATAGAGATTGTCAGTATGCTTGCGGAACGGCCGCGTTACCAGAAACGGCTGCAGCAGGTCGCTTGATCCTTTAAAACACCCCCCTCAAATGGTTTGCTCCAAAACTATCGGCTCCTCTGCGTTCAGCAGGGGGGCTTTACTTTTTCGATTTCCTCGGTTAACTTGAACCAATTCAAAATCATTGATCTCTGAGGCAAAATGGCAACCATTCTACTCGTTGACGATGTCCAACTGTTCCTCGAACTGGAGAAGTCTTTTCTCGAGGATGCCGGTTATCTCGTCGCCACGGCCTCATCCGGCGAAGAAGCGCTGGAGAAGCTGCCTGCGATCAATCCTTCGCTGCTGCTGCTCGACCTTTACATGACCGGCATCGACGGCGACGAAGTCTGCCGACGGATGCGAAGCGACGAACGCTGGAAAAAACTTCCGGTAATCATGGTCACCGCGGCGGGAAAGGAGCAGGAAATCCGCAAATGCCTGGACGCCGGCTGCGACGATTACATCACCAAGCCGGTTCAGAAGCAACTCCTGGTCGAGAAGGTCAAACGCCTGCTGGGCGCGGTGAAGGCCCGCACCGAAGAACGCAAGTCCTCGTCTTTTCAGGTGCAGGTTCGAGGCAACGGCCAGCAGTTGGTCGCCACCGCCAGGGATTTTTCCCGCAACGGCATTTTTATCAAAAGTACCTCTGCGATGGCGCCCGGAACGACGGTCGAACTCAAGTTGAGCCGTCCCGAGGGAAGGGACATTGTTCTGCTGGGAAAGGTCAAGCGGATTCAGGATGGCCCGAACGGCGGAATGGGAATCTACTTTATCCGCCCTGAAGGAATAGCCATTGAAGAGTTGAACCAGTTGCTGGAAAACACCACGGAATCTGATTTAGCCGCCGCTCTCGCCGCGCCGCCAAAAAACCCGCGCACTCCGCAGGAAACCCAGGAAATGCAAAACACCAGACTGCGGGAAGAAAACAACTCTTTACGCCAGCGGATTCAGGAACTCGAAAACGAAAATCGCGAGTTTGCCGAACGCATCGTCCACACCGAAGAAGTCAACAACAACCTGACCAACCTGTACATTGCTTCTTCCCGTCTGCACTCGGTGCTGAATCGATCCCAAGTCAGCGAAATCATCCAGGAAGTGGTGATCAATCTGGTCGGCGCCGAAAAGTTCGCCCTCGCTCTCTACGACAAGGAAACCGGATCCTATCGCTTCGAAGGTGGGGAGGGCCTCGAACCGGAAGAATTTCCATCGGTGGAACCAGGGAGCGGCCTGCTGGGCCGGGTGGTGGCCAACGGCGAGGACTATTTCCGGGAAAGACCGGCGGCGGCCTCCGACGACCTGCAAAACCCGCTGGCAGCCATCCCGCTCACCATTCACGGCACCTGCATCGGCCTGCTGGCGATCTACCGACTGTTCACCCAGAAAAACCGGTTTGAAGATGTGGATTATCAGTTGTTCAACATGATGGCCCAACACGCCGCCACGGCACTCTTCTCGTCGAACCTTTACGAAGCCTCGGAACGCAAGCGGCAGACCTATCAGGGGCTGATGGAACTACTGCTCAAGTGACGCCCGCCCAGCCCCAGATCCACCGGCGCCAGAAATCCTTCCGCCAGAGCAAACCGCACGATTTCCTCCCCTTCGGAGCGCATCACGCTGCCGGAGAAAATCTTTTCTGCCGACCGCTGACCGTTACATCCCCGAAGCAGCTTGATAAAATCCTCTTCCAATGACTCGCACAAAACCTGTCCGCCCCGTCTCAGAAAAATGGCGACCGACCCGACCGGCCGGAACATCGCGGCAATCTGCTCCAGTTCGGCCTCGCCCATTTCAAGCAGATCGAGAATTTCATAGGCAAAAGACACCAGGCGGACCCCTTCGGCCACCCGCAACGGCGACTTCCACGGATCGACCCCGCGGAGGGATTCGGGAGAAACCGGCAGGGTTTCCGGACCCAACAGGGTTTCAGCGTAATGGTAATGATAGCGAAGTAAATCCTGGCCCGCCGGCAGCAGGTCGGTTCGCTTCCGCTTTTTGAGCAGAAACGCCAGGTAGCCTTCCTGCGACGAAAGAGCTTGGGCGGGCGTCCAGTGTTCGCTGTTCAGCAGGGTCTCGCGCGAGACCTTCTGCTCGGCAAGCAGCCATGCGGCAAAACCCCGCAGAAAGGCGACCGCGTCGCATCCGGCCGCCTTGAGCAGGGCAGAAAAAAACCCGACCGCCCGACCGGTGTTGTAAAAAAGATCGGCGGATGCCGCCAACAATCGGCAATTCTCCAGATCGGCGGCGCTCATGGTGGCGCTTTCGATGATTTCGTAGGGCGGATCGGTCTGGGCCAGCAGGCCGTAATCGGACGCCTCCCGATGAAGCACGGTGCCGGGCAGGACGGCCAGAGGAAAGAGGTCGATATGGTTGGGCGCCAGCCCGAGAGCGTAGTTGAGGCTCTGGCGGAAGCCCCGGAAATCGTCCCCCGGGAGTCCATAGATCAGGTCGAGACCGTAGGTCACCCCTTCCCGGGCCAGCAGCTGGATTTTGCCGGCAAACTGCTCGGGATCGAGGCCCCGGCGGATATGGCGAAGCACTTCGGGGCGGGCCGACTGCAAGCCGATCTGCACCGAGCAGGAGAGCTTCGCCAGCAGGCGAGCCGTTTCCCGATCCAGGAAATCGGCCTTGGCCTCCAGGTGAAAATGGATGTGCGGAGCTTTGCGGGCAAGGAGCTTGAGCAGGTGTTTACCCCGCTCCGGCGGATGATTGAAGGTCGAATCGAGGACCCAGACCTGGCTGACCTGCCGGCGGACGAACAGGTCCAGTTCCTTTTCCAGCCGCTCCAGCGGAAACAGGCGGGTGCCGCGACTGCCGCGGGCATCGAAACAGAAGGTGCAGTTAAATGGACAGCCCCGGGAAGTTTCCCAGAGCACGCCCCCGGCTTCCGTTGGAGACACCGCGCCGGCCAGCCACGGGGAAGGCAAACGGCTCAGATCCGGCGGTGCCGGCGCCTCGGCTTCTCCATGCTCGGCCAGCACCAGCCCCGGGGCCGGCGCCAACCCTTCGCCTTGAGCCAGTCGCTGCACCAGATCGCGGAAGGTCTCTTCGCCCTCGCCAAGGATAACGGCATCGAACCCGCCCTCCGACAACACCCCCCTCGGATCCGCATGTCCTTCGGGACCGCCGGCCAGCAACCGCAAATGGGGCTGGGCACGCCGCAATTGACGCGCCAGGCCGCATACCCGGCGCCGGTTCCAGACATACAGGGGAAAAGCCACCAACTGTGGCTCGCTGGTGAGAATCGCCTGCAGCATGTGCTGGTCGCTCTGTTCAGGGAACAGGTCAAGCAGCAGCGCCTGGGCACGTTGCGCCTTCGGCAGGGCGGCCTTCAGGCACCCGGCCGCCAACGGAACGGCCTGAGCCGAACGGCGAACATGCAGGGTCGGCAGAACGATGCGCATGGATCGGATCCTCCCGGCTGCCCTATCGAACGGCAACCGCTTAACGTTTTTATAGGTTTATCTCGGCCGGCGGCGGCGCGAAAAGGTGTTCGTCGGTAGTCCGAATCCGCAGGCGCTCGAAGGCGGTCTTGAATGTCGGATACTGATCCCGTAACTGTGCCAGGGTCAGTTGATAGCCATAATTCATCACATGATGACGAGCTTCGTTGCTCATCGGACTCTGAAAGAAGAACAACGATTCCTCGCGGCCCGGCTCGATCAATAACACCTCGACGTCGGGATGTTCACGGCGGAAATTGGTAATCGCCAGATCGAGCTTCTCCTTGTTTTCGATCCGCCGCGACTGCTCCCAGGCAAACGAGATGCCGAGGTCGGCGATGCTTGAGCACTTGCCAAAGGACAGCGAAGGGAGGCAGGACCGCTCCTGGTCATTGACCATGGGAACCCGGGGATTGACCACCAGGATCAGCTCGGCGCCCCGCTCGACGGCGATATCCAGATGACTCACCCGGCCGACGGATCCGTCCAGGTAATATCGTCCGGCTATGGGGTAGGGTCGAAAAAAATACGGGATGGCGCTGGAGGCGGTAATCGCCTGACAGATGCTGACATCCCGAAATTCCTCGCCGCCGAACACCACCCGGCGGCCATGGTCGATATCATAGGCCGGAATGTAGAGTTCGGCATCAAGCTGCCGAAAATCGTTGTGGATGCCCTCTTTACGAAAGGCCTGGCAGAGATACTGACACATCGGCTCAAGAGAAAAGAGGCCGGAGGGAAACTGTTCCTGGAGGATGGTGAAGAGGTCGTTCAGCGAAAAGGCCCAGCGATGGCGGCGATGAAAACCGAGAATTTTAAAGAGGTTGCGCAGTACCTGGCCACAGGAAGCAACAAGTTCACGGGCATCGAGCCGGTAGATATCCTTGCGCCGCCAATTGAAAACGGTGCTTTCGTTGTTGACGATGGCCTGAAACAGAGCGGCGGGTTCGATTTTATTGGCCATCAGGGTGGCAATCACCGACCCGGCGCTGACCCCGACGTAAAGATCGAACTGGCGGGCCGAAAACCCTGGCGCGAACAGCCGGTCCAGAGCGGTCAGACAGCCAATCTCGTAAGCAGCCCCCATGATGCCGCCGCCGGCCAGAACCAGAGCTGTCTTTCCCTTATGATGGGGCACCGGGCCTCCTATTTTTTGGCGCGCACCTTGATTTTCGGTTTGCCGTCTTCGGTCACCACCCGAAACTCGACCTCGCGTTCACCGAATTTTTCACGGATTTTATCCTTCTGCCGTTCCAGAAAGAAGTGAACCTGTTGGCGATCCGGCTCGGGTCCGGCGATGCCACAGGATTCGCGGGCCTGCAACAGCTCCTGATAAATCCGATCCAGGGGATCGACAACGGGAAGAGGTACGATCTCGGATACCTTTGATCGATCGGCCTTGGCGGTATGCCGGACGTAGCGCCCTTCATCGATCAAACGCAGAATGCGATCCCAGTAGGTGGAATAACTATGGAAACGGGTGGACAGGGTCTGGAAACGAAAACGCAGATCGGTCTGGATGATTTTGCGATTGACGAAACGGCGCAGACGGTTGGCCGCCGCCTCACGCTTCTTCAGCGGCTCGCGTTTCTCGACTCCGGCAAAATATTGCTCGTAGAGGATCTCCAGCTCCTTGAGATCCTGCTCGACATTCCCCAGCTCCCTCGCAATCGCATTCCGGTCATCCATTGAAGCCTCCAATATCTCGACTATACTGAAATCACCAGGTCTTTGTAAAGGAAAACGCGGGGATATGCCAGGGTCGGACAGGCATAATTCTTGACTCTCCGGAACCTTTACCCGATAATTGTTTTTTTTCAAAGGTCTCATTTTCAGGAGGGATCATGCGGACTCAACATCTGGCTGCGGTCATCCTCGCGGCGGGTCAGGGAACACGGATGAAATCGCAGCTGCCCAAGGTGCTGCACCCGGTGGCGGGACAACCGATGGTTTGCGCGCCGGTCCGGTTGTGCCGGGAACTGGGGTGCGAGAAAACCGTCCTGGTGATCGGTCACGGCGCCGACCAGGTGCGAAAAACGCTGGCGTCCGACCAGTTGCTGTTTGCTCTTCAGGAGCAACAACTCGGCACCGGCCATGCCCTGCTCTGCGCCGAGGATCACCTACAAAACTTCTCCGGCACCCTGCTGCTGCTGTGCGGCGACGTGCCGCTGCTGCGACGACAGACGCTCGAACGACTGCTGGCCTACCATGCCGAACAGCAGGCGGCAATCACCGTGCTGACCGCCGAAATGGAGAATCCCCACGGCTACGGCCGGGTGGTCCGCGATGACGAAGCGGTCCTGCGAATCGTCGAAGAAAAGGACGCCTCGGCCAAGGAAAAAACCATCCGCGAAATCAACACCGGTATTTACGCCTTCGAGGCTCCGCTGGTTTTCGACGCCTTGCGAGCCGTCGGCCGCGACAATGCCCAGGGCGAATACTACCTCACCGACGTGCTGGAAATTGCCCGGCGGCAGGGCCGGACGGTGCGCGCCATTCGTGTCGCCGACCCGGACGAGCCAATGGGGATCAACGACCGGGTCCAGCTGGCCGAGGCCAACGCCATCCTGCGTCGCCGCATCAACGAAGCGCACATGCGCGCCGGGGTGACCCTGCTCGACCCGGCGGCAACCTACATCGATCCCCAGGTTGAAATCGCTCCGGATTGCGTGATTCATCCGGGAGTCCATCTGCGGGGAACCACCCGCCTCGGCGGCAACTGCGTCGTCGAGCCGGGCGTGATCGTCACCGACTGCGTCATCGGCGATTCAGCCCATCTCAAGGCCGGTTCGGTCATGGCCGAGTCGACCCTCGGCCCCCATTGCACCATCGGTCCCATGGCCCATCTGCGCCCCGGCACGACGCTGGCCGGCCACAACAAACTGGGCAACTTCGTCGAAACCAAAAAGGCGATTCTGGCGGAAAAAGCCCAGGCCAGCCATCTCACCTACATCGGCGACGCCGAGATCGGCCGCAACGTCAATATCGGCTGCGGCACCATCACCTGCAACTACGACGGCGTCAACAAGCACAAAACCATCATCGAGGACGACGTCTTCGTCGGCAGCGACACCCAGTTCATCGCCCCGGTGCGGATCGGCCGCAACAGCCTGATCGCCGCCGGCTCAACCATCACCAGGGACGTCCCCCCCGATTCCCTGGCCCTGTCGCGCTGCGAGCAGAAGATCATCGAAGGCTGGCGTCTGCGCAAGAAGAAATGACGTAGGGGCAGCCCCCCGTGGCTGCCCTCGGTTTTCATCGCGCAAATCCGGGCAGCCACGGGGGGCTGCCCCTACAATGATTTGACTTCTCCGAAGAGGATTTACATATGTGCGGTATTGTCGGCTATATCGGTCTCCAGGAAGCCACCCCCATCATTCTCGACGGTTTGCGCCGACTCGAATACCGCG
>MHXM01000003.1:11847-12228 GCA_001825565.1 Desulfuromonadaceae bacterium GWC2_58_13
GCTGGGCCACCCACGGCCGCCCGTCGGAAATCAACGCCCACCCGCACAACGCCGGCGGCATCGTGGTGGTGCACAACGGCATCATCGAAAACTACCTGGTGCTCAAGGAACGTCTGCGTGGCCAGGGACACATCTTTAACTCCGAAACCGATACCGAGATCATCGCCCACCTGGTGGATGAGCACTACAAGACCACCAAGGATTTCGTCAGCGCGGTGCGCCGGGCCCTGGCCGAAGTGCGCGGCGCCTACGCGGTGGCCATCCTCTGCGAACAGGAGCCGGGCAAGATGATCGCCGCCAAGCTCGGCTCGCCCCTGGTGGTCGGCCAGGGAATCGGCGAAAACTTCGTCGCTTCCGACATCCCGGCCATGCTCGCCCACA
>MHXM01000003.1:12296-12534 GCA_001825565.1 Desulfuromonadaceae bacterium GWC2_58_13
CTGATGGCGGAGAAGGGGGGCTACAAGCATTTCATGCTCAAGGAAATCTACGAGCAGCCGCGGGCCATCGCCGACACCCTGGCCGGCCGCCTGCGCGAAGAGGAGGGGGACGTCTACCTCGAGGATTTCAATCTGGACAATGCCGCGCTGCAATCGTTGGAGAAGATCTTCATCGTCGCTTGCGGAACCTCGTGGCATGCCGGCCTGGTCGGCAAGTTCATGATCGAGAAACACTGCC
>MHXM01000003.1:12574-12930 GCA_001825565.1 Desulfuromonadaceae bacterium GWC2_58_13
CCGCGATCCGATCATCGGTCCCCACACCCTCACCCTGCTGATCAGCCAGAGCGGCGAAACCGCCGACACCCTGGCCGCCCTGCGCGAGGCCAAACGCAAGGGGGGAAAAGTGGTCGCCATCTGCAATGTCGTCGAATCGTCGATTCCCCGGGAATGCGACGGGGTCATCTACACCCATGCCGGCCCGGAAATCGGCGTTGCTTCGACCAAGGCCTTCACCACCCAGCTGGTCGCCCTGTTCCTGCTCGCCCTGCGCCTGGGCCGGGCCAGGGGCACCCTCACCGCCGAACGCTGCCGGGAACTGGCCGGCGACCTGCTCAGTCTGCCGCGCAAGGTCGAAGAAAGCCTTGAGTTGA
>MHXM01000004.1:0-698 GCA_001825565.1 Desulfuromonadaceae bacterium GWC2_58_13
CCCTCGGCAAAGAATTTGCGCAGCTGGTGAGCCAAACCGAAAATCAGACTGATGCATGGCGTGCTGGGCGTATTGTCTTTCAGATCGTTGGCTGCAAACTCTTCAAAATCGAAGTAATAGCCGCGATTCGGAGTGGTTTTGGCCTTCTCCAGCGCTTTCGGCGAAACGGCGAACACGGCGAGTCCCGGCGGCAACCCGAACGCCTTCTGCACCCCGGCCAGGCAGACATCGGTGCCCAAAGCCTCCACATCGATGGCAACCGCGCTCATCGACGAGACGGTATCGACGATGAAAGAAACCTCGGGATATTTTTTCATCACCCCGGCGATTTCCTCCAGCGGATTCAGAACCCCGGTCGATGTTTCGTTATGAACGATCGTCATGGCGTCGTACTTGCCGGTGGCCAGCGCCCCATCGACCATTTCCGGGGTGATCGGCTGACCCCATTCGGCGCTGAACAGGTCGGCTTCGAGGCCGCAGCGTCGGGTTACGTCGTTCCACTTGCTGCTGAAGGCACCGTTGCCGAAGTTGGCGCAGCGTTTCTGCACCAGATTACGCACCGCCCCTTCCATGACGCCGAAGGCGCTGGAGGTTGAGAGAAACACCGGACTTTGGGTATTCAACAAAGTCTTCAGGCCGGTCGTTACCTCGCGATGCAGGATGGCGTACTCCTTCATGCGATGGCCGATCATCGGGGT
>MHXM01000004.1:715-12914 GCA_001825565.1 Desulfuromonadaceae bacterium GWC2_58_13
CATCCGCGCTGACTTCCACCGGTCCGGGGATATAAAGCTTCTTGCCCATGGTTCGTGCTCCTTCAAGAAGAGATGTTTCCCTGCATTAAACCCAAAGGTCCGGCACAAAAAAACGCCCGGCCCTGTCGGATGCAGGGGAGCCCAGGCGTACGGCTGCGACGGTCGTGAATTCCTGCTCCCCGATGGTTCCCCATCTTGCGCCAGTTACAGGAGACCTGTTGAATACTATTCCTGCGCCATCCGGGCGCCGGTTTGATTCCTTAACACATTCACGGGCCGACTGTCAAGGAATTCCCTCGTTGACATTCCCCTCCCCGGACGGTAGGATACCAAGGGTTTTCAATGTATTTCCAACCCCTTGATGATTTTCAGCAAAGGATTTCGAGCCGTATGTGGTTACTGATGAAACGCCTTCTGACCCTGACGGCCCTGGTGCTGACGACCTCGGTTTCCGCCCAGGCGGCCCTCACCTTTGGCGCCGCCCCGGCCGTGGATTCCCTGATCCAGTCGGTACCGCAGGCCCAGCGTTTCGGGGCCTACCTCGAAAAGCACCTGGGAGAACCGGTTGACGTCCGCATTTTCGCCACCGACCACGACCTCAGGGAAACCCTGAACGCCTATTACGATGTCGATCTGGCGGTGATCCGCGGCAATCGGCTCCGACACCAGCCCAACAACGATTTCAAGGAACTGGCCAACTCGGCCCGAAAAACCGGACCAATCGCCAAGGCCGACATGCTGGTCATGCGCCAGGGTCTCGACAGCGAACTTCTTTCCCGCATCCGGACCGTGCTCGCCGACATGGAAAAGGACCCGGAAGGGCATGCCCTGCTGTACAATTTGGGAATCCAGCGCTTTGCCCTGGCCGGCGACATCAAACCGGTGTCGCCGGCCCCGGTCGGGCCACGTCTCAACCCTCCACGGCCGTCCCCCGCCCAGCGGCCGACGGTACCAGTCGTCCGGCCACCAGAAGAATTCACCCTCGGCGTGGTCGCCGACCCCGGTGCCCCGCTGCGCAGCAAGGAAGCCGCCGAGGATTTCGCCAAGAAGCTCGGGCAACAGTTGAAATCCCCGGTCAAGGTGCGGGTTTTCAAGGAGGAGACCGTCCTGCATGATTGGCTCAACCGCTACCGGATGGTTGAGCTGGCGCTCTTTTCCAGCGGATATCTCCAGAAACATCCGGAGGGAGAATTCGAACTTCTCGCGCAACCTGCCGACCTGGCCAACCAGGGACTGACCGCCGACGCCTCGCTGGTCGCCCGCCAGGGTTTTGACCCCGCCCGGCTCACCCGTCTGAGCAGCAGCCTGGAACAGATCAAGGGAGCCCCGCTCGTCCCCTTGCCGAGCCGCTCGTCCCTGCCGGTCGCGACAGCCGTTTCCGCACCGACGACCACGCCGGAGGTCATCCGCCACACCCAGCCGACCCAACTCCCGAAACCGATGCCGAGGGTCGGCCCAACCGGCGAAACCGCGACCAGACTTGCCCTCGGCGCCGTTCCCACGGCCGATGCCCCATTCCGCAGCGAAGCGCAGGTCCAGGCCTTCGGCCGGTTGCTGGAAAACCGGCTCGGCGCCCCGGTCGACACACGCACCTTCAAGGATCAGGCCTCCCTGCGGGAATGGCTCAACCGTTACCGCATGGTGGATGTCGGCCTGTTCGACGAAATCTATCTGCAGAAGCAATCGCCCAGCGAATTCAAGCCGCTGCTTCCGGTCAGCGATCTCGGCGGACCCGCCGGCAGTCGCCTGGTGGGTCGCCAGGGACTCGACGAAGCCCTGCTTACCCGCGTCCGGAACGCTCTGCAACAAATGAAAAACGACCCCGAGGTGGCGACCCTTTTCCACCCCGCTGCCTCCATAACGCCGGTTGCCGCCGGAGCACCCATTCCGGCGCCGATCATAAAACCAGCGGTTCCCACAGCCACGCCGAAGGTCGAAATCCCGCCGGCGCCGGCTATCCCCGAACCAAAACCGGAACCGGTCGCCCCGGCCATCCCACCCGTTGAGGTCGAGAAAATGCCGGAATCCCCGACGACAACGCGGATCTCCCAACCTGAAATCCCGGTCGCTCCGAAACCCGAGCCCCCCGAGGTCGTGGTCCGTTCCTCCGTGAAACGGGAGCAGGTTTACCTGGCCCCCTTCATCACCGTCATGGTTCCCGGCGCGCTGGCGGAAAAGATCTTCGACACCTTCGTCGACCAGCTGAACGCCGACGGCATGAACCAACAGTACGAATTCGTCATCCTCAAGGGCGGCCTCGATTCCGTCGACCCGGCCTGGCTGGCTGACCGCAATTACGTGACCGGCGAAATTTTTGGCTATGTCGAGGAATCCGGCTGCTGCTCGACCGACATCCGCACCAAGTCCAGAATCGTTCTGTACCGCAAGGGGAGCGCCATTCCAGCGCTGAAGTACGAGTATCCGGTCAAGATTTTTTTCGACCACGATTATTCCACCATCGAAAAAGAACGTCAGAATATCGCCGGCAACATCGCTGGCGAACTGGCCACAAAAGTCCGCTCGGCCCTCAGCGGATCCTGAATTCCTTCATTTTTTCAGATAACCCTTGACATTCCCACGCTCCTGATTATATTTAGCCCTGTTGTTAGCACTCCCTACCGGCGAGTGCTAACAACGGAAGCCTCACCCGAAGAGGCCTGACCCGCCGGGTCCTCATCGGCAACAGGCGTCTTTTTTATTTCTGTGCTTCATACGGGAACCCATCCCGACACCTTATCTAATGATTGGAAAGGAGAACAACTCATGAACATCAGACCGCTGCAGGACCGCATCATCGTCAAAAGGATCGAAGAGGAAACCAAAACCGCCGGAGGCCTGATCATCCCCGACTCCGCCAAGGAAAAACCCCAGATGGGCATGGTCATCGCCGCCGGCAACGGCAAGAAGACCGAAGAAGGCAAAATTCTCGCCCTGGACGTGAAAGTCGGCGACAAGGTGCTGTTCGGCAAGTACGCCGGCACCGAGATCAAGGTTGAAGGCGAAGAGTATCTCATGATGCGCGAAGATGACATCCTCGGCGTCGTGGAAAAATAATTCGTAACTCATTCATTTTAATAAGGAGATAGAAATAATGTCTGCGAAAGAAATCAAATTTTCCCAGGACGCCCGTAACAGCATCCTCATCGGGGTCAACCTGCTGGCCGCCGCCGTCAAAGCCACCCTCGGGCCCAAAGGCCGCAACGTCATCATCAACAAGTCCTTCGGCGCGCCCCTGATCACCAAGGACGGCGTCACCGTCGCCAAGGAAATCGAACTGGAAGACGCCTTTGAAAACATGGGCGCCCAGCTGGTCAAGGAAGTCGCTTCCAAAACCTCCGACGTAGCCGGCGACGGTACCACCACCGCCACCGTGCTGGCCCAGGCCATTTACCGCGAAGGCGTCAAACTGGTTTCCGCCGGTCACAACCCGATGGAAATCAAGCGCGGCATCGACAAAGCCGTGGAAGTGGCCGTAGCCAGCCTGAAAGAACAATCCAAGCCGATCAAGGATCACAAGGAAATCGCCCAGGTCGGCACCATCTCGGCCAACAGCGACGCCACCATCGGCAACATCATCGCCGAGGCGATGGAGAAAGTCGGCAAGGAAGGGGTCATCACCGTCGAGGAAGCCAAGTCGATGGAAACCACCCTCGAGACCGTCGAAGGGATGCAGTTCGACCGCGGCTACCTCTCCCCCTACTTCGTCTCCGATCCGGAACGCATGGAAGCCACCATGGAAGATGCCATGGTCCTGATTTACGAAAAGAAGATCAGCAACATGCGCGACCTCCTGCCGATCCTTGAGCCGGTGGCCAAACAGGGCCGTCAGCTGCTGATCGTCGCCGAAGACGTTGAAGGCGAAGCGCTGGCCACCCTGGTGGTCAACAAGCTGCGCGGCACCCTCAACATCTGCGCCGTCAAGGCTCCGGGCTTCGGCGACCGCCGCAAGGCCATGCTCGAAGACATCGCCATCCTCACCGGCGCCACCGTGATCTCCGAAGACATGGGCCACAAACTGGAGAACGCGACCCTCGACCTGCTCGGCAGCGCCAAGCGTATCGTCGTCGACAAAGACACCACCACCATCATCGACGGTGCCGGTGCCGATGCCGACATCCAGAACCGCGTCAAGGTGATCCGCGCCCAGATCGAAGAAACCACCAGCGACTACGACAAAGAGAAGCTCCAGGAGCGTCTGGCTAAACTGGTCGGCGGCGTGGCCGTGGTCAAGGTTGGCGCAGCCACCGAAACCGAAATGAAAGAGAAAAAAGCCCGCGTTGAAGACGCTCTGCACGCCACTCGCGCTGCCGTTGAAGAAGGCATCGTCCCTGGTGGCGGGGTTGCCCTGATCCGGGCCATCGCTGCCGTGGCGAAGATTGAGTTGGAAGGCGAGCAGAAATTCGGCGTCAACATCGTCAAGCGTGCCCTCGAAGAGCCGCTGCGGACGATTGCCTCCAACGCCGGTCTCGAAGGTTCCATCGTGGTCAACGAAGTCCTCAAGCACACCGGTGCTTACGGCCTCAACGCCGCCACCGACGAATACTGCGACATGATCGAAGCGGGCATTATCGACCCGACCAAGGTTACCCGTAGCGCTCTGCAGAACGCCGCTTCGGTTGCCGGCCTGATGCTGACCACCGAAGCTGCCATTGCCGACGCACCCCAAAAGGCCGATGCAATGCCTGGCGGCATGCCCGGCGGGATGGGCGGCATGGGCGGGATGGGTGGCATGGGCGGCATGATGTAAGCCCTGCGCCAAAACGTCAATACCGATAGCAGAAAAGGCCCCCCGGAAACACCGGGGGGCCTTTTTGTTTGGCAGGAAAATCCGGAGCAACTACACGATCAAGCTGGCGGCGACGGCATCGCGATTCAAGGGGACAACCCGGATGACCCACCTGCGCTCCTCCTGCTGCAGCAGGATATCGATCTCGGCCTCGTTCTGCCCTTTGCCGTAGGAGGCCACGATGGCGCCGGCCATGGCCAGCTCCTCCTGACCGGCGTTGCCGCTGACCAGCCCCAACGGCCCGGAGAAATTATCGCTGCGGACCAGGACATCGGTTGACCGAGCCAGGTTTTTGATAGCGTCATTGTCGCTCTGGTTGCGGCCAACGGCGAGCTTGGCCGATGGCGACAGGCGAAACTGGCGACCGAGCTTGAGCAGCTCGATATCGACCACGGTTGCTTTCGGCTGGTATTGAAAGAGGTCGCGCAGGCGGCCGGAAAAGGACGATTCGGTCAGCAGGCACCCGCCGCCGGACGCGGGATAGTCGGCCAGCCCCCAAGCCTCCGCCAGTTCCTGCTGCCGCCGCCGGGAACGTCCCTGGATATCGAGCAACTGGTCGCGATCGACCAGGCCCTGTTCTTCCATCGGGGTGATCGGCAGCAGCCGGGCCGACAGCGGACGCAAAATACGGTCGGGATAGCCGGAATAATTAGCCACCGCCCGCAGGGCGCTGAGATTTTGACTCATGGGCCGTTGGCCCAGAACTTCGCCGGAAAAAAGAAAATCCAGACCCTGCTCCTCCATGATCCGGCCGGCCAAACGGAACATCATGGCATGACAGTCGATACAGGGATTCATGTTCCTGCCGTAGCCGTACTTCGGCCGTTTCAGCATTTCGAGATGAATTTCACCGATATCCCGGACGATCAGTGAAATCTCCAGATCCTTGGCCGCTTTTTCAGCCTTGGTCGAACCGAAAAACGGGGTAACGAACGCGACACAGGTCACTTCGACCCCCTGGCGTTTCAATGTCAGCGCTGCCAGGTTGCTGTCGAGTCCGCCGGACAGGAGCCCCAGTGCTTTGCTCATGTTTAACCTCCCATACACCCAATTCCCTTGTCGGGGTCGTCACCATAACGCAAAGCCCCGACGGAATTCAAGCCGTAATTCACCTTCTGGCAGCTTGACTTTTACCCTGGGGGTTTGCCAGAATGATGCTACACTGAAAAGGCTAACTCCGGGAGACCGGAAGACGCAAAACCGACGGGTCGAACCCCAGCCCTCCCCTACTGGAGCTTGAAACAGACGGCCAGGTTACCGAAGATATGAAGCAGAGGAGCCGTTCAGGCATCCCCGGGCCCATCCCCCTTCGGTGGTGGGTTTTTGTTTTGTCTTGATCGCTGCATTGGATTCTCGCTGTAAGGAGCATGCATGGCCAAAATTGACGGTCTTTTTAAAATGATGAAACAGCAGGGGGCCAGCGACCTGCACATCTCCAGCGGCTCCCCACCGATCCTGCGCCAACACGGGGAGATGGAAAAACTCAACTTCCCGCCGCTGACCAACGATCAAGCCAAGGCGCTGCTGTTTGAAATACTCAACCAGGAACAGCGAACCCAGTTCGAGGAAACCCGCGACCTCGACTTTGCCTACGAGTTGGCGGGTATTGCCCGCTTCCGTGGCAACATTCTCGACACCTACCGCGGTATTGCCGGGGTCTTCCGCATCATCCCGAGCAAAATCCTCTCCGCCGACGATCTCAACCTGCCGGCGGGCATTCGCAAAATGTGCCACCTGAAAAAGGGGCTGGTGCTGGTGACCGGGCCGACCGGCAGTGGCAAGTCGACCACCCTGGCGGCCATGATCGACCTGATCAACTGCACCCGCCGCGAGCACATTCTGACCCTGGAAGATCCCCTCGAATTCATCCACGAAAACAAGCTGTCGTTGATGAACCAGCGGCAGATCGGCCTGCACACCCTGTCTTTCGCCGCCGCTCTCAAGGGAGCCCTGCGCGAGGACCCGGACGTGATCCTGGTCGGCGAGATGCGCGATCTCGAAACCATCTCGCTGGCCATGACCGCCGCCGAAACCGGCCACCTGGTCTACGGCACCCTGCACACCAACTCGGCCCCGAAGACCATCGACCGCATCATCGACGCCTTCCCCAAGGATGCCCAGGAGCAGGTGCGCACCATGCTCGGCGAGAGCCTTAAGGGAGTGGTCTGCCAGCAGCTGATGAAGACCGCCGACGGCAAGGGCCGGATCGCCGCCCACGAAATCCTGATCGGCAACGCGGCGGTGAGCAATCTGATTCGTGAAGGCAAGACCTTCCAGATTCCGTCGATCATGCAAACCGCCAAGGGGGAAGGAATGCAGTTGATGGACCAGCGCATTCTCGAACTGCTCAAGGAAAAGAAGATCACCCCCGAAGAAGCCCATCGTTGCGCGGTCGATAAGCGCTCCTTCGAACAGTACTTGCCCAAACAGGATGCCAAATAATCGGTACGGAGCGTGTCGGCCCGTCGCGGCTGACCGTAAAAATGCATTGAAAGACACTTTCGGCCGTAAAATCGAATACCTGCGACTCTCCATCACCGACCGTTGCAATCTACGCTGCCGTTACTGCATGCCCGAAGAAGGGGTGGAATCGGTCGGCCACGGCGGGATCCTCTCCTACGAAGACCTGCTGCGTATCGCGGCGGCCGCCACCCGCCTCGGAGTCAGCAAAATCCGCGTCACCGGTGGCGAACCACTGGTGCGCAAAGGAATCGTCGGCTTTGTGAAAGAGCTGGCCGCCCTGCCGGGACAGCCGGAAATCACCCTGACCACCAACGGCCTGCTGCTCGACCAGATGGCCGCGGACCTCAAGCAGGCCGGACTCTCCAGGGTCAACGTCAGCCTCGACACCCTGCGCGAAGACCGCTTCGAGCAAATTACCCGGCGCCCCGGCCTGCAACGGGTGCTGGATGGCATCCACCGGGCCGCCGCTGTCGGCTTGGCTCCGTTGAAGATCAACATGGTGCCGATTCGCGAAGTCAACGCCGATGAAATCGCCGATTTTGGCCGGCTCTCCCTGGAGCATCCCTGGGAAATACGATTCATCGAGTTCATGCCGGTCAGCGGCGGCCTCGGTTACAGCGCCGAAAACCGTTTCTCGGCGCAGGAAATCATGACCGAACTCGAAAGCATTGGACCGCTTACCCCCGTCGAACGCAGCGGCCCGGCCGGCCCGGCCCGGCTGTTCCGTTACCGCGACAGCCCCGGACGGGTCGGAGTGATTCCCGCCATCTCGAGCCATTTCTGCGGCGAATGCAATCGACTGCGGGTAACCGCCGATGGCCGCATCCGCCCCTGTCTTCTTTGCTCGGATGAACTGGATATCAGGGAAGCTTTGCGCCGGAACGCCAGCGATGCGGAACTTGAGGAATTGCTGCGGGCGGCCGTTGTGGCCAAGCCCAGGCAGCATCGGGTGGGCGAAAAGGATTACAAGGAAGGATCGCGGGGCATGCAGAAGATCGGCGGTTAACGCTAAAAAGGGCGGCCAACGGGCCGCCCTTTTCGGTTGGAAAGGGCTATTCGCGGATATGACAGCGGCTGCAGTTGCCTACCACGGCAAAAGCCCGCTGGCCATTGTGACAGACACCGCAGAGACGACCGGCGTAAATCTCTTCCATGGTGATTTTCACCGTCCCCTGCTTCATCTTGGGAAACATGCCGTCGTTATGACATTCCATGCACTTGATGCCGGCATCCTTGTGAACTTGGCCATCGAAAAACACCTTGCCCAGCGGACTCTCGCTGAAAGTCAGGATTTTCCCCGGCGGAACGGCCAGGGCTACGCCGCACAACCCCACACCCAGAACCAGCGCTGCAACAACAAATCGAATACGCATCGGACGACCTCCTTGTTATGACATGGACGATGTACTGAGTTCAAAGTATGCCGCAACCGGCATGAAAAGCAACCGGGGAGAAGGTCCGCCTTCCGGTGCGAAAATTGCATTTAATCAAGGCCAGGCTAAAAGAGGGAGGTTCCATGTCGATCAAACCCACCGATGTGCTTCAGGCACTGGCCATGCTGGACCAGACCGGCCGCCGCTCCAAAACGGGCGAGCCGCAGAGAACCGGCTTTTCCGACGTCCTCGCCGCGGTTTCGTCAGGAGGCGCGACCGACGTCCGGGCACTGGCCGAGATGTGCCGGCTGGAGATGATGCGCGGCAGCTTCGACTTTGCCGACGATCAGGATTTCGAACAAAGCTTTCAGTTCCCCCTGTCCTCCCTGAGCGCTTATACCGCATCGAGTCAAAGAAATGACCTGCCGCCCCCCCCTTCGGCAGCGGAATCTCTCAGCCATCCACGGAGCGCCGCCCAAACCGACGCCAGGGTCACCGATATCGCCCATCGGGCCGCGGAACGCTATGGCGTCGATCCGGCCCTGGTCAAGGCGGTCATCAAGGCCGAAAGCGATTTCAACCCCAACGTGGAGTCCAAGGTTGGCGCCCAGGGACTCATGCAGCTGATGCCGGGAACCGCCAGGGATCTCGGCGTCTCCGACCCCTTTGATCCCGAACAGAACGTCATGGGCGGCACCCGTTATCTCAAGCAGCTGCTTAACAAATACGGTGGCGACCTGGACAAAACCCTGGCCGCCTACAACTGGGGCCCGGGCAATGTCGACCGCAAGGGAATCGACACCCTGCCCGACGAAACCCACACCTATCTCAGCCGCGTCAAACGGTTTCAATCCGAATTTCTCGCCTGACAAAAAAAGATGGCGTCGCCATCGGAAGACTTTTTGCGAAAAGATCAAAAAAGGCGGACCGCAAACGGTCCGCCTTTTAGGTTCAATATCCGCACGGCTACGCTGGTCAAGGCAATCGATCCAGCCAATCCTTCTCCATCGTGCAAAACCGTTGCAGCAGCCGGGCGCCCCAATGATAAAACGGGTGGCCGGCCGGATCCTTTTCCATCCGAATGCAAAACGGAATCACCCAGGGGAGCAGTAACTCACCAACAAAAACCCTCTGCTTAACCGTTTTGTCCCGTGCCCCCTCAATGTCCCTGCGCCCCAATGCCTCTTCCTCCTGGCTCACCAGATAATACAGAAATTCCAGCTCGGTGGCCAGGTAGTCGGGCGGCTCGCCGCCACCTTCCAGGGATAGATCCTCGGCCCGATAAGCCTCCAGCACTTTGAGGGAGCTTTGCCCCATCAGAATGCCGTCCCGCTCCAGATACAGAGAACCGTACGGAGGCGCCGGTACACCGCCCAAACGGTTGATGAACTGGTTGGTAAACCCGGTTTCCAGATCCAGCAGGATGTCATCTTCAAGCAGGACCGGCGGTGACTCAGTCCCGGTCAACCGGGCCGCCTCTTCGGCGTCCCCCCTGGCCAGCGCGTCGATCAGTTGCGGGTCGGGATAAGCAAACACTTGCGCCAGAAACCGGTAAAGCAGTTTCCGCTCACTCACATGAAGCATCCGTATCTCCTTCATCGATGATGATTCGGTTTTTAACAAGACACCGTGAACGAGTGCAATTATCATGCAAACATGCTGTATCGGTTGCCCAACCGCCTGACCAAGATCCGATCATTTAGTATCGGGCAACGCGGCGACCACCAGTTCGAGCAGATGGACCACTTGCTGCGACAACCCGGCGTGATTGACCGAATCCTGCAGCTGCATGATGCATCCCGGGCAATCGGTGGCCACCAGTTCGGCGCCGCTGGCGCCGATATTGGCGGCTTTCTTGGCGCCGATCTTCTTGCTCGTCTCGTAGTGGTAGACCGAATAAGTGCCGCCCAGACCGCAGCAGGTGCCGGCCGCCGCCATTTCGACGAACTCCACCTGTGGCAGCGCCTTGAGGATCTGCCGGGGTTCCTTGGTGATGCCTCGGGTGCGCAGATGACAGGGATCGTGGTAGGTGACTTTGATCCGCTTGGCCGCCTTCGGCAGCGCCGCCAGCTTCTCCGGCAGGCCGTGCTTGGCCAGAAAAACGAAGATGTCCATGGTCTTGGCCGCCAGCGCCGGGTAATCGCCGCCCAGATCGGCGTAGATCTTGCCGATGCCGGCGTTGCAGGAGGCACAGGCGGTCACCACGTAATCGGCCGGAATGCGATTCAGAGCCGCCAGATTCCGCGCCGCCAGCTCCTCCACCGTTTTGGCGGCGCCGGCGCTGACCGCCGGCAGGCCGCAGCAGGCCTGATCCTTGGGGATGATCACCGTCACCCCGAGAAACTTCAGGATTTTGAGAAACGCCTCGCCAATGGCCGGATACATGTAGTTGATGCCGCAGCCGGTGAAAAAGGCCACCGTCGGCGCCCCTTCCTTACCTGGGATCCGCTCCGGCACCCGCTCGCGAAAGGGCTTGGCGGCAATCGGCGGCAGGGTGCGGCCGGCGTCGATATAAGGCGCCGGAAAGCGCAGGCGCAGGCCGCTGTTTTCCGGCAACTGTTTGAACAGCAGCGACGACAGGGCGCCGCCGGTCTTGGCCAGCATATTCATCAACTTCGGCCGGCCGAGGACCGCGGTCAGGGCCTTGCCGAAACTGCTGAGCCCGCGCTGTTCGGCGATGCGCCGACGGGCGGCGGCGACGATCTCTTCGGTCGGCACCTTATTCGGACACTGGGCGCAGCAGCTGCCGCACAGCAGGCACTGGCTGAGATCCTCCAGTACCTTGGCTTCGAGGCCGATCTCGCCGTCGAGCACGGCCCCGGCCAGCGCCACCTTGCCCCGCGCCACCCGCCCTTCATGTTTTTCGACGCCGAAAACCGGACAATGAGCCCGACAGGCGCCGCACCTGACGCATTGTTCGATCTCTTCACGATATTCTTCAAGGTCTTTAAGTTTGGTCATGGATTTCTCTGAAGTCACTGGGTTGTTGAAGAAGAGATTGAGGCGACTTCGCTGAGTCGCAATTGAGCTGCGTTCAGCAGGTTGCGAAAATCTTCGTTTTCCGGGAATGCGGTCGCCAACCGTTGCCGGATCGTAACACATTCGGTGAACGCTGCCCGCGCCTCCTTCAATCGTCCGAGGTCGCGGGCCACAGTACCGACGTTGTCGAGGGCGATGGAGAGGTCGCGCAGGGTTTGCGGGGTGTCGCCGACCTGTGTTCGCAGTTGGCGGAAGATGCCGAGGCTTTCCCGGAAGGCATCTCGTGCCTCCTCCCGTTCACCAAGGGCAAGGGCCACCCGGCCTAAGTTGTCGAGGGAGATGGAGAGGTCACGCAGAACTTCCGGAAGGTCACCACGCTTTGCCCGAAGTTGACGACGGATGTCGAGGTTTTCACGGAAGACGTTCTGTGCTTCTTCAAGTTGCCCGAGGTCGCGGGCAACTTGACCTATGTTATCAAGCACTACGGAGCGGAGACGCAAAGTTTGGGACGACTTGCCAAGTTGTTCGCATAACAGATGGTTAAGGGAGAGGCTTTCCCGAAAGACATTCTGTGCTTCATCAAGTGCCCCGCTAGCGT
>MHXM01000004.1:12975-14628 GCA_001825565.1 Desulfuromonadaceae bacterium GWC2_58_13
GCCAAGTTGCGTCCGAATTTGGCGGGCGAGGTCTAGACTTTCCCATAATGCGTCCCGAGCATTTTCCCAAAGGCCGAGAGCGCGGGATGCTCCAGCAACATTGTCGAGGGCGATGGAGAGGTCGCGCAGGGTTTGCGGGGTGTCGCCGACCTGTGTCCGCAGTTGTCGGCGAAGGCCGAGGCTTTCCCGGAAGGCGTCCCGTGCCACCTCCAGTTGCCCGAGGTCGCGAGACACTTGGCCAACATTATCGAGGGAAACGGAGATGTCTCGCAAAATTTCCGGCAGGTCGCCTAGTTGTGTCCGCAGTTGTCGGCGAAGGCCGAGGCTTTCCCGGAAGGCGTCCTGTGCCTCCTTCAGTTGCCCGAGGTCGCGAGACACTTGGCCAACATTATCGAGAGAGACGGAGATGTCTCGCAAAATTTCCGGCAGGTCGCCTAGTTGTGTCCGCAGTTGAAGGCGAAGGTCGAGGCTTTTCCGGAAGGCGACCCTTGCCTCCTCCAAATGCCCGAGGTCGCGAGACGCTTGGCCTACTTTGTCGAGGGAGACGGAGGTGTCTCGCAGCGGTTGCGGCAAATCGCCGAGGCGCTCTCGTAACAGGTGGGCGATGTCTAACGTCTCTTTGGCGATTTGTTCACTGAAATGGACATTTTTTAAGGCCATTGCGGCATCAAATGCGCGCCATCCGGTAATCAGCAAGTTGCGGTCGATTGCTGCAGTTTCCCGTAGCCGTTGCCATTCACGCAGTTGCGCCTCGGCGGCGCGAAGCTGTTCGGCAGGAAAGTGAGAGGGGATCGTATCCTTTGAGTCGTTTGATAATTCGGAAGCTCCTTGAAGTTTGACGGCTCCGGTTTCGTCGAGATCGAGGCTGTAGGCGCGAACCGCCCAAAGGTCGGGAGCCAGGTCGCGTACCTGAGCCCGCCACCCTCCCGGAAAAATCAGGACGACCGGCTGGTGGAGTTGACGGCGCAGCAACTCGCGGTGTTCGTTGAGGCGGGTCAACAAAGCGGTTCGCGCCCGATCCCAGGCATCCCCCCGACCGGAAAGATCGAGCCAGAGCGTCGCCTTCAGCATTAGCAGCTCTTCCGGGGGCCGGCGAACCAGTTCCATAACGGTATCGACACAGCTGACAGGTTCCAACGGCGGCAACCGCCAAAGGCGGGAGACGCGGGCGCGAAGGTGGCTGTCCAGCCGCTCGCGAAAAATCTCGACCGGCCCACGGGACGCGGAAAAAAGAAAGATCAGGGCAAAGCTCTCGGCCCACTCGACCTGACGTCGGAATTCATTCCAGGTATTTTCGCCGGCGGGGGACAGCCCGGCCAGGACTGTGTTTTCGTCAAGCCGTCGCGCTGTCAAGGTAGGCCTTTAATAACGGGTGAACATCGTACCAATCGTCGCCGTTGCGGTAGTTAAGTACCATGCTGGTGTCGAAAAACCGGGCCAGGCGCGGCAGCTCGGCGACCGATTGGAGGCCCGACTGCTTACTCTTGGCAATCTTCTTGAGCCAATCGCAGTCATCCGCGGCAATCGGCAGCATCTCGCGACGCAGATGGTTTTCCGCTTCGGTTATGGTTTCGTCGGTGACCGGTACGTCCCGCCCAGCGGTTTTGATGAGACTGTTGCCAATGAGCCGGAAGAGATTGCGCAGGTCGCCAA
>MHXM01000004.1:14691-14942 GCA_001825565.1 Desulfuromonadaceae bacterium GWC2_58_13
TCCGGATTGCCGTCCCGTTTGAACACATGAATGCTCGGCAACTGATAGACGATGTTACCGCCCAGATGCCGGCCGATCCCCGGCGTCAGAGGAACCAGATACGGAGGAATGGTGTAGACCACATGCAACAGGGGGAGATGCAGACTGTCGGCGTGCATGGAAAAGAGGTTTTCGACGCTGCGGTGAACCTCCGCGGCATTGGCTCCGACCCCACGGATCTGCTCAACGGAATCGACGAGAAAAACCACTTT
>MHXM01000005.1:0-661 GCA_001825565.1 Desulfuromonadaceae bacterium GWC2_58_13
CACCTTCCGCTACAACTCGGCCGGCTATCTCTACGACCATCTGCGCTACCTGAACACCTTCCGCTACAACTCGGCCGGCTATCTCTACGACCATCTGCGCTACCTGAAGGAGCGATTCGGCATCCGTCATGTCAATTTCTACGACGACCAGTTTACCTTCAACCGCCAGCGGGTCGAGGAGTTCTGCCGGCTAATGGTTGAAAAGCCGCTGGGGATGACCTTCAACTGCGCCGTGCGGGCCGAACATATTGACGAAGCGTTGCTGGGCCAGATGAGGGAGGCCGGCTGCTGGATGGCCAGCCTCGGGATCGAAACCGGGGACGAAAAACTGCTGGCCCGGCATCGCCAGAATGCCGACCTGCGGATGCTGGCCGACAAGATCCGCCTGATCAAAAAAGCCGGCATCCGCACCAAGGGACTGCTGATGATGGGGTTACCCGGCGAAAGCGAGGAGAGCATCCGCAAGAGCATGGAGTACGTCTTCTCCCTCCCCATCGACGATTTCAATCTCGCCAAGTTCACCCCCTTTCCCGGCTCGCCGATCTACGAGACGATCCATGAGCTGGGAACCTTCGACGAGGACTGGAAGAAGATGGACTGCATGCAGTTTCAGTTCGTCCCCCACGGCCTGACCCGAGAGCGGCTTGAGGAGCTGTTTCAG
>MHXM01000005.1:668-10204 GCA_001825565.1 Desulfuromonadaceae bacterium GWC2_58_13
ACCGCTCCCATTTCCAGCGCCCCAAGGTTCTGCTCGGTTATGTGGCCATGCTCTGGCGATCCCCGGACAGCTGGCGACGGTTTCTCGCAAACCTCGGTTCTTTCATTAAGTTCACCCGGGTCAACAGGCGATATCTTGATGCCGACAAGTGATTTCGACGAGGATCGGATTCTCATCGTCATTCCGGTCTACAACCATGCGGCCACCCTGCGGGAGGTGGTGGAGCGTTGCCTGGCGATCCATCCGCGGGTGCTGGTGGTCGATGACGGCAGCAGTGACGGCGCTCTGGAAACTCTCGCCGGGCTCGATGTGCGGACCCTGCGGCATGATCGGAACCGGGGCAAGGGGGCGGCGATTCTCACGGGTGCCCGCGAGGCGCGGCGGTTGGGAATGAGCCATATCGTCACCATCGATGCCGACGGACAGCACGATCCGGCCGATTTTCCCCGTTTTGTCGAGGCGATGCGCCAGCATCCCCTGGCGCTGGTGGTGGGCAACCGGGACTTTTCCGTGGCCCATGTCCCGGGCTCGTCCCGTTTCGGCCGCCAGTTCTCTAATTTCTGGTTGCGGGTCCAGACCGGCAAGAACCTGCCTGATACCCAGAACGGCTTTCGCGCTTATCCGCTCTTCGTGCTGCACGGGCTCAAGTGGCAAGAGACCCGCTACTCCTTCGAGATCGAGGTGCTAGTTAAGGCGGCCTGGGCCGGAGTGGAGTTGCGCGATGTCGATATTTCGGTGTACTATCCTCCCGCCACGGAGAGGATTTCCCATTTTCGGGGATTCGTGGACAACTTCCGCCTCACTCTGCTCAACACCCGGCTGACCCTGCGGTCGATCGCGCCGGTGCCGCATCGCAAGCTGATCACTCCGGAGCAAACGATGGAGAAGGTTTCGGTGCTGCGACCGCTCCGTTCGCTGAAGATTCTGCTCACCGAGAACAGCTCGCCCTTCCAACTGGCGGCCGCCGGTGCGGTCGGCGTTCTGCTCGGGACGGTTCCCTTGATCGCCTGTCACACCATCGCGATCCTCTTCGTTTCGAGTTTTTTCCGCCTCAACAAGGTGGCGGCGGTTACCAGCAGTCAGCTGTGCATGCCGCCGATTGTCCCGGCGCTGTGCATCGAGGCGGGTTATTTCATGCGCCACGGCGAGTTTTTGACCGAGATCTCCATGGAAACCCTGGGATACCAGGGTCTTGAGCGGGTCTGGGAGTGGTTGCTCGGCTCCCTGATCCTCGGTCCGGCTTTTGCGCTGGTGACGGGCGTGGTGGTTTACGCCCTGGCTTTGCTGGTCAAGAGGGACGCCGGTGCCACCGTCTGAATCGACCACTACGATTGACGGACGCCGCATTGGCAACCCCCTGGGGCACCGGATCTTTTACGCCCTGATTCGCGTTGCCGGCCGTCGCGCCGCCTATGCCTTGTTGCGCTGCGTGATCTTTTACTACGTGCTGCTGCGGCCGTCGGTGCGCCAAAACACCTTACATTACCTGCGGCGGCGTTTTCCCGGCCATGCTCCGGTCGAGAGGTTTTTCGATAGCTACCGGATGTGCTTCGAATTCGGCAAGGTGCTGGTCGACCGGGCGGTGATGGGGATTCGCGGCCCCGGCGAATTTCAAATCAGCCTGCGTGGCCGGGAGCAGCTCCTGGGACTGCTCGCCGAGGGGAAAGGGCTGGTTCTGGTCACCGCCCACGTCGGCTGCTGGCAGGTCGCCATGGCCACCCTCGGCTGTCTCGAAACCCCGGTGAACATGCTGATGCGTCGCGAGGAAGGGGAGCTGGACCGGCACTATTTCGAGCATTCCGGGGAAAATCCCTACCGGATTATTGATCCGGCCGGTTTTCTCGGCGGCACCCTTGAAATGCTGGGGGTGCTCAAGCAGGGCGAGGTCCTCTGCGTCATGGGCGACCGGGTGACGGGGAGCGCCAGAAACGCCGTGCCGGTCGATTTTCTCGGCGGCCGGGCCGCTTTTCCCTTCAGCGCTTTCAAGCTCGCCTCCACCACCGGGGCGCCGGTGGTGGTGATGTTCACCTGCAAGACCGGCCCCGGCAGCTACGCCCTGGAGCTGGCCCGGGTGATCCGGGTGTCGCGGGACCTGGGAAGATCCGGCGAGGCGGCGGCGCCCTACGTCGCCGAATTTGCCGAAGCCCTGGAAGGATTTGTCGAGAAATATCCTTACCAGTTTTTTAATTTTTTCGACCTCTGGAATCAATCGACCGATTCCCGATAATCTGTTTTTTTGCATGGAGCCAAAGACAATGACGACCAAGGATAAACTCAAGCATATTCTCATCGAGGAACTGAACCTGGAAGACATCACTGCCGAGGATATCGGCGATGAGGAGCCGCTGTTCGGCGAGGGGCTCGGTCTCGATTCCCTCGATGCGGTGGAACTGGTGGTTCTGGTGCAGAGGCATTTTGGCATCGAAATCAAGGACATGGAAGAGGGGCGCGCGGCCCTGCAGTCGATCGCGACTCTGGCGGCCTTTATCGACGGGCGCCGGACGGCATGAGGAAGCATCTTCCGGTCGCCGTGACCGGACTCGGATGCCTCTGCGCCGCCGGAGCCGATCTGGCCGAGTGCATGGCCAGCCTTTTCGCCGGCAAGCGTCAGCCGAAAGCTCCAACCCTTTTCACTACCGGTCATGCCGTTGCCTACCCGGTGTTCGAAGCGCCGCTTGCCGAACCCGAACAAGCCGGATTGCTGCGCACCAGCCGGCTGGCTCTGGTAGCCGCTGCTGAAGCACTGGCCGATTCCGGTTGGAGTCCCGAGGCCCTGCGTGGCAAGCGGGTCGGAGTCTGCATTGGGACCACCATCGGCGGCACCACCAGCGACGAGGGGTTTTGCCGTGCATTGCGCGCCGGTGTTCATCCCGATCTGGCGCCGATGAAGCGGATTCTGGGGAGCAATCCGGCTCGCAGTCTGGCCCGGGAGTTCGGTTTCACCGGCCCCAGCCAGACCATCGTCAACGCCTGTTCCTCCGGTACCGACGCCGTCGGCATAGGGGCTTCCTGGATCCGGGCCGGTTTCTGCGACCTGGTTCTTGCCGGTGGCGCCGACGAGCTCGGGCGGGTCACCTACAACGGTTTCACCTCCCTGATGATTACCGACGAGAGCCCGGTCAAGCCGTTTGACAAAAACCGCAAGGGACTTAACCTTGGCGAAGGCGCAGGCATGCTGGTGCTCGAATCGGAAATGCTGCGGGGCCGGCGGAACAAGGCGGCCCGTGGTTTCGTCCTCGGCTACGGCTCCGCCTGCGATGCCCACCACCTGACCGCTCCCCATCCCGAAGGGCTCGGCTTGAAGCGGGCTCTGGCCGAGGCCTTGCAGTGCAGCGGCCTGACCCCGGACGCGATTGCTTTCGTCAATGCCCATGGCACCGGCACCCCGGATAACGACCGGGTCGAGAGCCGGGTGCTCAGTGACGTGTTGCCGATGGTCCCGTTTCTTTCCACCAAGGGCTACACCGGCCATACCCTGGGAGCAGCCGGGGCGATTGAGGCGGTCTTCACCCTGGCGTGCCTCGAACAGCGGCGCATCCCGGCCAATGTGGGTTTTTCCGAGCCCGATCCCGAGCTGCCGGCGACTCCGGTGCGCGAGATCACGGTCGTTCAGGGAGCGGCGGCTCTTTCCGAATCCCTCGCCTTCGGCGGCAACAATGCCGTTCTGGCGCTGGGCAGGGGCGAATCATGAATCTCGACATCGCCATTTCCGGAATCGGCGTGGTCGGCGGGTTCGGTTGCGGTCGGGAGGCTCTCGCCCGGGCCCTGCGCGCCGGGCGGACTCCGGTGGGAAAAGCCTCTTTCATGACCCCGGAAGGGCCGGCCCAGCTCCCCGCGTATCTGGCCGATACCGCGCCGCTGGAGCGATTTGTGGCCAAGCGGGAACTTCGGCGTATCGATCATTTTTCCAGGATGGCGATGCTCGGCGGTTTTCTGGCCCTGGAAGATGCCGGGATGCTTGAGGCCGACCGGTCCCGGCTGGGGGTGGTGATCGCTACCGGCTACGGGGCTAGCCGGACCACTTTTTCGTTTCTCGATTCAATTTTCGACGGTGGCGATGCGCTGGCTTCCCCGACCCATTTTTCCAGTTCGGTGCATAATGCCGCCGCCGCCCACAGTTCGATTCTGCTGAAAGCCACCGGCCCGAGCCTGACCGTCAGCCAGTTCGAAATGTCGGTTCCCTCGGCTCTGCTCGCCGCGTGCCTCTGGCTTGAGGAGGAGCGGGTCGATGCGGTGCTGTTCGGCGGGGTCGATGAGTGCGGCGAGCTGCTGCACTACTGCTGGCAGCGGTTTTTCCCAACAGCGACAGCAGAGACGATCCGCCCCCTCGACTTCGAACGCCAGAGCGCCGTGGCCGGTGAAGGGGCGGCCTTCATGCTGCTGACCCGCTCTGCCGGCGCCGTGGCGCCCCTTGGCCGGATCCGTCAGGTGCTTCAGGGCAACGCTGAAGGTGGCGTTCCCGCCCTGCCGGGCGACGCGGTTCTTTTTCTCGGCGCCGACGGTCACCGGGAGTGCGGCGCGGCTTATCGCGGGCTCCCCGAAAATGCTCTTCTGGCCACCTATGCTCCGCTCTATGGCAGCCTGCCGGTCGGCCCGGCCTTCGATCTGGCGGTGGCCGCGCTCAGCTGCCGGGAGAATCAGCTTTTCCCCGCTCCTTCGGGAGGCTCCCGCGGGATCGGTTTGCAGCCCGAAGCGCTGGCGGGCCGTTCGATCTGCTGTCTTAAGTTCGGGACCGACGGGGACTTCGGTCTGATCCGGGTGGAGAAATAGATGGAGGTGGCAGAGGGGAATGTCCGGCCACCGGTCCGGGCTCTCGAAGTCCGGCAGCTGGTCAAGTTCTATCGGGGAGCGACCCTGCCGGCGCTCGACGGTCTCGAAATGTCGATCGAGCCGGGCGAGGTCTTCGGCCTGCTCGGCCCGAACGGAGCCGGCAAGACCACGGCCATCTCCATCCTCTGCACCCTGCTCAAGCCGACCTCCGGCAGCCTGAGCATTTTCGGCATCGATGTGCTGCGCCAGCCGGCCCGGGTGCGTCGCCTGATCGGTCTGGTTCCCCAGGAAATCGCCCTCTACCCGCTGTTGTCGGCCCGCGAAAACCTCGCCTATTTCGGTCGGCTGCACGGGTTGCGCGGGGGCGAGTTGCGGGATCGCATCGACCAGTGCCTGGATCTGGTCGCGCTACGGGAGCAGGCCGACCGCAAGGTGGCCGGTTTCTCCGGCGGCATGAAGCGACGCGCCAATCTGGCCGCCGGGATTCTGCACCGGCCGCGCCTGCTCTTTCTCGATGAACCGACCGTCGGCATCGATGCCCAGTCGCGCCACATGATCCTGGAAAATCTCGGTCGCCTCCGGGAAACCGGCATGACCATGGTTTATACCACCCATTACATGGAAGAGGCCCAGCAGCTCTGCGACCGCATCGCCATCGTCGACGCCGGCCGGGTGATCGCCGAAGGGAAACCGCGCGACCTGATCGCCGGCGCCGTCGGTTGCGGCAACCTCGAAGCGCTGTTTCTCCGTCTCACCGGCCGCCAGTTGCGGGATTGAAGCCCTGACCATGCTCCAGTTCGTCGCCACTTTCTATAAAGAACTCCTGTTGCTGCTGCGCGATCGCGGCGGCCTGGCCCTGTTGTTTTTTATGCCGATGGTCCTGGTGCTGGTCGTGTCGCTGGTGCAGAACAACATCCTCAAGGCCACCGGCGAGGGGAGTTTGCAGGTGCTGCTGGTGGATAACGACCGGGGCGAGTTCGGCCGTCGCATTGACGAGATGTTGCGGGCGACCGGCGCGGTTCAGGTGATCGACCGCCACGACGGACGGGCATTTACCCTGGCCGAAGCCCGGCGGCTGGTCGCCGACGGCCGCTACCAGTTCTGCCTGGCGATCCCCGAGGGGACCAGCGAAGCGGTCCGGAAGGGGGCCGGAATTCAGGCACGGAAAGCCTTTGGCGCGGACCAGGCATTCACCGTCGGTCCGGAGGCCGACCCGGCCCCGGTCGAACTCGGTATCTACTTTGATCCGACCGTGCAGGGGGTGTTCCGCAGCGTTCTGAGCAACGCCCTGCAGCGGGTGGTGCTGGCTCTCGAAATCGAAGAGAAGGCGCGGATGCTGGGCGAGGTTTTTCCCGAAGAGATCGAGTCCAAGCTCGGACCTGGAATGGGCCTTCGGGCCCTTCCCGGCGCCGATGGCCCGAAGGTCAGCTTCCGCTGGCAGGATCAGCCCCTGGTTGCGGTGAAGGAACGGATCGCCGCCGGCGAGGCGGTTGCCTACCCCGACGCGGTGCAGCAGAACGTGCCCGCCTGGACCTTGTTCGGAATGTTTTTCATTGTCGTTCCCCTGTCCGGCTCGCTCATCCGCGAACGCCAGGAAGGGACGTTGCAGCGCTTGCTGACCCTGCCGGTTTCGGTCCTGACCCTGCTCGGCGGCAAGCTGGCGGCCTACGTCCTGATTGCTTTGACGCAGGCTGGTCTGATGCTGCTGGTCGGCAAGCTGGTGCTGCCCCTGTTCGGAACCCCGGTGCTCACTCTCGGCGACGATCCGCTGGCGCTGCTGCTGCTGGTGCTCGCCTGCGCCCTGGCCGCCACCGGCTATGGGGTTCTGGTCGGCACCCTGGTCCGGAGCTACGAGCAGGCGTCGATGTTCGGTCCGGTGTCGGTGGTGGTGGCTGCCGCTCTGGGCGGGATCATGGTGCCGGCCTACGTCATGCCCAAGGCGATGCAGGCGGTCAGCGCCTGGTCGCCGCTGGCCTGGGGATTGAACGGTTTTCACGAACTGTTCGTCCGTCACGGGACGCTGCGTGAAATCTGGCCGAACATTTTTTCATTACTCGGATTTTTTGCCGTCTGCCTGGCGTTTTCCTGGGGACTGTTTTCCCGACGCCGGCGCGGCGGTCGCTGAAGAAATCCAAAACAGATCAGGAGCAGTTGCATGGAATCCTTGTCAGAAGACGGTTTGGAGCGGGAATTGCGCGATCTCGTGGTCACGGCCTGCTCCGTTGACGATGTGCCGGAGGAGATTTTCCCCGATGCCCCCATCGTCGGCCCCGATTCCCCCTGGGGTCTCGATTCGCTCGACGCCGTCGAAATCATTGTCGAAGTCCAGAAACAGTACGAGGTGCGTATCGGCGGTCAGGAGACCGGCCGTGAACTGCTGCGGTCGCTGCGGACCCTGGCGGACTTTATCCGCCAGGCGCGGGGGCGAACCGCATTTTAATTAACGGGACAGGAAGCAAGAAGGAGGTTGACGATGAAAAAACTGTATGGATTATTGGCGGTGCTGGCGGTTATGGGGCTGTTCGGTTGCGGCGGTCCCCGGATCAAGGCGCCCACCATGGCTGGCGGGGGAAGCTACTCGATTGCCGTGTTGTCCGATCGTGGGATCACGCCCGAGCTCGGTCCCGACCGGAGCAACCAGCATAACCAGGTTGGTGAGTGGATGGAGCGGGATCTGCTGCGGATGCTCAAAAGAGCCGGTTACACCCCCCGTCTGGTCAGCAGCCGCGGCGAATTCGCTGCCGGTTCCGGCGAGTACCTGCTGACGGTGCGCATGGTGCGCTACAATCCCGGCAGCAAGGCGGCCCGGATGCTGGTCGGTTTCGGCGCCGGCGCGACTTCGCTCGACACCCATTACGAACTCTACGGCGCTTCGCCCCAGCCGCTGCTGGCCGAGGATCACGGTGTCGGTTCGAGCATCGAATGGACCAAGGTGGTGCAGAAGCTCAACCAGCAGATGGTCGACGCGGTTTCCCGCAAGCTGGCCGAAGGCGCCGGGCGCGGCTGAAAGGTACGGGAGGGGGAACTCACTGAAGGATGGCACCTCACTCCAAAGGAAGAATCCGCATGAAATTACCTGATCTACTCGTTGCTTTGACCCTGGTTCTGTTAACCGCCGGCCCGGCCTGCGCCGATCTGGACGACTATCTCAACAGTCTCACGGTCGGCGCCACCGCCGACATGGGCCAGTTTCAGGCCGGATTGGGCGCCCATTTCGATGCTTCCGGTCCCGAGATCGACCTGGTGCTGCGCACGGTCTCGCGCCCGGGCGATGCCGCTCTCTGTTTCTGGCTGAAAAACCAATCGCGACAACCGATGGAAGTCGTATTGCGCGAATATCGGGCCCGCAAGGGACAGGGTTGGGGGGCCTTAGCACAGAGCCTGGGCATCAAACCCGGCTCGGAGGCCTTTCATGCGCTCAAGCGCGGCGACCTCGGCTGGCATCCCGAACCCGGCGGCCAGGGCAAAGGAACAAAAAATAACGAAGCCCAAAAGCCCGGGACCGAGTTGCCTCGATAAAAAAGCCGGCGAAGAGCCGCTTTGATTAGAGAGAAAACGGTTGACATGGTGAAAATGTCAGCCGTTTTTTTTGCGGCGGCGGAATGCTGGTTTTCCGATATTATGGCAGGAAAAAGGAGCTTCGAGGCGTGTTGTTATCGGCAATTCATGTCCTGTTATTTTCCTTTACTCGTAGGCATTTTATGTTAGTGTTAATCCATTAGCAAAAATGAATAAGCCCCTTTGCAAAATTATCGCTTAAATCAACCTAAACCGGAAATGTCAAGGGCAAACTCACCGTGAGATGAGGGCGCAAAGTCATGGGTCCTGATTCAGGATCGCCAGACCGCCGAAGTGGAGTGCACAAGCTCCGGCAGTCACAGGCCGGCACATGGTACGTCCGCTTCGTAATGAAGTCGGGCGTTTTTTATTTAATGCGAGGATGTCCATGACGCAGCGAGTGTTTTACCCCAGAAACCTATTGGTTCTTCTGCCCGGCTTAATCTTCCTGTTGTTCTCCGGAAGCGGCTTCTGTCAGGCGTCGGATCTGCTGACCCTGTACCGGCAGGCCCTGCAAAACGATCCGCAGTTTCAGGCCGCCCGCTATGAGCATGAAGCGGCCACCGAAGCGCGGCCCCAGGCCTGGGCCGGATTGTTGCCGACGGTCGGTTTTTCCTATGAATATTCCGATACCAGCCAGGATATCGTCAGCAGCGACAACACCGTCTTCGCCTCCGGCAGCACCTCCTTCGACAGCACCTCCTACACCCTGAGCCTGACCCAGCCGATCTTCCGCTACGCCGCCATCGTTCGCCTCGGCCAGGCCAAAACCGAAGTGAGTCGGGCCGGCGTGCAGCTCGATGCGGCCCTGCAGGAGCTGATGCTGCGGGTGTCGGAAAAATACCTGCTGGCCCTGGCGGCCCGCGATCAGCTCGATTTCGCCCGCTCCGAAGAAGCTGCCGACGAAAGTCACTTCGAGTTGGCCAACGGCCGCTACGAAATGGGTTTGGCGCCGATCACCGACCTGCACGACGCCAAAGCCCGCCTGGCGACCGTGCAAGCGCGCACCATCGAAGCCGAGAATCAACTCGACGATGCCCTGGAGGCCCTGCGCGAGCTGACCGGAGAAGCCGTCCTCGACCTTTCGCCTTTGCTCCGGGACATGATTTTTACCAGCCCCGAGCCGAACGAGGTCGAGCCCTGGGTCGACGCCGCCATCCGGCAGAACCTTTCCGTCGAGGCTCAGCGGCTGGCGGTTCGGGTCGCCG
>MHXM01000005.1:10229-12514 GCA_001825565.1 Desulfuromonadaceae bacterium GWC2_58_13
CGCCCATGTTCCGACCCTCGATCTGGTCGGCCGGTACAACGACGAAGAAACGGACGGGTCCCTGTTCGGCGGCGGCAGCGAAGTCGAAACCGAAGAATTGACCCTGCGGTTCAACCTGCCCATTTTCGAAGGGGGCATGGTCTGCTCGCGGGTTCGGCAGGCGGCCAGCCTGAAGCAGAAAGCCAACCGCGAGTTGGAACGGGAAGTCCGCTCGGTCATGCGCCGGACCCGGGCCGCCTACCTCGGGGTGCAGAGCGCCATCAGCCGGGTGCAGGCGCTGGAACAGTCGGTGATATCCCAGAAGCTGGCGCTGGAAGCCAAGCAGGAAGGGTTCCGTTCCGGCCTTTACACCGGACTGGCCGTGCTCGATGCCGAGCGGGATCTGTATCAGGCCAAGCAGGACTATGCCCAGGCCCGTTACGACTATCTGCTCAACGGCCTGCGGCTCAAACAGGCGGCAGGGACGTTGAAGTACGACGATCTGGCCCAGGTCGGGGGCTGGTTCGCTCAGGGCGAATAGGCCGAAAACCCATCTCTCGCCCGCTCCTTGCAGTCGTTCGAGTTCACAGAGCTCACAGAGAAAAAACTATTGTAATGCTTATGATTCTCTCCGTGTCCTCTGCGTGCTCTAGAGAGCGAAGCGAGCGGGCGCGACAAAAAAGATTCACAACTGAACAAGAACATAAATGAACAGGATTTACGAAGGGAGCTGCCATGCTTCGTCGTCTCAGAAGGCAAATTCGTCAGTCGAAAGCTCGCGCGGAGCAAAAAAACGTTCGTTGCGAGGCCCGCCGGCCCATCCTCTTCGAGGCGCTTGAGCCGCGACTGCTCCTATCCGCCGACCTGGCGATGAATTCGGAGGCCCTTCAGCCGGTTGAGCCGACCCTCGATACGCAGCCGGCCCTGGTCGCTGAAAATCTTACCGCCGACCCGATCCTGGCTGGCGACTCGCCCCAGCAAACCGCCGTTGTCGATTTTTCCGTCCTGACCGGCGAAACCGCGACTTCCCACGAGTTGATCTTGATCGACGCATCGGTCCCCGACACTCAGAGCCTGCTCGACCGGATAGCCAACAACGACCAAATCGATTACTCCTTCGAAATCCTCCAGTCCGACCGGGATGGTCTGACCCAGATCAGCCGGATTCTCGAACAGTACGGCGATCTATCGGCCGTGCATATCTTCTCCCACGGCGACAGCGGCAGTCTCACCCTTGGCGATTCACTGATCGATAGCGCCACGTTGCGCGAGCAGGCCGCGCAGCTCCGGGGATGGGGCGACGCTCTGAGCGCGGACGGCGACATTTTGTTGTACGGCTGCGACATTGCCGCAGGCGAAACCGGCATCGCGTTGGTCCAATCGTTGGCCGATCTGACCGACGCCGATGTGGCCGCTTCCGACGATGCCACCGGTTCGGCGAATCTCGACGGCGACTGGATTCTGGAAACGAGCAGCGGGACGATCGAAACCGCCGCCATAAACGCAACAGAGTATTCGCATTTGCTCTATTCCCTGTCGGGAACCAACAGCGCCGACCTGCTGTGGATCGACGACGACGGCGTCACCGGCGACGGCGTAATGCGGTACAGCCTCGACTCCGGCGGCAACTGGATCAACTTCAGCGTGGCCGACGGGTTGACCATCAACCTGGGCTCCGGCGACGACAGTGTCGCCATCCAGGGATTCGACGACGGGTTCGCCGGCAAGTTCAGCCTGCTCGACGGCACCGGGATCGACAGCCTGGTCATCAATACCGGTGTCGTCATTGACGCCAGTGAAATATCGTTGGCGGCGGAAACCATCGCCATCAACGCCGGCGCCTCGTTGACGGCGACCGCCGATGCTACCGGCGATGGTTCGATCACCCTGAGCGCCGTTGCCACGGACGCAAGCACGATCACCGACGCGGGCCAGCTTGTCAACCGAGTGGCTTCGGTCAGCATCGATGGTGTCCTCACCAGCAGCGGAAACATCACTGTCAATGCGATGTCTGTCAGGAATGTCGACATCGCGGTCGGCAGCCTGACCCTCGATTCAACATCCACGGCGGCCATTGCGGTCGGCAGCGGCGCCGAACTGCATGGCGCCACGGCAACCCTGTCGGCCCGAACCGAAGGGACGGTTGCGCTGACCGGCGGCACCTTCGACACCGTCACCAACCGCTTCGTCGACCGCGCCACCGTCCAGATCGCCGGCGCCCTGGTCGAGGTCGACGGGCTCGCCCTCTCCGCGCAAAGCTCGACCGCCTATTCGGCCTGGGGCCGGAATGCCGGCAACGAGATATC
>MHXM01000006.1:0-8736 GCA_001825565.1 Desulfuromonadaceae bacterium GWC2_58_13
GGCAGGTTCGAAGTCGAGTTCTTCTTCATCAAGGATTTCCGCCTCATCAAGGAGGAGAATATCTTCTTCGCTAAGCTCCATCAACTCTTCTTCAACCGACTCGGCGGTTACCGGCGCTTCCGTCGGGGGTTCTTCATCGAACACAAGCAGGGCATCATCCGCCAGCACTTCGGCGGCAGAAACATCTTCGATCCCTCCTTCTTCTTCAAAAACAAACAGGTCGTCCCCTTCGATTTCAGCCGCCCCGGTTTTTTCTATTGCAGGTTCAGCCTCAACTTCCGGTTCAACGACAAAGTCGAAAGGTTCATCTTCGGCAACAGGCAGTGACGGCTCCGACGCCACCTCCTGGTCGGAGGCCCAGATGTCGTCCAGCTCGGAACCCTTGACCGCTTCGGGCTCAGCGGCCAAATCTTCATCATCGAAGGACACGTCGCCCCAGATATCATCGGTTGTCGCTTCGGCAGCGGCTTCGACATCCTCGGGTCCGAAGATGTCGCCAAAATCGGCGTCCTCCGTCCCCTCTTCGACCTCGGCAGCGGCGGGCCGAGACGCTTCAACCCGCGGGACAACCTGGTCAAAATCTTCCCAGAGGTCGGCTTCAGCCGCGCCCACGGGTATCGATTCGGCAATCCCGATCGGTTCAAACTCATCAACCGGAGGCTCGGCCATGGCCTGCGGTTCAGCCGGGGCGGGCAAGGACAGGGCCGCCTTGTCGAGCAGTTCCTGAACTCGATTAATCAGGGTCTGGGACTCGAAGGGCTTGGAAATCCAGCCGTCGGCGCCGGCACTTTTGGCCTTGCCTTCATCGAAAGGCTCAAAGGTCCCCGTCAGCAACAATACGGGGACACCGGCCAAAGTCGGGTCCGACTTCACCGCGGCACAGAGCTCATAACCGTTTTTCCCCGGCATGAAGACGTCAGCCAGGATCAGGTCGGGCCGTTCGGCCCGGGCCTTCTCGAGGGCGGCATCACCGTTGTCGACCACCGATAGCTCAAAATCTTCGTTGACAAAGGTAATCCCGATGACCTTCTGGATCGTGATACTGTCGTCGGCGAGTAACAGCTTCCTGCTCATTCAAACCTCCTAGTTCCCCTGGGGGGGAGGGTGCCGAAAATCCCAGAGAGATAGTTCTGCAACGATATGCCCGATATCCAACAGGGGATAGCGAACCTGGTCATAGACAAAAGTACGGCCCGAGCCATCGACACCTGCCGGGTCCTGCGCAACCTCCAACCGACCTTTTCGCCGCTCGACGATGTGCAGGATTTTGTCCGCCGGCAGTCCAGCCACTCCAAACTCGGTGCCGCAGACCACCACATACGAACAGGGATATTGACCATCCTCCGACGCCCTGGGAAGCCGGGCAGGTTTCACCACCGGAACAGCTTCACCGTCATGTATCAGCATCCCGATAACAACGGGGGGCAACAACGGCAAGGAGAATATCCTTGGTTCCTGCAGGATGATCAGTATTTCTTCAACGGCCAGGGCATAAACCTGTCCGCGAAGAAGAAAAAGCGCGACCTGGAACTTCATGCCCGGCACCAGAACTGTTCGAGCCAAAGGGCATCACAGCGGATCAACAGCTCGTCGCGCCAGAGTTCCAGGGTCTGGTAGGGCCTTGGCCCGGTAAGCATGGCCAAAAACGGTGCCCGACAGACGGAAAAAGCCGACAGGGGGAAAATTCCCTCGATCCGGCTGACCGGCACCCCCCAGAATCCCGATTCGCCTACCAGAATCAACAGATTCAGCAGGTCGCCACCACCCGACCCCGTCGGAATCCGAAACAAAGCCTTGAGGTTGATGACGGGAATTTTCTGGTCTCGATATGCCAGCGTTCCCAAACAGTACGGAAAGGACCTGTTTTCATCATCGGTCAACTGGCTGGCGGGTTCCTGGCGAATCTCAGCCAAGTCATCCACGGAAAGGGAAAAGGCGGAAGTTCCCAGACGGAACACCAGATTCATTCCGGCCGAACGGGGCATACCCTCTCCTGGACCACAAACGTCATGGGATACTGGCCAAAACCTCGCAAATTGGTTAAAACGCTACCATAGTAAATCCAGCACTGTCAAGTATTTCAACTGGAAAATTCAATAGGTTAGGCCATTTACAAGATTTTCCAGGGCTGGGGCAGAAAGAGCCGATGATATAAATTAATCGCGTAACGGTCCGTCATGCCGGCGATAAAATCGACCACCGAGACGTCCAGACGGTCTCCGAAGAGTCGTCGGCCACCATGAGCAATCAGCGCTTTTTCGTTTCCTGCAAAGAAAACAAAGAGTTCACGAAGAACCCGGGAAGCTTTTTCAAAATCCTCATGAACGGTCGGAACCTGGTAGACATGCTCGTACAGCCAATCCCTGAGTTCGACAATGGCGTCGGCGACTGGCCTGGAGAGGCGAATCGTGCTGTCGTCGATACCCAGTGAATTTTCGATCATATCCGTAACCATGGTACGAATCCGGCAGGCATGGGAAGCACCCAGGATGGAAGTGATCGCTTCGGGAATCTGGCAATTTTTCACCAATCCCGCACGCTGGGCATCATCAAGATCGTGGTTGACGTAGGCGATGATATCCGCCAGCCGAACAATGCGTCCCTCAAGGGTCGCGGCCATCACCGCGGGATCCTCGCAGAGAATCGGACCCTGCCCCTTTGAATGCTTCAGAATCCCGTCCCTGACCTCGAAGGTCAGGTTTAATCCGGCCCCCTCCTTTTCGAGGACATCGACCACCCGCAAACTCTGGCGAACATGGTGAAAACCACCGGGAGCCAGTTCGTTGAGCACCCGCTCTCCGGCATGCCCGAACGGGGTATGCCCAAGATCGTGGCCGAGCGCTATGGCCTCCGTCAGGTCTTCGTTAAGAGCCAGAGCACGAGCCACCGTGCGGGCAATCTGGGAAACTTCAAGGGTATGGGTCAGACGGGTGCGGTAATGATCTCCTTCGGGCGAGAGAAATACCTGGGTTTTATGCTTGAGCCGGCGAAATGATTTACAGTGCAGGATTCGGTCACGGTCATGCTGAAACGCCGTCCGTACCGGACAGGGCGGCTCAGGAATTCGCCGCCCGGCGGTTTGTTCGCTGCGACAGGCATGAATCGAAAGGATTTGCTGTTCACGCTGTTCGAGCAGATGCCGTATTATCACCAGAAAAAAGACCTTTGTCACACCATCGACGAAAAAGGTTATCGGAAAGTATAAAAACTGTTTAACAGTAATAACAGAGTCTACCAAAAAATTCAATTCAGGCGTTCAGAAACAAATTTTAAAAGTACCGGGCATGTCTTTCAAAAACAGGTCGCACACACTATAATCATATTTTTCGGCTGAAGACTCCTTATTTATGAAAGTTTCTCTTGATTTTAAAGATATTTTTTGTATTAGTAATTAATATCGTACATCACATAAAATTCATGCCAATCCGACAAGGAGGAAAACATGGCAACGCTGCTCGAAATGGCTGCAGAAATTGTTGCAGCTCATGCATCTACAACAAGCATGACTAAAGAAGAACTGGTTTCCGAACTGGTAGAACTCCATCAGGCGCTTTCTGCTCTCGAAAAGGGAGAAACCATAAATACCGAAACGGCTCACCCCGAGGAAGAACAATCGGCACTCCCCGCTATTTCCCGCAAAAAAGCATTCGGCAAAGACAAGATCACCTGCATGATCTGTGGCAAAGAGATGAAAACCCTGGCTCGCCACCTGAAAACAGCTCACGATCTCAAACCTACCGAATATCGCAAAAAGTTCGAAATTCCCCGCACTCAGCCGTTGGCTGCGCGCAACTACTCTGAAAGCCGCCGACAGATGGCGGTCGACCGTGGACTGGGCGACAATCTCGCCAAGGCTCGCGCGGCCCGTGGGAAAAAAAAGAAGTGACCATCCATTGATAAGAACTCAACCAACAGAAAAAGCGCCCTTACGGCGCTTTTTCTGTTGGCCCTCGGGACGAGCGGCTCAAAGCAGGGTAAACGGGATGGTCTTCAGCAGCTGGCCCTGGTCATCGACCACCTCGACCCGCCAGTCCCCTGCCCAGCCCGGAAGCAGGCTCCTGGACGACCAGGTACGCCAGTCCGATGAACGAATCAACAACTCAACCCTAGCCATTTCCTGCTCACCCCGGTACCACACATGAAACACCCGGGCACCCTCAGGGGCTCCCGCAATTCGGGTAAAACAGTAAAGTAGTCCCGAGGCCGCGGGATAACTCTGCACACTGTCAACCGGCTGTCGATCGCTGACCTGCGTCGTAATGAGCCCTTCAATAACTTCCATGGCCCAGGACGACACGGGAGCCAAGGACATGACGACAAAAACCAGCAACGACAGAGCCAAATGCTTCATAGCAGTTTTTCTCCTTTGCAGCTTGAGTATAAAGGCGTAATCGGGTATTAAATTATAGACACAAAGAGGGCGCGGAGGATTCGGTCTCAAATGGGGAGCAACATTGTCTTCCGATTCAGTTGCCGCAGGTCCGCTGAAACTCGTCCCCCCTTCCACCACAAAGGTCCAGCAATGAAACGTCTACTTCTCGGAGACTCCCGAAAAGATCTCCTGTCTACGATTGAAGCAATCCTCAAACACTGGGGATACCGGGTCCTGGTATCGTCCCGTCCGGAACAGATCAGAATTTTGCTGGTGGAGACTTCGCCAGACCTGCTGATCCTCGGCGCCGGACTGCTGGCCGAACCGGACGCGACACTCCTCAAAGCCACCGAGAACCGGGTAGCCATGGGGATCTGCCCATTGATCGTGCTAAAAGAAGAAGGCGTGAGCGACCCGGTCACCGCTCCCCACGATTCCTTGAACGTTCCCCTCGACCTTTTTTCATTGTTCGAACTGGTGCAACGGCACATGGAACGTTTTCCCCGAAAGAACCTGCGGCTGACCGTCAAGCTGCCGGGCATGTTCTCCTGCGGCAGTAAAACCTACCTTGCCGAGGTCCTCAGCGTGAGCATTCAGGGACTGATGATCAAAACAAGTTTCCGCATGGAAAAAGGCGATCCGCTGACTGTCTTCATCCCGTTGGTCGGCATGAACAAAGAACTTGAATTCGAAGGCCGGGTTCTCTACAACGTGCATCCCGGGCCGGAAAACAACTATATGCAGGGAGCCGGCATAGGGTTCATCAATCTGACCCCGGAGACCAGTCAGGCGCTTGAAGAATTTATCAAAAAACGCTTTTTCGGCGATGTGTCCTCGGAAGACTCTCCGGAAAGGGTTTTGCCGGAACAACTGGTTCAGACCAGAAAGGACGCCTGACCAGCCTGATTCGACGGCTCGGCGACAGGACGCCCCAACTTCAATTCGGCGAGAAAACTCTCCCCCTTTCCCTGCGGCAGACCGAAACCTTCGGCAATGGTCGCGGCGACATCGGCAAAGCAGCGACGGCTTCCCAGTTCAGCCCCCGACCTCATTTTCGGCGACCAGACCAGCAGCGGCACGTATTCACGACTGTGATCGGTTCCCGGCGTGGTCGGGTCGCAGCCGTGATCGGCGGTGATCATCAAAAGGTCGCCGGACGAAAATTCAGCCAACAGTTCTGGCAGCCAGCGATCGAACTCCTCCAGCGCCGCACCGAATCCCCGGGCATCGAGCCGATGCCCGAACAACATATCGAAATCGACCAGATTGGTAAAAATCAATCCCTGATCGACCCGGGACAACGCCCGCAAGGTCTTGTCCATTCCGTCGAGATTACTGCTGCTGTAAACGTAGTCGCTGATGCCACGACCGGCAAAGATGTCCTTGATTTTACCGACCCCGTAAACCGTTTTGCCGGCTGCGACAAGGGCGTCGAGGACGGTCGGCGCGGTCGGGGACAGGGAAAAATCATGACGCCGGGAAGTGCGCCGGTATTCAGCAGCGCTACGGCCGACAAATGGCCGGGCGATCACCCGGCCAACCCGGTAAGGATCGAGAATCCGCCGGGCGATGCGACAGATTTCATAGAGCCGTTCGACAGGGATCACCTCCTCGTGGGCGGCGATCTGAAAGACCGAGTCGGCGCTGGTATAAACGATCGGGCGCCCGCTGCGGACGTGTTCATCCCCCAGCACCCCGAGGATATCCGTGCCGCTCGCCGCGATATTGCCGAGCGGCGCAAGGCCCGTCTCCAGGGTAAAAGCCTCAATAATTTCCGCCGGGAACCCCCGCGGGTAGGTCGGCAGGGGCTGCGGCTCAACAATCCCGGTGAGTTCCCAATGGCCGGTGGTGGTATCCTTGCCGGCCGAACACTCGGCCATCCGCCCCCAGGCCGCCTGGGCCGCGGCAACCGGGTGAACCCCGGAAATCGGCAGGATATTGCCCAGGCCCAGACGTTCGAGGACCGGCAGCGAGAGCCCGGCGCAGACTTCGGCCACATGCTGCAGAGTATTCGCCCCGACGTCGCCGTACCCAGCGGCATCGGGAAGCGCTCCGACGCCGACCCCGTCCAGGGTAATCAACACAACCCGGCGCAAACTCACAGTCCCTGCTCCCGACGCCACTGGTCCACGATGGTCATGCCGGCGCTGGTGCCGACGCGAGTCGCCCCGGTTGCCAGAAATTCACGGCAAGCATGCCAATCGCGAATCCCCCCGGCCGCCTTGACCCCGATCCGCCCGGCCACCGTCCGCGCCAGCAGCGCGACGTCGGCCAGGGTCGCCCCGCCCGAACCGAATCCGGTGGAGGTCTTGACATAAGCCGCGCCGGCATTCACCACGCAACCGGCCAACACCTGCTTGCGGGAATCGTCCAGATAGCAGCATTCAAGGATCACCTTGACCACGGCTCCCCCGGCCGCCCGCACCACCTGACGAATTTCATCTTCGACATCGTCGGTGCGATCGGTCAACGCCGCTCCCAAATGAATCACCATATCGATCTCGGTCGCCCCACGGGCCACCGCTTCAATCGTTTCGAACACTTTGACGGAGGTTGGCAGATAGCCGAGCGGAAAGCCGACCACGGTGCCAACGGCAACATCCGAACCGTACAACAGGTCGGCGGCCAACGGCACAAAAACCGGCGGGATGCACACCGAGGCAAAGCCGTACTCCACCGCCTCTTCGCAGAGGCGGCACACCTGGTCGGCGGTGGCGTCGGGTTTCAGCAGGGTATGGTCAATAAGACGGGCTGGGTTTTGCGGAATCATGGGATCATTTCAAAAAAAGTTTGAGAAACGCGGCCGATCAACTGCGGTAATCGGCGTTGATTTTCACATAGTCGTAAGTCAGGTCCGAGGTGTAATAATGGGCCTGGCCCTCTCCCAGATGCAGATCGACTGTCACGGTGAATTCCGGGGTTTTCAGCACCTGGGTGGCTTTGGCTTCCAGTTCCTTGCCGGTGCCGAGACCGTCCCTTACCACCAGTACATCGCCGAAACGGATATCGACCCGCTCGGGATCGACCTGGGCGCCGGAGTAGCCGACCGCGGCGATGATCCTCCCCCAGTTGGCGTCCTGCCCAAAAAAGGCCGTCTTGACCAGGCTTGAAGTGGCTACGCTGCAGGCGGCCAATCTGGCCTCGGCATCGCTGGCCGCGCCCTGTACCAGGATCCGTACCAGCTTGGTGGCCCCTTCGCCATCCCGCACGATCATCTTGGCCAGTTCGAGCAACACCTCGTCAAGCAGTGACTGAAACTGCCGGCCGGCATCGGAGCCGACGGTGATCTCCGCATTGCCAGCCACGCCGTTGGCCAGCAGCAGCACCATATCGTTGGTCGAGGTATCGCGGTCAACGGTAATACTGTTGAACGAACGGTCGACCCCAAGGCGCAGAACCTGGTCGGCAAAAACGCCATCCAGTTCGACGTCGGTCAGGACAAAGGCCAGCATGGTCGCCATGTTGGGATGGATCATCCCAGCCCCCTTGGCCACCCCGAGAATACGGTAAGGCCTGCCGTCGACCTCGCCGGTTACCGCGTAGCGCTTGGGAAAGGAATCGGTGGTCATAATCGCCGCGGACACTTCGTCGATGGCGTCCGGGCGCAATTGCCCCGCCAGCGGCGGCACGTGCTGCTCGAACTTGTCCATTGCCAATGGAGCGCCGATCACCCCGGTCGACGAAACCGCGACCAGATCCTCGTCGATGCCGAGGGCGGAGGCCGCCAGGGCGCCGCAGCGCAGGGCATCCCGGCGGCCCTGCTCGCCAGTGCAGGCATTGGCATTGCCGCTGTTGACCAGAATGGCCTGACAACGTCCCTTGCGAACCCGGGGCAGCGTTATCTGAACCGGGGCCGCCACGACCTTGTTGGTGGTAAATACCCCGGCGCAACGAGCCGGGACATCGGAAAAGATCAGCGCCAGATCGGGCCGACCCGATTTTTTCAGCCCCGCCGAGCAGGCAACAAACCTGAATCCGGGAACTCCCTTGATAGTCTCGTTATCCATCTGTCAATCTCCGTTCGTGATCCATGCCGGAAGCTGAAGACCAAACGTGGCCCCCTCTCCGCAAGAAGGCTCCAGTTCAATTTCCCCGCCCATGCGCCGGACGATGGCGCGGCAGATCGCCAGTCCGACTCCGATCCCTTCGGGCTTGTCGGAATTGATGTCGCCGAGCTGGACGTAACCGTCAAAAATGTCGTTGCAAGCCTCGGCCGGCACGCTCCGACCATCGTTGTGAATCCGCAGATAAACGGAAGGTTTTCCGTTATGGCGGCTGTTTTCGGCCCGAATCAGGATACGCCCACCCGGTCGATTGAACTTGACGGCGTTTTCCAGCAGGGCGCGAAGAAGAACCGGCATCTC
>MHXM01000006.1:8841-16820 GCA_001825565.1 Desulfuromonadaceae bacterium GWC2_58_13
CCAGTACTGCTGTCCAGTGTCCAGAGTGAAAAGTTGCAGCATGCCGCCGATCAGTTTTTCCATGTGCCGTCCTCGTTGCTGCACATTTTCCAAAAAGCCCTGCATCTCGGCGGCTTCGAGCTGACCAGCGAAATTGAGGATATAATCGACGTAGCCGAGAATGGAAGTCAGCGGCGTATTGAGTTCGTGGGAAAGGCTGGCGACCAGCCGGGAGCGATCCTGGTTCAACTTGAGCAGGCTTCGATTGGCCAGTTCCAGTTCTCTGGCCCGATCCCTCAGACTTGAAACCAACTGCAGGTTGTCGATGGCCAGGGAGGTCTGTTGGGCGATGGCGGCCAGAAGATCCCGATCACTGACGCCGAACGTCTCCCGCGTATGCTTATCGCTCACATACAGCACGCCAATGATCCGATCGCGGCTGCGCATCGGGACCGCCAGCAGCGACTGACCGTCGAAACGGTCGGGGGCCACCGCCAACGGATACCGGGGGTCGCTGGCCAGATCGTCAACCAGCACCGGTTCCCCGGATATCAGCACCCGGCCGCAGATCCCTTCCCCCGGAGCCAGGACCAGGGACCCCGCGGTGGCCTCGGGCACTCCCCGCGACGCGGCGACCCGCAGGCGGTCATCTTCTCCCGCCAGCATGACCAGCGCCAGGTTAACCGAGAGAAAATTTACGATCGCATCGAGAACCTTTTCCAGCAGACGGGAAAGATCGCCCTCGCTACTGGCCGTATCGCCGACTTTTCTGAGCAGGACCAGATCCGAAAGGCTCCGCTGAGCTTCCCTGGCCAGGGATCTGACGGCCAGTATTCGGCGGTTTTCTTCAAGTGCCCGCTCGACGGCGGCCAACAGTTCCTGCTCCTGCAGCGGCTTGGTCAGGTATTCGAGAGCCCCGTCCCGCAACACCTCGCGGGCCACCTCGAAATCGTGATGGGAAGAAATCATCACGACCGGGATTTCCGGATGCAACCGCTTGATATTGCGCAGCAGCTCGGGCCCGGCCATGTCCGGCATTTCGATATCGGTGAGCACGGCGGCAACCGGCTCGCGAGAAATCAGAGCGACCGCCTCCAGCCCGGAACCGGCCTGCAGCACACGATAACCGTGGGATTCCAGGAACTCACTCAAAAACCGCCTGAAAAACGGTGCGTCGTCAACGATCAACAGACCCGGCGAAATCGGGTTCGCATTCAGGGTGGGCGGCATGGGCCGACCTCTCAGAGGTTTAGATAAATACTACTTTCCGCAGCATTTTTTGTATTTCTTGCCGCTGCCGCAGGGACAGGGGTCGTTGCGCCCCACCTTGTCCTCGTCGCGGGTCGACGGCTGCTTGACCTGATCTTCTCCCCCCACCCGGTTGAGCACCAGCCGCTGCTTGCGTTGCCGTTCCTCCATCCGTTCCACATCTTCTTCACGCTTCAACTGCACCCGGAACAGCTTCTGCACCACTTCCTGCCGGATGCGCCCCATCATCTCCATGAACAGGCGGTAGGCCTCGCGCTTGTATTCTTCCTTGGGATTGCGCTGACCATAGCCACGCAGGCCGATCCCTTCCTTGAGATGGTCGATGGACAGGAGGTGGTCTTTCCATTGCACGTCGATGGTCTGCAGCAGCAGTACCTTCATCAGATGTTCCATGACCGGGGTGGTAAAATCCTCTTCCTTTTCCGCCAGGCGGTCCATGACCTGTTGCTTGAGAAAATCTTCCAGCATATCGCGGGTCAAGCCCTTGTCGACCTCGGGAAACTGGGGCAGGATCATGAATTGGTCAAACAGGTCCTTCGCCATGTTTTCCCAGTTCCAGTCGGCTGGCGGGGTTTTTTCCGGGCAAAAGGTGGCCACTACGTCCTCGACCATCTCCAGCACGATCCCTTCGACGGTTTGGCGGATGTTTTCGCCCCCCAGAACCTCACGGCGTTGGGTATAAATGACCTCACGCTGCTTGTTCATGACGTCATCGTATTCGATGAGATGCTTGCGGATTTCGAAGTTATGCCCCTCGACTTTCTTCTGGGCGTTTTCAATGGCTTTGGAGATGATGCCGTGCTCGATCGGCTCACCATCGGGGATTTTGAGCTTTTCCATGACGAAAGCGACCCGGTGGGAACCGAAAATCCGCAGCAGGTCGTCTTCGAGACTCATATAGAACCGGCTCTTGCCCGGATCGCCCTGGCGACCGCTACGACCCCGCAGCTGGTTGTCGATTCGACGCGATTCGTGTCGTTCGGTACCGCAGATATACAGGCCGCCGGCATCGATGACTGCAGTTTTCTCGGCCGCGCAGATCGCCTTGTAGTTTTCCAGCAGGACGGGATAGGCCGCCTCGGCATCCTCGCTGAGGGCGGCCTCGCGGCGGGCCAGCATTTCCGGATTGCCGCCGAGGATGATGTCGGTCCCGCGACCGGCCATGTTGGTGGCGATGGTCACAGATCCCTTGCGCCCGGCCTGGGCGACGATTTCAGCTTCCCGCTCATGGTGCTTGGCATTGAGGACGTTGTGCGGAACCCCCCGTTTGCGCAGCATCTCGGACAGAACTTCCGATTTTTCGATGGAAATGGTGCCGACCAGAGCCGGTTGGCCGCTGGCGTGACATTCGACGATATCTTCGACCACCGCCTTGAATTTTTCAATTTCGGTCTTGTAGATGATGTCGGCAACATCGATGCGCAGCATCGGACGATTGGTCGGGATCACCACCACATCGAGTTTGTAAATCTCGTGGAATTCGGCCGCCTCGGTATCGGCGGTGCCGGTCATCCCCGCCAGTTTTTCATACATGCGGAAGTAATTCTGAAAAGTGATGGTGGCCAGGGTCTGGTTCTCGCTCTCGATCTTGACCCCTTCCTTGGCTTCCACCGCCTGATGCAGACCGTCGCTCCAGCGCCGCCCGGGCATCAGGCGGCCGGTGAACTCGTCGACGATCAAGACCTCGCCGTCTTTCACCACGTAATCGACGTCCCGCTTAAACAAGGCGTGGGCTTTGACGGCCTGGTTAACGTGATGCAGCATCTCGATATTGTGCGGCTCGTAGAGATTATCGACCCCCAGCAACTTTTCAACCCGCAGCACCCCTTCTTCGGTGAGGGTGGCCGATCTGGCCTTCTCGTCGATCGTGTAATCGCCGGTGTATTCCTTGATTTTCTTCCCCAGCTTGTCGTCGCGATGCTCGATCACTTCACCTTTTTTCAGCATGGGAATGATGCGGTTCACCGTGAAATACAGGTCGCTGGAGGCCTCGCTCGGGCCGGAAATGATCAGCGGGGTCCGGGCCTCGTCGATGAGAATGGAGTCGACCTCGTCAACGATGGCGTAATGATGTTCCCGCTGCACGTAGTCGCTAAGCGAAAATTTCATGTTATCGCGCAGATAATCGAAACCAAACTCATTATTGGTCCCATAGGTGATATCGCAGCCGTAGGCCGCCTTGCGCTGGGCATCGGTCAGACCGTGAACTATCACGCCGACGGTCAGGCCGAGAAAGCGATGGATCTGTCCCATCCACTCTGAGTCGCGTTTGGCCAGGTAATCGTTGACCGTGATAACGTGTACGCCGCGCCCGGTCAGAGCGTTAACATAGGATGGCAGGGTGGCGACCAGGGTCTTCCCTTCACCGGTTTTCATCTCGGCGATCTTACCGCTGTGCAAGACCATGCCGCCGACCAGCTGCATGTCGAAGTGGCGCATGCCCAACACCCGTTTGCCCGCCTCGCGCACCACGGCAAAGGCCTCGGGGAGCAGGTCGTCAGGGGTTTCTCCGGATTGGAGGCGTTGGCGGAACTCGACGGTTTTGCCGGACAACTGGACATCGGACAATGCGGAGATATCCGGTTCGAGAGCATTTATTTTAGCGATGGTCGCCCCCAACCGCTTGAGTTCGCGATCATTTTTGCTCCCAACGATTTTCTTTATCAAGGAACTGATCATTTAAAGATCTCCGTTAAAATATCTGAACTGCAGGATCCAGTCGCTGTGAACTGCAAATTTAAAACCCCATAAAAGATGCGGATGATAACACAAAAAAAATAAGGGTACCAAGCACAAAGCCATTCCGCAAGCCGTCCGAATCCCCGCAACGAAAAACGCCCCGGTGAGTCCGGGGCGTTTTTCGTTTAGCGTCAGGTTGGCTCAGAGATATTTTTTGGGATTGAGAGGGACATTGTTGCGGCGCACCTCGTAATGAACGTGCGAACCGGTTGAACTGCCGGTGCTCCCGACCGAAGCGATCCTGTCGCCGCGTTTGACCCGCTGACCAACCTTGACGTGAATTTTGGAGTTGTGCCCGTAAAAGGTTTTGAAACCATAACCGTGGTCGATCACCACCAACTTGCCGTAGCCGGGAGCGGTTTCGGCCTGGCTGACGATGCCGTCCGCCGTGGCCGATACCGAGGTTCCGGTGCGGGCGGCGATATCCAGACCCTCATGCATTTTCGGCCTGCCCGTGAAAGGAGATTTGCGCATGCCGAAACCCGAGGTCTTCCATCCCCGGGTCGGCCAGCCCTTGGGCTTGGCGCCAAGCAGGGAGCGCTCGTCGTTGAGGATGCCGCTGATTTCTTCTTGGCTGGCCCGCCGCAGGTCGATTGCCTGCATGATTTCGTCAACCTGGTGCTGCAGAGCCGAAAACTCGTTGGCCGGATCTTCCTCGGGCGGGCCGCCGACTCCGGCCAGACCGTCGATCTTGGGCTTGCCCAGCTTGGCCATGACCCGGACCTTGGCATCGTTCTGCGACAGCACCATGAGGTCCTGGCGCAAACCTTCAAGGTTCGCCGTCAGACGACGCAGATCACCCTGCTGGGTCCGGTTCTCGACCCTGAGTCGGCCGAGTTCGCCCCGATCCAGATTAATCCGACAATAATCCCATCCCAGCAGACCGACTCCGGCCAGAAAGACGACCCCAAAGACAACCGTCGCCACCAGCCAGCAACGCTTGAATGCGAAGCGGCGAACATGGTGGGATCCTTCCGGGATTACCAGTACCGTGAACTTTTTTGGGGACAAACAACCCTCCGTCCGACGCCTGCATGGTGCAGACGTACCAGGCGTTTTTAGGACAATGTTCCGATTATTAATGGAACACGACCCGAAATGTCAAGTTTTTTAGCCAGCCACAAAAGTGGGAGAATCCCGTTTCAGAATTCAATACTCATGGCAATTTCGTCGCATTCGGGAAACTTGGGGCACTTGATGCAATCGCCCCAGATTTTATGCGGCAGTTCGGATTTCTCGATTTCGTGGAACCCCAGCTTGCCAAAGAAACCGGGTTTGTAGGTCAGGGCAAAGACCCGGGCAATGCCGAGACCACGGGCTTCATTCAGGCAGGCTTCGACCAGTTGACGACCGATCCCTTTCGCGCCCTGGCTGTCATCGACCGCCAGCGAACGAACTTCGGCCAGATCGGACCAGCAGATGTGCAGACACACGGTGCCGACCACCTGCTCATCGACCTCAAAGACATAAAAATCACGAATGCCCTCAAAAATGTCGGCAAGCGACCGGGACAGCATCAGTCCCTGCTGGGCATAGGTCATCAGCAACTTATGGATAGGCTTGGCATCGGCCATGCGCGCTTTGCGGATCATGGACAATCTCCCTGGATTAACAATTGGTGGAAGAGGGGAAAAACGATTCATCCCGGGTTCGACACGTCGATCAGTTCGCGAGCGTGTTCGAGAGTACGTTCGGTAACTTTGGCGCCGCCGAGCATGCGGGCCATTTCGCGGGTTCGCTCCTCGCCATCAAGCCGAACCAGAGCGGTAAAGGTGCGCCCGTCGCGCTCCTGTTTTTCAACCCGGTAATGGACATCGGCAAAAGCGGCGACTTGGGGCAGATGAGTGATGCAAAGAACCTGCCGACCATTGGCTACCCCCCGCAATTTTTCTCCAACCGCGGTGGCCGCCTCGCCGCCGATGCCGGCATCGACCTCGTCGAAAATCAGGGTCGGGATGCCGCCGGCCTCGGGCGCGGCACGTTTGAGCGCGAGCATGATCCGCGACAGTTCCCCACCCGAGGCGATTCTCGCCAACGGTTTTGGCTCCTCGCCTGGATTGGGCGACAGGTAGAACTCGCCCTTTTCCAGCCCCCGGGAACCCGCCTCGGGCAGCGGTGTCAGGCGCATCTCGAAACGAGCCCGCCCCATGGCCAAACCGGACAGTTCGGCCTCGACCCGTTGCTGCAACAGGGCCGCTCCCCTTCGACGTTGTTCGGACAGCGCCTGACCTGCCTGTTGCATCTTTTCGCGAGCCAGGCCCAGGGCCTTGGCCAGGCTGTCGCGGGTGGCGTCCAGGTCGGTCAATTCAGCCAGTTCCTGGTCGATGCGCTGGCGGAGGGTCAGCATCTCTTCGATGGTCGGCGCGTACTTGCGCTTGAGACTGGCCAGCCGGGCCAGCCGCTCTTCAACCTCGTTCTGCCGCCCCGGTTCGAAACTCACCTTCTGGGCATGATCGCGCAACTGCAACGCCACATCCTCAAGGGAATACAGGGCACTGCGCAGGGTTTCAGCCAGATGCCCGAGCGCCGGGTCAATATTGGTCAGATTTTCGAGGTTGACCGCCATCGCTTCGAGCCGTTCGCAGACCGCGCCGTCCTCCCCATAGAGGGTGTCGTAACCGCCGCCGGTGGCCGCCGCCAATCGCTCGGCGTGCAGCAGCAACAGTCGCTCCGCTTCCAACTCGTCATCCTCGCCGGTCCGCAGATTGGCTTCGGCCAGCTCCCGGCTCTGAAAACCGAGGTAGTCCAAACGGTGTTGGCGATCCCGCTCCGCCTCGTCGAGCCGATGCAACCGCTCTTGCAGCTGCCGCGCGTCATCGTAGGTCTTGCGGTAGGCCAACAGCAGCGGGCCGGTTTCGGCGATGCCGTCAAGCAGATCCAGGTGCAGGTCGGAGCGTTGCAATCCCTGTTGGGCATGCTGGCCGTAGATGACCATCAATCCGGCGGTCAACGGCTGCAACTGGGCCAGCGTCGCCAAGGAGCCGTTAATGAAAACCTTATTCTTGCCCGCGCGGGAGACGATGCGCCGCACCAAAAGTTCATCGCCGGCGTCGCAGCCGGCGTCGGCCAGCTCCCGGTGCAGGTCCGGGGAGTCGGTGAGGTCGAACAGCGCTTCCACCGTCGCCTCCTCTTCGCCGGTACGGATCAGGTCGGGGCGGGCCCGTTCGCCCAGCAGCAAGCCGACGGCGTCGATGATGATCGACTTGCCGGCTCCGGTTTCCCCGGTCAGGACATTGAAACCGGCCTGGAAGGAAACCTGCAAGCGGTCGATGATGGCGAAATTGCGGATAATGAGATCGGTCAGCATGGATGTTCGCTTAGCGAGCGCCCCAGTGGAGCTTGGTGCGCAGGACCTCGAAAAAATCCCTGGATGGGCTTTTGATCAGTAGAGTGCTGCTGCGGGATTTGCGGATTTCCACCACGTCGCCCCCTTTCAACGGCATGCCGACCTGGCCGTCGGCGGTAAAGGCCACATCTTCGTCCTTAAATTTGACCTCGACCCGGATGATCGCCTCGTCGGAGACGATGATCGGCCGGTTGGTCAGCATGTGGGGGCAGATCGGCGAAACGACCAGGCAGTGCAGCCCGGGATAGATGATCGGCCCGCCGGCCGCCAGGTTGTAGGCGGTGGACCCGGTCGGGGTGGAGATGATCAGGCCATCGGCCTTGAAGGTGGTCAGGTAGTCGTTGTCGACGGTGACTTCCATGTCGATGATGCGGGCGATGGCCCCCTTGTTAATGACCACGTCGTTGAGTACCCGGTAGCGTCCCACCTCCTGGTTGCCGCGACGCACCACCGCATCTAGCATGATCCGGTTGGTCACGGTGAATTCCCCTTCGATCACTTTTTCCAGCATCGGGTAGAGTTCGTCCAGGGTAATTTCGGTGAGGAAACCAAGACTGCCGAGGTTGACGCCAAGAATCGGGGTACGCAGATCGCCGACCCGGCGAGCCACCGAAATGAGGGTGCCGTCCCCGCCGAGCACAACGAT
>MHXM01000006.1:16858-18188 GCA_001825565.1 Desulfuromonadaceae bacterium GWC2_58_13
GAAACACCTCGACACTCCGTTCCTGCAGCCAGGCGGTTACCTCGCGGGCCACGATGATGGCATTGGGGTTGTTGCGCTTGGCGTAGAGTCCGATCCGCTTCATGACACCTTCCCTTTCCGCGAAAAACGAAAGATACCATAGTCGCCAAGGGAAAGTCTACCGCCGCCGCAAAGGTGGGCAGTAGGGGATACGAGCCGCGCCATGACATCCGCTGGAGAGCTTTCTCTGTCTCACCACCCCCAATCCGTGCTATAAATAATCCTTCCCGGACCCTTTTCATTCAGAGTCACCATGGATCTTTTCGAACAAAATCCCCGAAATGCCGCCGATGCGCCCCTGGCGGAACGATTGCGGCCGCAGAGCCTGGACGAGATGGTCGGCCAGCAGCATCTGCTCGGCGAAGGCAAGGTGTTGCGCCGGCTGATCGAGTCGGATCAGGTCGCGTCGGTGATCTTCTGGGGGCCGCCCGGCACCGGCAAAACCACCCTGGCCCAGGTGATCGCCAATTCGACCCAAAGCCATTTCGTCTTTTTCTCGGCGGTGCTGCAGGGGGTCAAGGAAGTCCGCGAAATCGTCGCCAAAGCCCGGCAAGACAAAGGCTATCATGGACGAAAAACCCTTCTGTTCGTCGACGAAATTCACCGCTTCAACAAGGCCCAGCAGGACGCCTTTCTCCCCTACGTCGAGCGAGGCGACATCATCCTGATCGGCGCCACCACCGAAAACCCTTCCTTTGAAGTCAACTCGGCGCTCCTCTCCCGCTCGCGGGTCTTCGTCCTCAACCGGATCGAACCGGAGGACATCAAAATTCTCCTCGCCCGGGCACTGACCGACCCTCGCGGCCTGGGCGGACGCAACCTCGGCCTCGCCGACGACGCCTGCGAGTTTCTCGCCGAGCAGGCCGACGGCGACGCCCGAATCGCCCTCAACACCCTCGAGGTCGCCGCCGCCGGGGCCTCCGGGACGATCACCCTTGAGGGGGTGCAGGATGCCCTGCAGAAAAAAGCCCTGCTTTACGACAAAGGGGCCGAAGAACATTACAACGTGATCTCCGCTTTCATCAAAAGCATGCGCGGCTCGGACCCCGACGGCGCCCTCTACTGGCTGGCGCGGATGCTGGAAGCAGGCGAAGATCCCCTGTTCATCGTCCGCCGCATGGTCATCTTCGCCTCCGAGGACGTCGGCAATGCCGATCCCCGGGGGTTGCAGATCGCCCTCGCCGTGCAGCAGGCGGTCCATTTCGTCGGCATGCCCGAAGCCCGTATCAACCTGGCCCACGGGGTCACCTACCTCGCCACCGCTCCCAAAAGCAACGCCTCCTATCTCGGG
>MHXM01000007.1:0-282 GCA_001825565.1 Desulfuromonadaceae bacterium GWC2_58_13
CGCTGAATATGGGCACCACCGACCGCATGTATTGCGTCATCGATTGGGGCGCCCAGGGCAGCTATCCGATCACGGAGTCTGCGTTGGTCGACGCCACCGCCAATATCCTTCAGAATCCCGACACCACCAAGGAAGAGGCCGACGCGCTTCTCGACCGGATGCTGTCGTCGCCATCCGCCCCCTATCAGGTCAACGGCGTGGACCACTTCACCTACGGTTGGTACATCAAACTGGATGGCACCGACCGCACCGACAACCCAGAGGTGACCGATCCCGGCGAAA
>MHXM01000007.1:320-10487 GCA_001825565.1 Desulfuromonadaceae bacterium GWC2_58_13
TATTTTTCCACCTATCAGTTGGAAACCGGGGACCGGGCCGGTTGCGAAGCGGGCAACCTCGGCATCTCGCGACTCTACCATCTGAACTACCGGACCGCCGAGGCGGTCGCCAATTACTACATCGCCAACGACCTGGACAGCGACACGGACTATTATAATGAGGACGGCACCCCGGCGGTCAATGAACGTAGCATCGGCGAAGATGGCGAAATCCTGGCTCGAGACGATCGGGTCCGCACCCTAGGCGAAGGGATTCCCTCGGGAATCGTCACCCTCATCGACGCCTCGGGCAGTGTCACTCAGCTCATCAGCAGCAGCGACAAGGTGGAAGCCACGGCGGCGCCCGATATCAAACTCATCAGCCCGGTTTACTGGATGCAATGGTAGGATTGGCTTGAATTCACCCGACACCCCTCGGCCGGGGTTGACCCTCCCGGCCGGGGATATGGAGTAAAAAAATGGCAAAGTGGTTTAAGGTTTTGTTCATGATCAGCGCCGCCAGTCTGTTACTGGCGTGCGGCGAAGATCCCCCAAATGCCGTTCCGGCCAAATCCGCGCCCGCCCCGGGACAGGCCCGGCGACCGACGACGCCTTCGACCACACCGTCTAGATCCGCCGCGGTCGACCGGCAGGCACCCGCAGCCGTACTGTTGCTTCCCGCCCACCCCACCGCCCAGGACTGCCTGAAAGCCTTCGTGCAGGGGAAGGTGAGGCGCGCCGAGTATCGCTGGTTGGTCAATGGCGAGGAAGTTTCAGAACAGACGGGGAATAGCCTGTGCAGCGACAAGCTGCGTCGGAACGATCAGGTCGAGGTGCTGCTGGTCGGGACGGAAAGTCGGGCAAGCGTGATGGTCGGCAACAGTCCGCCCCAGATCGTCGAAGTCTCGGCCACCTCCGAACAGGCCCTGCGACGGGGCGACATCCGGGTGAACGCCGTCACCGAGGACGCCGACAGCGACGAAGTCACCCTGAATTATCAGTGGCTGGTCAACGGCGAGGAAGATCTGTTTTCCACAGCGGAAACCCTGGTGACCGACCGTTACCAAAAAGGCGACACCATTCAAGTCAAAATTACCCCTCACGACGGTATCGAGGAGGGCGAGACCTACGCCAGCGAGGCTCTGACCATTCCCAATGCCCCACCGCGCATCATCTCCAAACCGCCCGAAAAATTCGAAGCCTTGGAATATGTCTATCAGGTGGAAGCTTCGGACCCGGACGGCCAGAAGTTGACCTATCAGCTGGCGGAAGCGCCGGAGGGGATGACCATCGGCGAATCGGGCCAGGTCAATTGGTCGCTGAGTGGCGTGACGGCGGGTACCTATCCGATCAAAATCACCGTCGAAGACCCCGATGACGGGAAAACCACCCAGGAATTTTCCATAACCCTCGCCAAATCAGGAGAGTAACACAGCCATCAGGGTTCCCCCATTTCTTTTAACTTGTAAATAAGCGCCCGCAGGCTGATTTCAAGGAGGCGCGCAGCTTGGGTGCGATTACCGCCAGTGGCCACCAGGGCCTTGCGGATGTATTCCCGCTCCAGGCGCGCTATCGCCTGTTTGAGTGAATAGCCTTCGTCTCGGTCCCGCTCCCGGCGTCGGACTTCCCAGGGGAGCGTGACCTGGTCGATCGCTTCGCCGCGGCAGAAGATCAGGGTTTTCTCCATCAGGTTTTCCAGTTCCCGCACATTGCCGGGCCAGGCATACCCCTGCAGCGCGGCGACGGCATCGGGTTTCAGAACCGGCGTCGGCCTTCCCTCGCGACGGGCCGCCAATTCCAGAAAATGCCCAGCAAGAACTGCAATGTCATCCTTCCGTTCCCGAAGCGGAGGAATGTGGATATCAACCACCGCCAGGCGAAAATACAAATCTTCGCGGAACCTGCCGGCGGCAATTTCATCTCTGAGATCCCGACCGGTGGCAGCCAGAATTCTTACATTGACCTTTTGCGGACGGGTATCGCCGACCCGCAACACTTCGCCTTCCTGTAGCACCCGCAGCAGCTTGGGCTGCAAATCAAGGGGCATCTCTCCAATTTCATCCAGAAACAGGGTTCCGCCATCGGCCGCGCCAAACAGCCCCTGACGTTCTCGATCGGCTCCGGTAAAGGCCCCCCGCATATGGCCGAAAAGTTCGCTCTCGAGCAACCCCGCGGCAATGGCACTGCAGTTGACCGCCACAAAGGGCCCTTTTCGCCGCCCTCCCTCGGCATGCAACGCCCGGGCAACCAGTTCCTTGCCGGTTCCGGTTTCGCCGGTAATTAAAACCGGCGAGACGGAACCGGCGACCTTGCGCACCATGGACATCACCTTGACCATGGTTTCGCTGGCAAAAACCAGTTGGCGCCCGCTGCCGCCAGCGGCCAGTTCCTGCTTGAGTCGCTCATTCTCCATCTGCAGGCCGAGACGTTCTTCGGCCTTCTTAACCGCCAGCACCACCTCGTCCGGCTTGAACGGCTTGGAAATATAGTCGTAGGCCCCCTGTTTCATGCATTCGATAGCCGTATCGATCGACCCGAAAGCACTCATCATGATGACGGTCAAGGCCATCCGCTTCTTTTTCAACTCGGCGAGAAACGCCAGCCCTCCCATCCCCGGCATACGGATATCGCAGAGGGCGAGGATGCAGTTCTCCCGTCCCAGCAGGTCAAGGGCTTCATCGCCACTACCGGCTTCGACTACGCGATATCCCTGTTTTTGCAGCACCAGGCTCAGCATGTGCCGCATCGACGCTTCGTCGTCAATGATCAGGATTTGATTCAATACTTTTTTCATTCCGTCTCCATCGGTTTCAGCCAGATCCGGAATTCGCTCCCTCGTCCGGGCTCGGAACTGACCTCGATACTCCCCCCAGCCTCTTCGATGATTCTCTGACAGATGGCCAAGCCGAGGCCGCGACCGCGCCCCGAAGTTTTGGTGGTGTAAAAAGGGTCGAAAAGGTGAACCCGCGCCTCTGGAGCAATCCCGCTGCCGGTATCACGCACCGACAACCAGGGGGCTCCTTGATCGACTCCTCCCGCCAGACAGATCAGATCGCCATCGACAGTGGCATCGCGGGCATTGATCAACAGGTTGACCAGCACCTGCTGCAAGCGGTGTCGAACCATTTCGACGCAGGGCAATCTCCCCGGCAGCTGGCAATCCACCTTGCGCCCTTCAAGCGCCCCTTGGTTCTGCAATAGTTCCAGGGACTCGGCCGCCACGGCGACGGGATCGAAAGCTTCGCCACGGCAGGGGGTTGGTGCCGCAAAATCAAGCAGTTCGCGGACCAGCCGGTCGATCCTTCCGGCTTCGACCAGCGAACGGTCCGTCAAATCGCGCTGGCCGGCCTCGGGAAGTTCGGCCTTCAACAATTCGAGATAACCGACGATCGCCCCCAGCGGGTTGCCGATCTCGTGGGCCATTCCCGCCGCCAGATGGCCAACCGAAGCCATTTTTTCCGAGCGGATCAGTTCATCGTTGACTTTCTGCAATGAAATAATGTGGGTTCGAGTCTCTTCACGGCTCTGCCGCAGGGATGAAATCATGCGGTTGAAGGATTCCGTCAGATCGGCAATTTCGCGCGGACCAGACACCTCCAGCGACGCTTCCAGGTTGCCTCCCGCCACCGATTGAGTCAGTTCCTGCAAATGCCTGATCGGCCGAACCACGTTGCGCCCGAGCAGGTAGAGCCCAAAAACAACCAGGGTCAGGCCATACATCGCAACATACAGCAGAACCAGTTGCCGGGCGGATTGAACCCGCAGGCGGATGTCGCCGAGGGAAAACCGGGCCTGGAAAATTCCGACGAATTTCCGCTGATCCCGCAATGGCAAGGTGACCGAAACCTCCCCCGCTGCCGGTTCCTGATTAAACGGTAGCCAGCCGGAGGCATAGTCAACCACCACTACGGGCTCTTCGACAAACCTGAATCGTGCGAGATCGCCGGGCGAATCGTGGCTGGTCAGCTGAAACGAAGCCGCCGGCTGCAGATCGCTGTCATAAAGAATCCAGGACTCGATCTGCGATGATAACGGCTTCAGCAAGGAATGGGCGCGCCCAGTCATGACTTCCGGCGACTCGGCATCCCCCGCAAGTGCCCTGGCCAGAACTTCGGCCATATCGACCGCATTGGAGACGCGTTGGGTCACCAGTTCTTTTTCGGTAAGCTTGAGCAGCAGAAAGCCGGCGAACAACAGGGCCGCTCCGACCAGAATGGTCAGGTTGACAAGTATTTCAGTACGCAATCCCACGACCCTTGACACGACGCCCTCCTGCGCTTCGACAGTTCCAAGCACGCTATAATATCCCGGTTACTCTAACCTTTTATATGGCACAACACAACGGGGCTCACCCTCGAAGCCGGGTTAAAACGTCGAATAGTTGTGAATCCGAACATTTCCGGGCTGACAAAAATCATGTGGACTGCTAGGATGGCGCGCGAAACCCACAAGGAGGATTTTCATGCCCCGCATTCCCGTCGTCGACCAGGAACAATGTATCAGCTGCGAAGTCTGTACCCAGATCTGTCCCGAGGTTTTCCGCATGAATGGCGACCATGATCACGGCCACGACCATGCCCACGGCGAACGCAAATCATACGTTTACAACCCGATCGGCGCCCCGGAGAGCAAGATCGAGGAAGCCATGGATAATTGTCCGGCGGCCTGCATCTACTGGCAGGAATAATCCCGCGCCTTGAACCTGAACGGCAACATCCGCAAGCTCTACGCCTTTTCCTTTCTCAAGATGACCCTGTTCCCGATGGCGGTCATCACCCTGTTCTGGAAAGACCAGATCGGTCTGTCGCTGACCGAGATCCTGCTGTTGCAGGGGCTCTTTTCATTGGCCACCATGGCGATGGAATATCCTTCCGGGTATCTGAGCGATCGTCTCGGCTACCGATTCTCCCTTAACCTGGCGTCGATCCTCGGCATTGCCGGATGGGCGCTGTACACCCTGGCCGGAACCTTCGGCGAAGTCCTTCTCGCCGAAATCCTGCTCGGCATCTCCTTTGCCTTTATCAGCGGCTCCGACAGCGCCCTGCTGTTCGAAACCCTGCACCAATCCGGACGGGAGGAAGACTACGCGCGCTACGACGGTCGCATGACCGGTTTTGCCCAGATCGGCGAGGCTTCCGGTGCGATTTTCGCCGGGGTCATGTACGCGACGGCTCCGCTGCTGCCGTTTTTTGTGCAGATCGGGGTCTGGCTGCTGGCCCTGATCATCAGCCGGTCGCTGGTCGAGGTGCCGGCCGAACCGACGTCAAGCCCCCAGTCGCACCTTGCCGAGGCCTGGTCCGTCGGCCGCCACGCCCTGGTCGAAAACACCCATTTGCGCTACACCATCCTGCTGACCACCCTGCTCGGGCTGGCCTCGTTCTTCCCGGTCTGGCTGATTCAACCCACCATGCAGCAATCCGGCGTTCCGCTGGTCTGGTTCGGCCCGATCTGGGCGGTCGCCAATCTGACCGTGGCGATGTTTTCGATGCTCAGCCACCGAGCCTTTTTTCACCTCGGCGAACGTGGCATGACGATCCTGTTGCTGCTCCTGACGGTCGCCGGCTACGCCGGTCTGGGATTGGCGACAGCCTGGTGGGGCTTCGTTTTCTATTTCCTGCTGACCGCCATGCGCGGCCTGCAAGGTCCCCGCATGCGTCAGCATCTGCAGGCCGCCTCCAAGCGTAGCAATCGCGCCAGTATCCTTTCGCTCAAATCCCTGGTATTTCGCTTGATGTTTGTCTGCAGCGGCCCCCTGGTTGGCTGGTCGGCCGACGCCCTTGGCCTGCATCGAACCTTTGTGCTGCTGGGGATCCTGTTCTTTCTATTGCTTCCCGGCCTGACGTTCTTTTTCCTGCGCACCCTCCCGCAAAAAAGACATTAGTGCATATTTATTTTATGCATTGCCTCGCCTAATCCATCTGTATTTTAATAGTGTATACGGTATCCGTGCCGGCCCTGGCGGAAGGAGACGAGGACATGACATACGAAATACCCCGCGAAGCAAACAGCTACCTGTGCATCGGTAAATGGGTCGAAATCATGGAATCTTACGATAATCGTGACGAAACCGATTCCATTCAGGTCAAGGCCATGCGGGTGGGCAGCAAGATGTTGGCCTTTTCCGGTCACACCAAAAGCGAAGCCAAGCCGCTTCGGCCTCACGAAGGACAGATCACCTTCATCGAAGACGGTCCGACCAAAACCCTTTTCGGCATTCGCCTGCGATAAATAGGCCTTGAGTATAAACGCAAAAGTGGCCGTCCCGGCATTTTCGGGACGGCCACTTTTGCGTTTAAAATACGAGCCGCGCCTACTCCTGTTTTTGCCTCCCGAACAAGGAATGGGTCAACGAATAAAGGACCGGCACCACCACCAGGGTCAGGATGGTCGCAAACCCCAGCCCGTAGATCACCGCCACCGCCATTGGTCCCCACCACTGAGCGGATTCGCCGCCGATCTCCCAGGTAAATGTCTTGAAATCGAAACTCACGCCGATGGCCATCGGCAACAGACCGAGGATGGTGGTCATGGCGGTCAGCATGACCGGACGAAAACGCACGATCCCGGCACGCACCAGCGCCTCGCGCAGATTCTGGCCCCGAGCCAGCAATTGGTTGATGTAATCGATCAGCACGATGGCGTTGTTGACCACCACTCCGGCCAGGGAAATCACGCCGATGCCGGTCATGATAATGCCGAAAGGCGTGGCCGTCACCATCAGCCCGAGAAAAACCCCGGTCAGAGACAGAATGACCGAGGTCATCACGATCAGGGTCTGCATCACCGAATTGAACTGGGTAATCAGCACCAGCGCGATGAGAAAGATGGCGGAGATAAAAGCCTTGCCGAGAAAATCCGAAGCCTGCTGCTGTTCCTCCTGCTCACCGGCAAAAGCCACTTTGTACCCGGCCGGCAGGTCCAGCCCGGCTAAACGGGACTCAACCTCCCTGAGCACCTCGTTACTGTTGCGCCCCAGGGTATTCGCCGACAGGGTCACCACCCGTTTCTGGTCGAGGTGCCGGATCGAGCCAAAGCCGGTGGACATGACGATTGACGCCACCGTCGATAAAGGCACCGGGTCGCCGGCGGGGGTGGGAATCAGCAGGTTCTCGATGTCGGCCAGGGTTTTGCGCCGGGCTTCGGGGAGACGCACCACGATGTCGTACTCGTCCTGCCCGTAACGGTAGGTGCCGAGCTTGCTGCCACTGATGGCGGCCTTGACCATATTGGAGACGTCCGAGGTCGATAGTCCGAGCAGGCTCGATTTTTCCCGGTCGACCAGCACCCGGATCTCCGGTTTGGCCCGGGAAAAATCGTCCTTGAGATCGACCAGTCCCGGCACGTCCTTGATCAATTCCCTGGCATGGGCCACCAGCACATCGAGGGTTTCGACGTTTTCGCCGCTGACCTCGATACTGACCGGGGCACCGGTCGGCGGACCGTGCTTCTCTTTTTCGACCTTGATTTCCGCCCCGACGTAATCAGCCAGAGCGACACGAATCCTCTCCAGCACATGGTTGGAGCTTTCGTGCCGCTCGGCGCGATCGACGAATTCGAGGGATACTTTGCTCATGTGCGACTGGCTGCCGCTTTCGGCCCCCGCCTCTCCGCTCGGCGCCACTCCCACCTCGCCGATGACGAAGCGAAGATCCGGCTCAAGCCTGGCGATGGCCTCGACCTTTTTGGCCAGTTGGTCCGAAGAATCGAGGCTGGTCCCCTCGGGCGCCTTGATTTCGACATAAGCCCGGTTCGGATCGGAGTCGGGGAAAAGCTCGACCCCGTGCCCGAGCAGGCTATAGCAGGCGGTGATCGACACCAGCAGCCCGAACGAGAAGGCGAGCACCGTCCAACGGTAATCGAGAGACTTTTCCAGCAGCCGGCGATACAGGCGCAGCACCAGGCTGCGGTCTTCGTCGGGGTTGAGTTCCGCCGGGCGGAGGCGCATGAAACTGGCGCAGATCACCGGATTGATCACCAGGGCGACGAACAGCGACGAGGTCAGGGTGATGATCAGGGTGATCGGCAGAAACTTCATGAATTCCCCCATGATTCCCGGCCAGAAGGTCATGGGGAAAAATGCGCAGAGGGTGGTCAGGGTAGAGCTGATCACCGGCCAGCCGACTTCGCTGGCGGCCTCGCGGGAGGAAGCAACGCGCCCCTTGCCTTCCTGCATGTGTCGATAGATGTTCTCGACGATAACGATGGCATTGTCGACCAGCATCCCCAGGGCGAGAATCAGGCTGAACAGCACGACCATGTTGAGGGTCATCCCCAGCGCCTGGATGACGATAAAGGAGAGCAGCATCGAGAAGGGGATGGCCAGCGCCACGAACAGCGAATTGCGCAGACCGAGAAACAGGAACAGCACCGCCACCACCAGGATCAACCCGGTCAGGATGTTGTTTTCCAGCTCTGTCACCATGCGCCGGATATCCTTCGACTGGTTCAGGGTCACCGACAGGTCGATGCCGTCCGGAACCATGCCCCGCGCCACTTCGAGCAGGGCGAATACCTGATCGGCCACGGCGATGATGTTTTCGCCGGTCCGCTTCTTGACCGCCAGGGTGATGCTCTCGACCCCCTCAAGCCGAGCGTAGCTGGTGCGGTCCTCGAAGGTGAAATGGACCGTCGCCACGTCCTTGTAGTAGATCGGCCGTCCATCCCTGGTCACCATGACCAGATTGTCGATCTGGTTGGGATCGGTGAATTCTCCGGGAATGCGCAGCAGGTATTTGCCTTCGCCGATGTCGATGCTGCCGCCGGGGATATTGACGTTCTCGCGCTGGATCGCCGCCAGGATCTCGGCGAATGACAAACGGTAAGCCGCCAACCGGTCGGGGTCGAACTCGACCCGTACCTGCCGCTCGCGGCCGCCGGTGAGCACCACGTCGAGCACCCCGGGGATTTCCTCGATTCGCTCCTCCAGTTCTTCGGCCACGCCCTTGAGTACCGTTTCACTGACCTCGCCGGAAACGGCGACCATCAGGATCGGGAACTCGGAGAGGTTGATTTCAAGAATCGACGGGTCGTTTTCCAGATCGTTGGGGAGATCGCCCTTGGCCTGATCGACCTTGTCGCGCACCCATTGCAGGGCGTCGTCGATGTCGACATCGGGATTGAATTCGACGGTGATCATCGATGACCCCTCGGCGCTCACCGAACGGATTTCCTTGACGTTCTTGAGCCCCTTGAGTTTGCGTTCGATGGGCAGGGTCACCAAGGATTCGATGTCGGAGGAGGCCACTCCTTCGTAGGTGGTCACCACCAGCACATAGGGAATGGTGATGTCGGGATTCGATTCCCGCGGCAGGGTCAGGTAGCTGTACACCCCGATGACGATGGCAATGAACATCAGGGCAAAGACGGTGCTGCGCTGACGAATGGCGACATCGGAAATCAGCATGTCAGTTCCCCGCCACGGCGATGGCGGACCCATCGACCACCAGGTGCTGCCCTTTGACCAGCAAACGCTCTCCGGCCGAAAGTCCTGCTTCAATCACCACCAGGTCGCCGATAATCGATCCGGTCGTCACCTCCCGCAGGCGGGCGACACCGTTTTCGGCAACAAAGGCCACCTTCCTGCCGCCCTGATCGACCAGGGCGTACAGGGGCACGGCAATCGCCGCCGGCAAATCGCGGCGTACCGCTTCGACTCGAACGATCATCCCCGGACGCAGCCGTCCCTCGGAATTGTCGACAGCGATTTTAGCCCGATACGTGCGGGTCACCGAATCGGCCTTGTACGCCAGATGAATCAGTTCACCGGTAAAGGCGTCCCTGTCCCGGCCATCGACCGTTGCCTGCACCACCCGCATCGATTCGCCCAATTGAAGGTAACCGACATCCTTCTCCGGCACATCGACCAAAACCTTGAGCCGGTCGATCTGTACCACCAACGCCACCTGGGTGCCGGCGGAAACATGTTCTCCGCGATCGACCAGCAGACGATCCAATACCCCGTCCACGGGGCTTTTCAGAAAACTCTGGTCGAGAGCGACCCGGGCCTGGCGCTGTTCCGCAGCGGCCACCTCATAGGCACAGCTGGCATCTTCGAATTCCTGGGCGCTGACCAGTTTTTCGTCGAGCAGGGTTTTGAACCGGTCCCGGCTGCTCCGGCGCAGGTCGCACTCGGCGCGGGTCCGATCCAGAGCCGCCTGGCGGGTATCGGGATCGATTTTCAGAATCACG
>MHXM01000008.1:0-1799 GCA_001825565.1 Desulfuromonadaceae bacterium GWC2_58_13
GCCTGCTACGAGCCCAGTTCGACGAACCGGAATACAACAACGATTTTGCCTCCTGGATTTATCATGCCCTGCATGACAAGCCCCTCGCCGAACGCCTGAGCATGGTGACGCCGACCGATTTCGACGACCTGGAAAGTTTGCGCCAGGAGATTATCGAAGCCGTTGAGTTACGGCTCGATGAAAGCGAGATGGTCCCCTGGGCCACCACCGATCAACAATTTCATTTTTTAAAATCGCAGATCGTCGTCTTCGACACCGGTCTGCGATTCGACCAGCCGGAGGCCTTATTCCCGCAGCTGGCGCAACTGACCACCGGCAGCATCTATTATCATTTCATTGATGCCCGCTCCCGCACCCTGGAGCGCTGCGACGATTTCAGCACCTGGTTGGCCGGATTTGGCGACACCTACCAGCGACTGGCGTCCAGATTGTGCAGTGTCGACCCGTATTTTTCCTCGTTGGGCGAGCTCCGCCACAGGGTAACCCAGGCCTTCAGTCAATACTTCGAGGAGGCGGCGAGATGAAAGAGTGGAGTGACCCGGAGCTTCGGCAACTGCTGCAAAACTACCAGGAAGTGGCCGGCCGCGATGTCATCCATCATATTGAGCAGCTAGCCGCACCGCTTAAGGGAGCCAGAGTGGTCCATGTCAATTCGACCCGAGCAGGAGGCGGGGTCGCGGAAATCCTGCACAAACTGATCCCCTTTAAACGTGCGCTGGGCATCGATGCCCGCTGGGAGATCATCACCGGAAGCAACCTCTTTTACCAATGCACCAAAGGTTTTCACAACGCCCTGCAGGGGATGCCGGTGAGCATCCAGGACCATCTACTGCGGGAATACGAAAAAACCAATGCCGAAAATGCCGACGCCCTGCGGGAGCTTCTGAACGACGCCGATTTCGTCTTCATCCATGATCCGCAACCGGCCGCTCTGCTCAGTCATTTTCCACAACGCAAGGGCAAGTGGATCTGGCGCTTTCATATCGATGCCAGCCATCCGCACCGGCCGGTCTGGAAATATCTGCGCAACTTCGTCAGCGGTTACGATGCCAGCATCTTTTCACTGCCGGAATTTGCCCAGCCGCTGGCACATCCGCAATACATTATCGCCCCCAGTATCGATCCCCTGAGCGACAAAAACTGCGACCTGCCCATTGAAGAGATCGAAGCCGTGCGCAAGCGCTTCAGGATCGACCCCGATCTGCCGATGATCCTGCAAGTGTCCCGCTACGATCGATTCAAGGATCCTCTTGGCGTCATTGAGGCCTATCGCCTGGCCCGCAAACTGACTCCACTGCAACTGGTGCTGGCCGGAGGGGAGGCAGCGGATGACCCGGAAGGCAAGGCGGTGCTGAGCGAGGTGCTGGAGGCGGTGCAGGACGACCCGAATATCCATGTCCTGCTGCTGCCGGCGGATTCCCATCGGACCATCAACGCCCTGCAGCGTCTGGCCGACATTGTGCTGCAAAAATCGCTACGCGAGGGGTTCGGCCTGACTGTGACCGAAGCGATGTGGAAGGGCCGTCCGGTGATCGGTGGAGATACCGGAGGCATCCGCCTGCAGGTGATCAATCATTACACCGGGTTTCTGGTACGGACGCCGGAAGGCGCAGCCCTGCGCACCCGCTATCTGTTGCACCGGCGGGATGTCCTCCAGCAAATGGGGGAACGTGCGAAACGCTTTGTCTGGGAAAATTACCTGATCACTCGCCACTTGCGGGAATATCTGACCCTGATGCACGGCTTGACCAACGGCAACCAGGAACGGATCGAGGTGGGATGATTAACGGCAGGCCCGG
>MHXM01000008.1:1808-5809 GCA_001825565.1 Desulfuromonadaceae bacterium GWC2_58_13
CCCCGAGCAGCAGAAAAACGCCGCCAAGAATCCGGGAGATCCCGAGCGAATGGACCGGAACGCCGAGCCAGCCGAAGTGATCGATCAGCATCGAGATTAATAGCTGACCGGCCATGGCTCCGATCAGCATATTGGCGACTCCGATGCGAGGCACCAGAACCAGGACCGTGGTGACGAAGACCGCCCCCATCAGGCCGCCGCAGAGCAGATACCAGGGAACCTTTCCGACGGTCCCCAGGGGAGGGAAGCCGATTCCCGACAGCCACAGACAGCAGGCCAGAAAACCGGTACCGACGGCGAAAGAGATAAGCGAGGCCTGTAACGGGTGGTGCAGCGCCTGCCCCAGGCGAGCATTGATGGCCCCCTGAATCGGCAACAGGCCGCCGGCCAGAAAGGCGATGGCAATAAACAGGGCAGCTTTCACGAAGAAACCTCGAAAAGGAGAGAAGAACGGACCGAGGTGGGAAGCGCTAAACTCAGTCGGGCCGGAGTTTAGCGCGCACGACTTCAGGATCTTTGAGCAGAAAACCGATGCGGTTGTTGTCGCCGGTATGCACGATCAGGTAGCCGCCGTCGGCCACCACTCTCGATTCCCCCAAAAAAGAGCTTTCCACCGTCGCGTTGCGGATATCGGCGAGAGGAATCACGATAGACGGTCGCTTTTCCAGAAAATGCTGGAAATACAGCCGCAGATCGCCCACCACCAGCACCCCGTTGTTCTTCACCTTCGAATAGCCGGAATCGGCGCCGCTGTAGCGGGCGCTAACGGCGGGCAGCCGGATCGAACAACCGTCGTTCATCACCCTTTTTTCCAGCACTTTCACGGTTTTGGCCATACGTGTCCGCACAAACAACACCGCAGCCGCGCCAACCAGAAGAAAACCGACGATCACCGAAGCAATCAGAAGAACTATATCCGCCATGCGCGCCATCCTGCCGTCAAAGAGGGAAACCGGCCTCTATCAAAAGCATTTTTCGCCCGGTTGTCAATCCCTAACCATCAATCGGGTCGCGGCACTCCCGCCGGTAAGTGCCGCCAGACGGACAAAACCTGTTTTGGACAGGGCAAAACAACACGATGGCTCTCCAGCACTCCCAATCGCCACGAAGATGCCCGTGCTTCGGGTACTAGCTTCCCAGGGTGAAAATCCCCGCCGATTTGCGGGGGAGTCGCACATCGATACCTCCGTCGCTCACCAGAGTGTCCGGTACCGCTTTGATCCGGCTTTGCAGGACCTGGCCATCGGCGAGCAACGCTTTGATCCGTGGTGGAATGTTACCGTTTCGGGCAATCTCGATGCGCACCGGCGCCGGCATCGCCTCGCAACCGTTGTTGATCACCACCAGCACCAGATTGCCGCGGAATTCCCGCAGGTAGGCGTAAATGAAGTGATCGACGAACAAAGTGAAGAGATAGCCGTAACAGATCGCCGGATTGGCCCTGCGCAGTCGGATCATCTGGAAAAGGTGATCGAAAACGTCCCGCTCGAACTTGTGCTTGTGCTTCGGCCGCTGATCCGAGCCGAACAACTCCCAGGGCATGTCGCGGCGATTGTCCGGGTCATGTTGTCCTTCGAGGCCGATCTCGCTGCCGTAGTAGAACTGGGGTATGCCACGGGTGGTGCACAGGAAGGTGAAGCATAGCTTGAGAATCTCCCGGGCCAGGTCGCGGTCCCAGTGACCGACCGAATCGAGAATTTCGGTGGTGATGCGCCGGTCGAGGTCGTGGTTGTCGAGCAGGGTCACCAGGCGATTGGCGTTGGTGTACGGCTTGTTCTTATCCAGAATTCCCTTGGCTTCGTCCGGGTTGAGTCGGGGGCGGGCAATCCGGGTCATCGGCCCATCCCAAACCAGCGTCTCTTTGATGGCGCTGCACAGGGGGAAATCGAACAGGGTGTCGAAATCGTTCTGCTGCTGATAACGACCGATGAAATCGGGGTCGTAGTCGAGCACCTCGCCGATCAGGGTAACTTCGGGATGACTGGTTTTGATGTGGGATTTGAACAGGTACCAGAAGCCGTCCTCCACGTGCTTGACCGTATCCATGCGGATGCCGTCGATGCCGGTTTCCTCGATCCAGTCAAGGATGTTCTGCACGAAGTAGTCGCCGATCTCGGGCTGGTCGTGATCCAGATCGGGCAGCCCGGAGAGCCACCCTTCGGCCAGGTCCCCCTCGCGGTTGACATTGAAATGACGGTCTTCGAAGCGCCGGTGGGGATAATCGAGATACTCATGGGTATGATAGCCGGTATGATTGACCACCATGTCGAGAATCACTTTGAGTCCGGCCTGATGGAAAGCTTCCACCAGCTTTTTCAGACGAGCCCGGCTCTCTTTAGCGTCGTCCCCTTCGAACCCGCTCAGACGCCAGTCGACCCGCTCGAAATCCATGGCCCAGTAGCCGTGATAGCCGGCGCTGTCGTAGAAATTTCCGATATTCAGGTAGACCGGGGTAAGCCAGACGGCGGTCACCCCGAGTTCCTGGAAATAGGGAATTTTCTTCTTCAGCCCGGCAAAATCGCCCCCGTGAAAGCCCTTGGGATTGGACGGATCCACCTCAGAGTCGTTACGGCGGCTGCCGTTGCAGAAACGGTCGGTGACTACGAAATAAATAATGTCGTCCTGGGTCAGCATGGGAGTTCTCCTTCGGGGTTGAAAAAAGGGCAGTAAAGTAAGATCCTTTTATCAGAAGTTTTCCCAACCACAACCATATCCCGCAGAAAATAAACAGCGCCCCGGCCGGACGGCCGGGGCGCGATTGTCAATCACCCATCGTTTCATCTATAGAATCGCCAACTCCTCGTTGGAGAAGGTGATGTGCTTGAGACCGTCACTGGCGACCCGAAAGGTGTTCTCGATGCCGACCGCGCCGAGGCCGGGATAGACCGCCTTGGGTTCGAAGGCGAAGACCATGTTTTCTTCGAGAAGCTGATCCTTGAACCCTCGGGCGATAAAGGGGTACTCGTCGATCTCGACGCCGATGCCGTGGCCGATGAAGGAAACCTGGGCGCCGGCGGAGCCCATGAAGTAGTCTTTGTAGCCCATCCGGCAGGCCAGGTTGTAGCAGTCGTCGTAGATGGCGCCCCAGGCGACGCCAGGGCGGGCGATCTCTTTGAGGCGGTTCTGGATCTGGTACATGTCGACGTAGGCTTTTTTCAGCTGCTCGGGCAATCCGCCGATGCACAGGGTGCGGGTCTGGTCGACCAGGTAACCGTCGAAGGCTCCGGCGAAATCGACGATGATCGGCTCGTTTTCCTTGATCGTTTTGTAGCTCGCCCCCTGGCCGATGGAGGGATTGACGCCGATGCCGCCCAAGGGGGCATCGAGAAAGGCCGGGGCGGCGCTGTCGGCGCCGGAGAAAATGTGGCCGTAGAAGAGTTCGGAGTTGAAACCGCGCATGCGGCTGATCCCCTGATGCCCTTCCTTGCGGGCGGTGAATTCAAGTTCGGCGGCCAGTTCCAGGTCGGTCATCCCGGCCCGGATCACTTCTTTCGCCCGCTGGTAGACCTTGTCGACCTGCAGGGCGGCATCCTTCATGATGCCGATTTCGTAGTCGGACTTGATTGCGCGGACGGTGCGGATCAGCGGGGTGGCGTCGGAGATGTCGGCGCCTTCGAGCGCCTTCTGAAAACGCTGGAACAAGGCCACCGGCACCACGTCGAGTTCCATGCCGAGCTGTTTCGGCTGGGGATAACCGTATTCGGCGATCATCGCCGGAATGTCTTTCGGGCTCTTGAACGGGATAACTTCTCTGAGACCACATTCCATCCGAGCCCGACCGTGATCCTTGCGCACCATGTAAAGGGGCTCGCCGCTGGCGGGAACATAAAGCACCCCCTGCTGGATCGAGCCGGTGAAGTAGAAAAGATCGGCGTTCTGCATCATCAGCACGGCATCGAGACCGGATTGGGACATCAGCGCCTGAAGTTTTTTATAACGGGCCTCGAGTTCGCTGGCGGGGGTTATGCGCATGATCAATTTCTCCATTTTCGTAGGGGCGA
>MHXM01000008.1:5823-10222 GCA_001825565.1 Desulfuromonadaceae bacterium GWC2_58_13
CGCCTTAAAGGGCGCGGAAAAGGGCGAACACGAGGTTCGCCCCTACCAATGGCCAATCACCGCCTCTAAGCCGTTTCAACCCCGGCGGCCTCTTCGAGATTCAGTTCGCGGATCGCCATCTCGCGCAGCTTGAACTTCTGGATCTTGCCGCTGGCGGTCATCGGATATTCGTCGACGAACTTGACGTAGCGGGGGGTCTTGTAATTGGCGATGCGGCCCTTGCAGAATTCGGTGATCTCCTCTTCGCTGCAGGTGACCCCGTCCTTGAGCTTGACCGCGGCCATCACCTGCTCGCCATACTTCCTGTCGGGGACGCCATAAACCTGCACGTCGGACACCTTCGGATGGGTGTAGAGAAATTCCTCGATCTCCCGGGGATAGACGTTCTCGCCGCCGCGAATGATCATGTTCTTGATGCGGCCGGTAATCTTGCAATAGCCGTTCTCGTCCATCACCGCCAGGTCGCCGGTATGCAGCCAGTCTTCCTTGTCGATGGCCTTTTCGGTCTCTTCGGGCATCTTGTAATACCCCTTCATGACCAGGTAGCCACGGGTGCAAAGTTCGCCCTGTTTACCGGGAGGGAGAATGGTTCCGGTCTCGATGTCGACGATCTTGACCTCGACGTTGGGCAGTGCGCGGCCGACGGTGGCCACCCGCAGTTCGATGGGATCGTCGGTGCGGGTCTGGGTGATGACCGGCGACGACTCGGTCTGGCCATAGGCGATGGTGATTTCGCTGGCGTGCATGTCGCGGATCACCCGTTTCATGACTTCGATGGGACAGGGCGAACCGGCCATGATCCCGGTGCGCAGAGTGGAAAGATCGTACTTGCGGAAGGCCGGATGCTCCAGCTCGGCGATGAACATGGTCGGCACGCCATGGACGGCGGTACACTTTTCGGCCTCGATGGCCTTGAGCACCGCTTCGGGAGCGAAGGTCTCCACCGGCACCATGGTGGTGCCATGGGTCACGCAGGCCAGCACCCCGAGCACGCAGCCGAAACAGTGAAAGAAGGGCACCGGGATGCAGAGACGGTCCTTCTCGGTGAACTTCATGCATTCGCCGATATTGAAGCCGTTGTTGATGACGTTGTGGTGGGTCAGCATGACCCCCTTGGGGAAACCGGTGGTTCCCGAGGTGTACTGCATGTTGATAACTTCGTGCTCGTCGAGGGTCGCCTTGACCGCCGCCAGCTCCGCATCGCTGACCCGTTCGCCGAGTTTCTCCAGTTCGGCGTAAGCCAGCATCCCCTTGGGCGCCGTGCCGCCGAGGAAAATGATGTTTTTCAGAAACGGCAGCTTGGCGCTGGAGAGTTGACCGAAAGCGGTCGATTTGAGCTCGGGCACGACCGAGTTGACCGTCTCGATGTAATCGGTATCCTTGAAACTTTTAACCAAAAACAGGGTGTTCGAGTCGGACTGATTGAGGATGTATTCCAGCTCCACCGCTTTGTAACTGGTATTCACCGTCACCAGCACCGAGCCGATCTTCGCCGTGGCGAATTGCAGCACCACCCATTCGGGTACGTTGGTCGCCCAGATCGCCAGGTGATCCCCTTTTTTGATTCCGAGGCTCAGCAGACCCTTGGCCACCCGGTCGCAAAGCGCATTGAACTCACGATAACTGAGCCGCAGGCCACGATCGGGATAGACCAGGGCATCGTTGTCGGGAAATCGGCGGGTGATATCTTCGAGCAGTGCGCCCATGGTGAAGTGCAGTGCATCAGACATGGTTACAACTCCTTTAATAGCCAAGGTTTATGACATGTTTGATATAACAAAACAAAAGTTTTAATTTCATATCTTGCTGTTTTTAAAACGTTTTTTGATAACACATGGCTGAGGGTTTAGTCAATTCAAAAAAGAAATCATACCTGTATTCATATGAATCCGACAAATGGAGTGACTGCCCTAAAAACCGACACCCCGGAACCGGCTGACTGTTTTCTGGGCAAAACGCTAAATTCGTTCGGCAGTCGAATGGTTAGCCGACAAATCCGGACTTTTCCACACGGCTTTCCACATCCATTTGTGGACGTATCATTAACCTGGTAACAGCGGAGGGATTAACGAAACGATGAAAAGGCGCCGAACCACGGGTTTTCCCTCGGGGATCACCGGCAAAAAAACTAGGCGAAACGGTCAGGGAAATGGGCGGGGGGGATGGAAACCACAGGGGCGGAAGGAACCCTTCCGCCCCTGTGGTTTTTCCGTTTAGTAAGGTTTGCTGTTGAAACGTTTCTGCACGTCGAAGGGGTCTTCGACGACCTGTTCGGGTTTGAACTGCATCTTGGTTTGGCCGCGATCGGTGAGATACTTCTCCAGTTCAAGGTCAACCTCGGTCGGAACGTCGACTCCGGCCTTGGCCAGGGCTTGGCGCAACAATCCTTCGGCCTTGGTCGCGAAAGCGGTCGAATCGCTCAGGACCCGGGCCGCTTCGGGCGGGTTGTGGAAACCGGCCGAATTCTCGGCGCCGATGAAAATCAGGCGGAAGAAGGAATCGAAGTAAAATGCCTTGGCCTGGTCATACAGGGCTTGATCGATGACCTTTCCTTCTTCCTGCGTCCTGTGGGTAAGTTCGAAAAGTTTGGCGACAGTGGCGTTGGCGTATCCGGCACGGATGTTCATCGATACGGTGCGATCCTGGATATCGTAGACCCGCTGGCGCAGCCACTCGGGTCCTTCGGCATGGCACTGCTGGCAGGCCTTGAGATCGGCCTTGAGCGGGCTGGTCACCCGATGGTCCGATACCTTGACCGAACCGACCTTGGTGTAAGGCATGTGGCAGTCGGCGCAGGACGCCCCGGCCATCCAGTGGACGCTGTCGTTGCTGAAGAGTTCGAACTCGGGATGACGGATGAACGGGAAACTAAAGCCGGTGACGCTCTGCTTCCATTCCTTGATGCTGTCGTCGCTGCGGAACCGGGCAATGATATCCTCGATGGTGATCTTGCCGAACTTGCTGTTCTGCCAGGGGAAGTAGATACCGACCGACTTTTTATCGGCATCTTTCTCGATGTTGTAGGTGACGTGGCACTGGGCACAAACCAGGGTTCGCATTTCCTGGGTGGTGAGTTTGGCGGGGTCCTTGCCCATGGCCTGCAGTCCCTTGACCAGGGTGAACTCACGGGACAGCTTGAGGGACATGTCCTTGTTATCGTGGCAGTCGACGCAGGCGACCCCCAATTCACGATACGGTTCGGGAACGTGGCTGAGCACCTCTTTGAAGGGCTGTTTATAATAATCAACGCCCATTTCTTTTTCGAGCTTGGGGGCAAAGGGGGTCTTGCAGGTCAGGCAGACGCCGCCGGCGCCGATGCGCGAGGCATCGATTTCGAGCTGATCCTTGAGCATGTAGGCATGTCCGCGGGGCTCATTGTAAGCAACACCGAAGCCCCAGCCGTTGAACAGCAGAGCCATGAAAGGATACTCCGAAAGCTTATCCCAGGTTACCTTGTCGGCATCCCAACCCCGGCGGTACTTGCTTTTGCCGGCCGGCATCGGCTCGGCGGTCTGTTTCCACAGATCGTAATGGACCGGATAGGCCTTGCCCCAGGCCGCCGGATCCATCTCGCCGTCGGCAATCGTTACCGGTCGAACCACTTCGGTTTTCTCCGGCTGGCATCCGGCCGTCAGCAGGGCCGAAAGGGCCAGCATCGGCAGAATGGAGAGTCTCGATTTCGCCGCATTTAACATAGGTTCCTCGCCTCCTTGATTGTGTTTAAGGTGTATTTAAAGGGTTTGAATGGTCCCGCTGCGCTGATGCTGGAGCCCACGATGGCATTTCCAGCATTCTCGCTGGTCATCGATCATGGAAACCGTCGTCGAGTGGCAGCGAATGCAATTGGCCTGCAGAACCTTTCTTGCGTGGGCGGTCATCTCAATGTCGTCGGACACCTGACCGGAATAGAACATATACACATCCTTAAGCCCGTCGATCGACTTCCACAGGTAATGAACATATTGGTTCTGGTTCGGCAGATGGCAATCGACGCACTTGATCCGCCGATGGGCGCCGACATGAGCCCAGGCCTGAAATTCAGCCTCCATCACATGACAGCTCGAACAAAAATCGGGTTCGCTGCTACGCGCCAGCATCCGCGGCGGGCCAAACAGGACAAAAGCCGTCAGCGCTCCCCCTACCAGGATGGCTACCAGAAAAAATATTTTCTTGGATTTCGCCATTTTTTCACCTCCCCTCATCGAATCGGATACATGTTTATAACCCAAAAGTGGGCCTTAGAACGTTGGTCGCGTCCTGGTTATGTTTACCAGAAATATGCCATCTTTCACCCCAGCCGATCCCGCTGCCTAACTCATTGAAAAAAAAGAGGAATCCCTGGAAGGATTCCTCTGAAAAATGTTTATTAATTAGCTTACGGACACGAACGTTACGAAAC
>MHXM01000008.1:10240-10360 GCA_001825565.1 Desulfuromonadaceae bacterium GWC2_58_13
GGCGTTACCTCAAAGTAACGATTCTGTGACGCCGTAACGCTGCATCTTTTCCCACAAGGCTTTTCGGGAGATTCCAAGCGAACGGGCGGTTTCCGATTTTCGGCTGCCGTGGTGACGCAG
>MHXM01000009.1:0-7503 GCA_001825565.1 Desulfuromonadaceae bacterium GWC2_58_13
GGTGATTCCCGAGCCCGAGCCGGTGATCCCTGAACCCGAGCCGGTGATTCCCGAGCCCGAGCCGGTGATCCCTGAACCCGAGCCGGTGATCCCTGAACCCGAGCCGGTGATCCCCGCGGTGGCGGTCGAGAGCCGGGTGCAGGCTCTCAGCAACGAGGAACTGGAGGCGATTGTCCAAAAGGTTGCCGGGGCCGTGATAGAGCGGCTGGCTGGGACCATTCTCGAAAAAATCGCTTGGGAAGTGGTGCCCGACCTGGCTGAAAATCTGATTAAAGAAGAAATTCGCCTGATCAAGGAAAATGTCCGGTAAATCGAAAATTCTAGAGCGGGCGACGATTCCGGTCGACGCCTATTGACGGATGAAATGGGGATTGTTAGAATCCCCATTTCTTTTTGCATTCATTTACAGCATTCGCCGCCGGCCGGTTGAAATACATTTACAAGCAGGAAGGACGTGCCGTCCATGGAACCGAAACTGCCCAAGGGATACGAGCCGCAGGACGTTGAAAAAAAATGGTACCAGGCGTGGGAAAGCCAGGGGTGCTTTCACGCCGACGAAAAATCGCCAAGGCCTCATTATTCTATTGTCATTCCGCCCCCCAACGTGACCGGCGTGCTGCACATGGGCCATGCGCTGAACAACACCATCCAGGATATCCTGGTTCGCTGGAAGCGCATGTGCGGACACGAAGTGCTGTGGATGCCGGGGACGGACCATGCCGGGATTGCCACTCAGAACGTGGTGGAAAAACAGTTGGCCGCCGAAGGCCGGGCCCGTCACGATCTGGGGCGCGAGGCTTTCATCGAGCGGGTCTGGAAGTGGCGCGCCGAATCGGGCGGGCAGATCATCAACCAGCTCAAGCGTCTTGGGGCTTCCTGTGACTGGGAGCGCGAGCGGTTCACCATGGACGAAGGCTTGTCCAGCGCGGTCCGTGAAGTGTTTGTCAGCCTCTACGAGGATGGCCTGATTTACCGGGATAACCGCCTGATCAACTGGTGCCCTCGCTGTCATACGGCATTGTCCGATCTCGAGGTGGAACACGAAGAGAAAAAAGGGAACCTCTGGCATCTGCGCTATCCCGTCAAGGGGAGCGAGCGTTGCCTGGTCGTGGCCACGACCCGTCCCGAAACCATGCTCGGCGATACGGCGGTGGCGGTCAATCCCGAGGACGAGCGCTACCGTGACCTGATCGGCCAGACCGTGGTGCTGCCGCTGATGGAGCGCGAAATCCCGATTATCGCCGACGATTATGTCGATCGCGAATTCGGCAGTGGTGCCGTTAAAATTACGCCGGCTCACGATTTCAACGACTTCGAGGTCGGCAAGCGGCATAATCTCGAATTCATCAACATCTTCGACGAGTCGGGCTACGTCAATGAGAATGGCGGCGCTTACTCCGGTATGGAACGCTACGCCGCCCGCAAGCAGGTGGTAGCCGACCTCGAAGCCAAGGGGCTGCTGGAGAAGATCGAAGAACACGGCAACGCGATCGGTGAGTGCTACCGCTGTCGGACGGTGATTGAGCCGTACATGAGCAAACAATGGTACGTCAACGTGGGACCATTGGCCGAGAAAGCTATCGAGGCCGTCAAGGACGGCCGTACCCGCATCGTGCCCGAGCAGTGGGAGAAGACCTACTTCGAGTGGATGTACAACATCAAGGACTGGTGTATCAGTCGACAGATCTGGTGGGGGCACCGCATCCCCGCCTGGTACTGCGGCGACTGCGAGCAGATCACCGTCTCCCGCCGGGACGCCAGCGTCTGCGTCCACTGTGGCGGCACCGATCTGCGACAGGAAACCGATGTGCTCGACACCTGGTTTTCCTCGGCCCTCTGGCCTTTCTCAACCATGGGCTGGCCGGAGAAAACCGAAACCCTGAAGAAATTCTATCCGACCTCCTGTCTGGTCACCGGCTTTGACATCCTCTTCTTCTGGGTGGCCCGGATGATGATGATGGGGCTCAAGTTCATGGGCGACGTGCCGTTCCGCGAAGTCTACATCCACGCCCTGGTACGGGACGCCCAGGGCCAGAAGATGAGCAAGTCGAAGGGGAACGTCATCGATCCCCTGACCGTCATCGAGGAATACGGCACCGACGCCTTCCGCTTCACCCTGGCTGCTTTTGCCGCCATGGGCCGTGACATCAAGCTGTCCACCGACCGCATTGCCGGCTACCGCAATTTTGCCAATAAACTCTGGAATGCCAGCCGCTTCACCCTGATGAACCTTGAGGATTTCGACCCGGTTGGGATCGATCTTGATAAGCTCCAGTTGTCGCTGGCCGACAAATGGATTCTCAGCCGGCTTTCGGAGGCCTCCCGCGATGCCAATCAGGCCCTGAAGGAATACCGCTTCAACGAAGCGGCCAGCGTTCTCTATGTGTTTACCTGGAACAGCTTCTGCGACTGGTACATCGAACTGATCAAGGACGATCTGTATGGTTCCGACCCCGAGGTCAAGGCCCGAGCCCAGAGCGTGCTGTACGTGGTGCTCGAATCGTTGCTGCGCCTGTTGCATCCGTTGATGCCGTTCATCACCGAAGAAATCTGGCACGCCCTGCCGGGTGAGCGGCCGGCGGCCTTCATTGTCGACACGCCGTACCCGACCGGTGAGGGGGGGCTGCACGACCCGCGGGGCGTAGCTCGGATGGAACTGATCATGGATGTCATCAAGGGGATTCGCAACATCCGCGGTGAAATGGATGTGGCTCCGAGCAAGCAGGTGGTGGCGGTGCTCGATTGCAAGAGCGAGTCGTCGGCGGCCACTCTGGCCGATGGCCAGGGCTATATCAGAACCCTGGCCCGGGTTGGCGAGCTGACCCTGGGCGTTGGCGTGAAGCGTTCCGAACAAGCCGCCACTCAGGTTGCCGGCGATGTCGAAATCCTGCTTCCGTTGGCAGGGCTGATCAACGTTGAAGAAGAAGAGAAACGCCTGCTCAAGGAAATCGCCAAGGTTGAGAAGGATGTGGCCATGTTCAGCCAGAAACTCTCCAACGAAAGCTTTGTTGCCAACGCACCCCGTCACGTCCTTGAAAAGGATCGCGGAAAACTGCAGGAAGCCGGGGAGAAACTGGCGATCCTCCAGGAAAGCCTGAAAAAAATCCAGGCACTGCGTTAGTTTCGTAACGTAGGTTTGGCACGCCCTCTGCAAAATACGACGGCGAGGTAAAGGCACAGTGTAGTGCTTTTGTTTTCCATCGGCAATGAAGCCCGAAAGGTGTAGACCTTTCGGGCTTTTTTATTTGTGTTGAGGCAACGGAGAATGATATTGTAAAGCATAATTTTTGTGCACCGGTTTTGTGTTGTGGGTAAAAAATGGGCAAATTTATTTCCGACTGAGTGTTAAAACTAGACCTTTACCTTTTTGTGTTTTATATTAGACGTCACTTATATTTGAAGGATTTTGTTTTTACCGCCGCTCGGCTGCTTTGCTAATTTTTTACCGTGGAAAAAACAATTAGTTTGGCGGATTTATGAAGTCTTTCCGTGGTGGCGTGGATGTCTGGAATGACTTATTTCTTGGTTTGCCGAAGGTAAAAACCGACCTGATCGTCTCGGTTCCTATTAACGTGATTTTCCGGTATTCCGATTTTTCAGGGAGTGCGATTTATGGGATTATTTAACCGAACGAGCGAGCCCGCGAGCCGGATGCCCGTCGTTGAATCGGCTGTCAGTGAACCGCGGATTGTCAGAGAGTGTTTCTGCGCCAAGGGACACAGCCTGGTGAGCAATCTGGCGTCTTTCGGCGGCCACCCCGGGATCACTTTACGGTTGAAAAACGAGCGCCAGGAAGGGTTGTTGGCGTTGAGTCCGGTCATTGGCGACAAACGGCGAACCTTTTTCAACTTTGAGCGGGTGCCAGGCGAGATTGTCCAGATCTGTTGTCCGACCTGCTCCGAACCTCTGCCGGTTTACAACGTCTGTACTTGTGGAGCCAATCTGGTCGCCATTTTTACCACCCTGAAAACTGAATTCGCCAGTTGTATCGGCATTTGTCAGCGTATCGGGTGTCTTCACTCCGAAATTAAAAGCAACAGGGATCTGCGTCTGTTCAGCCGGAATGGTTATTTTGACTGAGGGCCCCCTTGGTTCGACGGATATTGTGTGTTGAGAAGTATCATTCGTGTCCCAATCTGGCCCACCTGTTCCAAAGTGGTGCGCGAGTGTCTCGTTTAAGCCCTGCCTGTCGGGGTCCATGGGTTTATTGCCCAGTCATATCCACAGGTTGTATTGCTGTTGCGATGGCACGATTTGTGGTATCAATTAAATCGGAGTGGTCAGGCTGGCACATCGTGGTGCTTGCGCTACAGCAATGATGCCCTCAGGGAGCGCTTCCTGGTGGGCTTTTTTTGTTTTGTCGTGAAACGATGGGAATTCGATTAATAAATCGGGGAGAAGGAAACAGTCTATGCTTGTGATTGCCTGTATTAAACAGGTTCCGGACACAACCCAGGTTCAAATTGATCCGGTGACCAATACGCTGGTGCGGGAAGGAATCCCGTTTATCGTCAATCCTTATGACACCCATGCCCTGGAGGAATGCCTGCGGCTGAAGGATCGGTTCGGGGTTCGGGTGGCGGCCTTGTCCATGGGGCCGCCCAACGCCGAAGCAACGTTGCGCAAGGCCTGCGCCGTGGGGGTGGATGAAGCCATTCTGCTCAGCGATCGTTGTTTCGGCGGTGCCGATACCCTGGCGACCAGCCGGGTCCTTTCGGCGGCCATCGGTCGATTGGCCGAAACCGAAGAAGTTGCCCTGGTTTTCTGTGGAAAGCAGACCATTGACGGCGATACCGCGCAGACTGGTCCGGGTATCGCAACCCGTCTCGGTTATACCCAATTGACCCTGGTCGACCGGATTGAGAATCTCGACCTGGAAAACCGCCGAGTCCGGGTGCGGCGCAAGCTCGAAGGGCGCTACGAAATCGTTGAGGCGCCCCTGCCGGCCATGATTACCGCCGTTCGCGAACTCAACCGCCCTCGTTATCCCACTGTCCCCATGCGGCTGGCGGCAGCCAGCGCCGAAATCAAGCTCTGGGACAACAAGGTGCTGCAGCTTGACGAAAAAACCGTTGGGTTGAAGGGCTCGCCGACCTGGGTCAGCAAGATCTTTTCGCCCCAGCGGGACAAGGGTGAAATCATCGGCGATGGCATGAATGACCCGGTCGGCACGGCTCAGTTGCTGGTCGATAAGCTGTTGGATAAGGATTTGCTGGTATTCTAGGCCGGCGATTGTCAGTGAAGGAATCATTCATGGAACAGAAGAAGATCAAAAAACCCCGGGGGGTCGCCCGCCTGATCGAAGGTCGCTGCATCGCTTGCGGTGAACGCTGCATGAGTTCATGTCCCGTCGATGTGATCGAGATGGACGAACAAGGGGCGCCGATTATTCATGCCGCCAAGTGCATCGGCTGCGTTAAGTGTGTCAAAATCTGTCCCGCCGATGCGCTCGAAATGTATTTCACCCCTGAAGAGCAGAAAATTCTGGATGAACTGGCCGGGCAGGGGGGCGCCGTCGAAGTCGAGGTGGATGAAGGAGAGGCCCGTCTGCAAAAGATGCTGGCGGCCTATCGGGGGGTCTGGGTCTTCATCGAACAGACCGATGGGGAGGTCGCCAAGGTTTCCTGGGAGTTGCTGGGCACCGGTGCCGAATTGGCGAAGAAATTGGGCGTCGAACTCTCCGCCGTGGTGGTCGGCAGCGACGTCGAATTCCTCTGCGCCGAGGCTTTCGCTTACGGCGCGAAAAAGGCCTATCTGCTCGATGCTCCGGTCTATCGCAATTATCGCACCCAGCCTTACAACAACGCCATTTGCCATCTGATTGAAAAATACAAGCCGGAGGTCATCCTCATGGGGGCGACCGGCATGGGCCGCGACCTTGCCGGCGCGGTGGCTACCGTGATGAAAACCGGGCTGACCGCCGACTGCACGGGACTCAGCATCGATGATAAACGTAATCTGATGCAGACCCGCCCGGCTTTCGGCGGCAATATCATGGCCACCATCATGTGCGACAAGTTCAGGCCGCAGATGTCCACCGTTCGTCCGCACGTCATGGAAATGCCCGAAATGATTCCGGGTCGCAAGGGGACCATCGTGCGCGAGAATTTCGCGCCGGACGAGCAGAGCATTCTGACCAAGGTGCTTGAGGTGCTCAGCGACAAGGACAGCAAAAACAAGATCGATATCGCCGGAGCCGAGTTTATCGTGTCCGGCGGACGCGGCATGATGAATCGGGATAATTTTGCGATTCTTCGTGAATTCGCCGACGAAATCGGGGCGGTGGTCGGAGCTTCGCGCAGCGCCGTGGACGCCGGCTGGATGCCGCATGACCGTCAGGTCGGGCAGACCGGAAAAACCGTGCGGCCCAAGGTTTACATCGCCTGCGGCATCAGCGGAGCGATACAGCACATGGTTGGCATGCAGGATTCAGAGGTCATCATCGCCATCAATCGCGACAAGGATGCACCGATTTTCCAGATCGCCACCTACGGCATTGTCGGCGACCTGTTCCAGATCATTCCGGCACTGACCCGACGGATACGGGAGTTGCGACAGTCGTCGGTCGGTCAGCAGGAACGGGCGGCATCCTGAGTTTTCATTCAAATCGCAGTTGAGGAATACCCATGTCATTCAGCAGATTTTTCATCTTCGTCCTGTTCGGCGGCGCCACCCTGTTTTTCCTCTGGAGCCTGTACCAACGACTGGGACTGGTAAGGCTCGGTCGATCCGAGAACCGTTTCGACCATGTCGGCCAACGGTTGCGCGCCATGATCGAATTCGCCTTCGGCCAGAAGCGGGTGCTGGCCCGGCCTTTCGGGGTCAACCATTTCATTTTTTTCTGGGCCTGTATCTTTCTGGTCGCGGTCAACGTCGAGTTCGTGGTCGGCGGGGTGTTCCCGGCCCTCAGTCTGGCGAAGTTCCCCGATGCCCTTTATTTCCCCATCCGCCTGGTTTCCGATGTCATGTCGCTGCTGACCCTGGGGGCGGTGCTGGCGGCGTTGATCCGACGTACATTTTTTCCCCTCTACCCCTCGGCAAGAAATATCCAATCGTATCTGATCGTCGGTGTGATTGCCGTCCACATGCTGGCTTACTTTGGGATCAACGCCGCCGAAATCGCCCTGGGCCGGGAACGGGCCATCGCCTACATGCCGGTGTCCGCTTTTTTTGCCTCGTTTTTCTCCGGAACAAGCGAGATCGGCCTGGAACGGTTTCACGGGCTGTTCTGGTGGATTCATGCCTTCGCCCTGCTGGTGCTGTTCAACTACCTGATTCCCTACAGCAAGCATCTGCATGTTTTTACCGCGATCGGCAACTGTTTCTTTCGCAATCTCGGCAAGCCGAATACCCAGCCGCGCGAGGTGTTCGAGGTCGGCACGAACCTGGGGGCCGACGAGGTGGGCAAGTTGACCTGGAAAGACCTGTTCGATTCATTCGCCTGTACCGAGTGCGGTCGCTGTCAGGACGTCTGTCCGGCGCAGAACACCGGCAAAAAACTCA
>MHXM01000009.1:7637-15808 GCA_001825565.1 Desulfuromonadaceae bacterium GWC2_58_13
CGCAGAAATTGGTCAAGATGCGCCGCCACCTGGTGCAGATGAAGTCGCGCTTCCCGGACGAATTGCTCAACCTGTTCGAAAACATGGAGCAGCGCAGCAACCCCTGGGGCATCGCCCCCTCGGAACGCACCAAGTGGTCCTCCCTGCTGGAAGTCAAGGAGTTCAATCCCGAAGAGACCGAGTACCTGTTTTTCGTCGGCTGCGCCGGTTCCTTCGATACCCGCAACAAGCACGTCACCGTGGCCCTGGCCCGGATCATGGATGCCGCCGGGGTTTCCTGGGGAACGCTGGGCAAGGACGAACTCTGTTGCGGCGACAGCGTCCGCCGCTTGGGCAACGAGTATGTTTTCGAGCAGATGGCCCTGAAGAACGTCGAACTGCTCCAATCCCGTGGGGTGAAAAAAATCATCACCCAGTGTCCCCATTGTTTCAGTGCGCTGAAAAACGATTACCGCCAGTACGGGCTTGAGCTCGAAGTGGTTCATCACAGCCAGTTGATCGGCGAACACCTCAAGAGCGGCCGGCTGAAATTGCCGAAAACCGTGGATATCGGCCACGTCTTGTTTCATGACTCCTGCTACCTGGGCCGGCACAACGATACCTATCAGGCTCCCCGGGATGTCATCGCCGCCGCGACCGGCGTCGCTCCGGGAGAGTTCGAGCGCAACCGGGAGAATTCCTTCTGCTGCGGCGCCGGCGGCGGACGGATGTGGATGGAGGAGAACAGCGGCAGCCGGATCAATCGCGAGCGGGTCAAGGAATCCCTGCGCCAGAAACCCGATACCATCTGCGTCAGCTGTCCCTATTGCATGACCATGATTACCGACGGATTGAAAGATGAAAAGGCCGAGACGGTTCGGGTTCTGGATGTCGCCGAAGTGGTTGCCGAATCGATGCGTCCCCCGGGGTAATTTTCGCCGTCTTATTGGAATCGCTGAAGTGCAATGAAAAACGCCCCGTATTTTTACGGGGCGTTTTTCGTTCGGGCAGCCTGATGTTCGGATCGGGTTCAGTCCTCGCGGAGTTGGAATTTCTTGATCTTTCGGTGCAGGGTATTCCGGCCGATGCCCAGCGTTCGGGCCGCTTCGGTAATATTCCAGCGGTGCTGCGCGAGGGTTTTGCGAATCATTTCCAGTTCCGTATCCCTGAGCCCCCCGCGTGGTTCGGAACAGAGACCCTTGCGGGCCATGACCTTGGCCAGGCTTTTTTCCAGGCCGCGCAGGGAGTGGAGCATTTGCTGCAATTGGCCGGCGCTCATCTGTTCGAGGGTGCTTTCGCTGCCGTAGTGAGACCAGAAATTTTCCACCGGCGCGCCACCGGCAGGATCGAGACCGATTTTTTCGGGAAGCGTCACCGGGGAACCCTGGCGGGCGCCGAGCGTTTCTCCCAGGTGTTCCGGCAGCAGAACCGGTCCGGCACAGAGAACCACGGCCCGGCGCAGGGTGTTGGCCAGTTCGCGGATATTCCCCGGCCAGTGATGCAGGCTGAGCAATTCCAGGGTGGCCGGAGCGATTTTAAGAGCGGGGTTGAACTGTTTGGCGAAGAATTCCGCCAGTTGGGGGATGTCCTCGCGCCGTTCCTGCAGGGTGGGGATTTCCAACCGCACCACGTTGAGGCGATAGTAGAGATCCTCGCGGAAGGTGTTTTCGGCAATCGCCTTTTCCAGATCGACGTTGGTGGCGGCGATGATCCGCACATCGGTGCGGATCGGTTTTTCCCCGCCGACCCGCATGAAGTCGCCGGTTTCCAGTACCCGCAGCAGTTTGACCTGAATCAAAGGGCTGGCATCGCCGATTTCGTCGAGGAACAGAGTGCCGCGGTTGGCCAGTTCGAAGATGCCGCGGCGGGTCTGGTTGGCCCCGGTGAAGGCCCCTTTCTCGTGGCCGAACAGTTCGGACTCCAGCAGATTTTCCGGCAGGGCACCGCAATTGATCGGGAGAAAGGGCTGCCCCGAGCGGTTGGAGGCGGCGTGGATGAAGCGTGACAGCACCTCCTTGCCGGTTCCGGTTTTTCCCTGAATCAGCACGTTGATGTTTTTGCCGGCGATCTTGTGGGCCAGCGCGACCATCCGGCGCATGGCCGGCGAGCGACCGACCTGGAAGCCGACCGCGCTGGCGACATCGGCCCATTCCTCGTCGCCGATTTGTCCGAGGCTGAGATTGGTGCTGTAACTGGCGGCCCGGTCGATCAGGTTTTCGATTTCATCGATATCTTCGAAGGGTTTTTCCAGGTATTCGTAGGCGCCGAGCTGAATGGCGGTGACGGCCGTTTTGACCGTGCTGTAGCCGGTCATGATGATGACTTCGCACTGCGGTTGCTGCTGCTTGATTTTTTTCAGCAGGGTCAGTCCATCGGTGTCCGGGAGTTTTAAATCGACCAGGGCGACGTTGAACAGATGACTGGAAAGCGCTTCGGCCGCTTCGGGTTCGTTTTCGGCGGTAGTTACCGCATAGCCCCGTCGGCTCAGAAGGCGTCGAAAAAAGGTGCAGACATCCCCTTCGTCATCAATGATCAATACCCTGGTTTGCGACAAGTCGGCCTCCCGTTGCTTAATCACTGGACTGATCCTCACCCGGTTCCATCGGCAGGAGCAGCGAGAAGGTGCTTCCCTCTCCCGGGGTGCTTTCGACCTCGATGGTGCCCTGGTGCGATTCGGCAATGCCGAGGCTGACCGAAAGACCGAGGCCGGTCCCCTTGCTGGCTTCCTTGCTGGTAAAGAACGGCGTAAAAATTTTCGGCAGGTGTTCCGGCGGGATTCCGCTGCCATTGTCGGTGACGCTGATGACCACCCATTGCTGGCCCTTGCGTTCGATGCGGCCGGTGCGCACCTTGATGATTTTTCCCCGGTCGACTCCCTTGAGGGCATCGCGGGCGTTGACCAGGAAGTTGGTCAGCACCTGCTGAATCTGCGGGCCGTTGACGGACATTTTCGGCAGCTCCGGATCGAGGTCGGCGACGATTCGAATCTGGTTGCGGTCGATCTGGTAGCGAATCAGCCCCAGCACCCGCTGCACCTCGACATTGATGTCGGTGTCGCTGACCGGGGCCTTGTCCTGCCGGGAGAAAATCAACAGGTTCTGGATGATGCGTTTGCAGCGCAGTCCGCAGTTGACGATGTCGCCGAGCAGTTCCTTGTCTTCGGACGCCTCCGGCAGCGATTTCAACAGAATCTGGGCGGTGCCGATGATCACCGTCATCGGACTGTTGAGTTCATGGGCGACTCCGGCCGCCATCTCGCCGATGGCGGCCAGCTTGGCCGAGTGAACCAGTTGGGCTTCGATTTTGGTTTTCTGGGTGACGTCCTTCATCAACACGGTAACGGCAACCAGCTGATTCTCTTCGTTGTAGACCGGGTAGTAGGACATGTCGAGCAGGGTGCCCGCCGGTGTCTGCAGCCGGTGAAAAAATGGTTTGTGCGATCGTTTGACATGCTGCACCGGGCAGTCCTTGCAGGGTTCCTTGCGCCCCTTGAGGCGGTTGAAGCATTTGTTGGTCAAGGCCCGTTCCCAGGCCTCCTTGAGTTCCTCGGGGAGGCGGTCGTTGTGTTGCAGAACGTTGTAGTCGGTGTCGATCAACAGGATCGGGTCGGTCACCGCCTTGAAGGTTTCTTCCCACTCTTTTTTGGCCCGCGATACCTGTTTGTAGAGGCGCGAGTTCTGAATGCTGATCGACAGCTGGTCGGCCAGGTGCTGGACGAAGCGCAGGTCGGTTTCGCGGTAGGCTTCCGGGCTGGAACTGGCGACAATCAGCGAGCCGAGCACCTCGTCCCGCTTGAGCAGGGGAGCGACCGCCAGGGATTTCAGCGGATCCGGATATTTGGGATTATACCGGATGTGAAGGAGATCTTCCGGAGCCAGGTTGAATATGGCCGCTTTTTTCTCCCGGATGACGTTGAGCGAGGGGGAGTGGGCGGGAAATTCTTCGATCTGGCAGAAATCCCTGGGCATCATCGCCTTTAAGGCCAAAACCCCGTTGCGGACCGTGACCAACCCGAGAAAATCGCAGGGGAGGGTCTGCGGCAAACGGGCGAAGGACCGCTCGATAATGTCGGCGATCGACATGTCGATGTTGATGTCGCGGGCCAGTTGATGAAGGATTTCCAGCCGGCTGTTCTGCTGCAGGATTTCCTCGGTACGTTTCTTCAGCTCGACATAGTAGTTGAGCTTGGAGGAATTAACCCCGGTCAGCTGTTCAATCAGTTTTTCCTTGCTGTCGATCATTATTGTTCCTCGCGCCGGTTGGCGCCCTACAGCGCTTCGTGGAAAATCCGTTCGATATCCTCGACCGTGGCGGCGCGGGGATTGGTCACCAGGCAGGCGTCGTTGAGGGCGTTGCGGCTGAGCAGCGGGATAAATTCCACCTTGAGTCCCATGTCGCCGAGTCCCTTGGCCAGCCCGATATCCGCGATCAGTTCACAGATTCCCAGCACCGCCAGCCGGGCGCCTTCTTCGAGGGAGGTGTCCCGAACATCCTTGCCCAGCGCCCAGGCGATGTGTTTGAAGCGTTCCTTGCAGGCCGGCAGGTTGAATTCCATCACGTGGGGGAGAATCGCGGCGTTGGCCTCGCCGTGATGCTGGTCGAGCAGACCGTCGACCTGGTGGGTCATGGCGTGGGTGGCGCCGAGGATGGCATTGGAAAAGGCAATGCCGGCGGTCAGGCTGGCCATCGCCATGTTGGTGTTGGCTTCCATGTCCTGGCGGTCGGCAACGGCCCGGCGCAGGTTGCCGGCGACGAGCTGGATCGCCTTGCAGGCATGGATGTCGGTCAGCGGGGTGGCCGCCAGCGAGACGTACGACTCGATCCCGTGGGTCAGAGCATCCATGCCGGTGGCGGCCGCCAGTTTGGCGTCCTTGGTGCGCAGCAGGTCGGGATCGACGATGGCGATGTCGGGAACCAGCGACTTGGAGATGATCGACATCTTCAGTTTGCGTTCGGTGTCGACGATAATGGCAAATTGACTGACTTCCGAGCCGGCGCCGGCGGTGCTGGGAACGATCAGCATCGGCGGCAGCGGGTGGATGATTTTGTTGATCCCCTCGTAATCCCGCAACTGCCCGCCGTTGGTGGCAAGCAGGGCGATCGCCTTGGCCACGTCGGTCGGGCTGCCGCCGCCGACGGCGACAATAGCGTCGCATCCCGATGCCAGGTAGCGCCGGGTCCCCTCGACCACTTCGAAATCCTTGGGGTTGGTGGTCAGCGACGAGTAAACCTCGGATTTCAGGCCGATGGCATCCAGGTAGTACAGGGCCTTGTCGACCCAGCCGGCGGCCATCACGTCGGCATCGCTGACGACAAAGACCTTGGAAGCCCCCAGTCGTGAAGCGCTTTCGCCGATCTGGCTCAACGAACCGAGTCCGAAGATGATCTCCGGCGTGACAAATTTACTGATATTCATCGATTCCGACTCCCGTTCAATTTATCTGGCTGGCTGGGAAATGTTTTAATCATAGCATGGTTGCGTGATCCGGGCTATGTCTTGCCGCCCTTTCCGCTCGCGGTCGACGGCCGCAACCTGTGGCGAAACGCGGTGCCCTGCGAGTTCGGAACCGGGCGTAAACTTCTCGCGTCACCATCAGGCGGCGCGGCACTGGCCGCGGGCCGAACGGCCCGTCTCCGGAAAGGGGAAGCGGTCCGGTCGGCGAAAGGGGTCGGCCGGTTCAGCCAGCCGGCCGTTTTCCAGCATCAGCGGAAGGCATTGCAACCGGGTCGCCTGCTCGTGGTCATGGGTGGCTATCACCAGAGTGGTTCCTGAATCGCGCAGATCGCCGATGACCTGTTCCAGCACCGACACCGCTTCGCTGTAGATGCTGGCGGTCGGTTCGTCAAGCAGCAGGACCGCCGGCCTGAGGGCCAGCGCCCGGGCGATGGCGATCCGTTGCACCTCGCCGCCGGAAAGCTGGCGGGCATGGCGCGAGGCAAACCCTTCGAGCCCGACTTTTTCCAGGACCGCGGCGATAATTTGCCGCTGGCTGGCGCCGTGAATTCCCCGCAGGGCTAGCCCGAAGGCGAGGTTGTCGAAAACGCTGCGGTTGAAGAGGTAGGGAGTCTGGTGCACCAGGGTGATTTGTTCTCGTGGCGCGCGCAACGTCCGGCTGTTCCAACGAACCGTTTCGCCGGCGAACTTCAGGGTGCCGGCGGTGGGCGGGGAGAGCAGGGCCAGCAGATCGAGCAGGGTGCTCTTGCCGGCGCCGTTCGGGCCGAGCAGGGCGTAGCTCCCGCCCTGGTGGAGGTCGAGTTGCTCGATGTCGAGGGCCAGATGGGAACCATGACATTTTTTAATGTGGTGCAGACTGTAGATCGGTTTCATGGGTCACCTTTGCTGAAACAGATTCAGGAGCAGATGGACCACCAGGGCCAAGGTCGTCAGGATTCAGGAGAAGCGGCTCGGAAATCTTTCCCTATTAATTTGCAAAACCCGTGCACAACTTTGGAACACTGGCGGTGCCGCGCCTCTGTGCGGCACGAAGGAGTCCTTTGCGTTTACGGTATCCACTGCCTTTTAAGAGGTTTTTATGCCATCGAAAAGCGTCTTTTCTTTTTGCGCAGAGGACTCGATCGGGGCGACTGTTCCGATATGGCACATCGACCCTGTTCCACGATGGAACATATGGCGCCCGGATGGACCTGTCCTGCCTCGGCCGCGGGTCTTTTTCGGGGGCGGCCTCGGGCAGGGGAAGGGCGAGTGGGTCCGTTGGTGCGGATTGGCGCAAGGTGGAACAGTGTGTGCCGAAATGGATCGGCTTCAATGTCTTTGGCCAATCCCGGCAAAAAAAGGTAAAAGCATTGTGTTTACGGTATATTGTGCCACTTTTTCGAGGCTGGCATTGTTGTTGCTGATAGACAAACCAGCGTTTGATTTTTATCGACGCGGAAGGGGCAAAACCAGACTCGGGAGGAAATGCGGGCGTTAGCCAATCGGTGGACAGAAAAATGGGTTGGCCCGGAAAGCATTGCCCATCCAAAAGGCAGAAACATCTAACCACGGAAAAGAGGAGAGAACACAATGGCATTAGCAGATCAGACTTTCGGTTTCTTCATCCCCACCGTATCGCTCATGGGCGTCGGCTGTTCCAAGGAAACCGGCGACCAGGTCAAGGCGTTGGGCGGCACCAAGGCACTACTGGTTACCGACAAGGGGATTGCGGCCATGGGCATGGCCGACAAGATCAAGGCGCAGGTCGAGGCCGCTGGCGTTGCTTGCGTTATTTTCGACGGCGCCGAGCCGAATCCCACCGACGTCAACGTGCACGACGGCCTGAAGATGTACCAGGACCACGGTTGCGACACCATCATCTCTCTGGGCGGCGGCAGCTCCCACGACTGCGCCAAGGGCATCGGCATGGTGGCCACCAACGGCGGCCATATCCGCGACTGCGAAGGGGTCAACAAGACCACCAAAGCGATGCCCCCCTTCGTCGCCATCAACACCACCGCCGGCACCGCTTCCGAAATGACCCGCTTCTGCATCATCACCAACACCGATACCCACGTGAAGATGGCCATTGTCGACTGGCGTTGTACCCCCAATATCGCCATCAACGATCCCGTCCTGATGGTCGGCAAGCCGGCCGCCCTGACCGCGGCTACCGGCATGGACGCCCTGACCCACGCCGTCGAAGCCTACGTGTCCACCATCGCCACCCCGATTACCGACGCCTGCGCCATTAAAGCCATCGAGCTGATCGCCGATTATCTGCGTCCGGTCGTGGCCAACGGCGACAACCTCGAAGCCCGCGACAAGATGGCCTATGCCGAGTACCTCGCCGGCATGGCTTTCAACAACGCCAGCCTCGGTTATGTCCATGCCATGGCTCATCAGCTCGGCGGCTTCTACAACCTCCCCCACGGCGTCTGCAACGCCATCCTGCTGCCGGCGGTGTGTGAGTTCAACATGATCGCCAATCCCAAGCGTTTTGCCGATATCGCCGTGGCCATGGGTGAGAACATCGCCGGTCTTTCCGACGTCGAGGCCGCCGCCAAAGGGATCGCCGCGATCCGCAAACTCTCCTCCGATATCGGCATCCCCGCCGGTCTCACCGAGCTCAATGTTAAAGAAGCGGACCTCGGCATCATGGCCGGCAATGCCCAGAAGGATGCCTGCATGCTCACCAATCCCCGCAAGGCGAAGCTGGAGCAGGTCATCGACATCTACAAGGCCGCCATGTAAGGCA
>MHXM01000009.1:15858-16760 GCA_001825565.1 Desulfuromonadaceae bacterium GWC2_58_13
CCATCTCCGAGCCTCGTCGCCTAACAGATTTTTCTTATGGTGGCCGGCCAACGGGTTCCGCTGGAAACGGCGGGGCCTCCCTTTCGGAAAGGAGATATCTTCCGCTTCAGCGGACGAACCATGTGAAAGGGAGAACCCTGGTAATGAACAAAATTTTTCGCGTCGACATGACCACTCTTACCGCCAAAGTCGAAGAAGTCCCCGCCAAGTGGGCCGGTCTCGGCGGCCGTGCCCTGACTTCGACCATCGTGTCTGAAGAAGTCCCTCCCACCTGCCATCCTCTCGGCCCCAACAATAAGCTGGTATTCGCGCCCGGCCTGCTCAGCGGCACCGCTGCCGCCAACTCCGGCCGCATGTCCTGCGGCGCCAAGAGCCCGTTGACCGGCACCATCAAGGAAAGCAACGCCGGCGGCACCAGCGCCCAGCAGTTCGCCCGCATGGGAATCAAGGCCCTGATCATCGAAGGTCTGCCCAAGGACGACAAGTGGTACGGCCTGCATGTCACCAAGGATGGGGTCACCATTGCCGAGGAGAGCGAGCTGATCGGCAAGGGAAATTTCGCCGTCATCGATGCCATCGAGGCCCGCCTCGGCAAGAAGACCGGGGTGATGACCATTGGCCCGGCCGGCGAGATGAAGATGGCGATGGCCAACATTTCGGTGAAGGATCCCGACAGCAAGATCCGCAGCCACGGCCGTGGCGGTCTCGGCGGCGTGATGGGGTCGAAGAAGATCAAGTTCATCAGCATCGACGCCGAAGGCGCGCCGGGGGTCAAGATCGCCGACCCGGAGAAATTCAAGGCGGCGGCTCGCACCTTTGCCAAGGCCCTGCTCGATCACCCGGTTTCCGGCGAGGGCCTGCCCACCTACGGAACCAACGTCCTGGTCAACATCCTCAACGAA
>MHXM01000009.1:16773-26377 GCA_001825565.1 Desulfuromonadaceae bacterium GWC2_58_13
CGACCCGCAACTTCACCTACGGCCAGTTCGACGCCCATGACAATATCAGTGGCGAGACCATGCACGATACCATCGCCGCGCGCGGCGGCAAGACCAAGCATGGCTGCCATGCCGGCTGCATCATCCAGTGTTCGCAGGTCTACACCGACAAGGAAGGCAAGTACGTAACCTCGGGCTTCGAGTACGAAACCATCTGGGGCCTGGGCGCCAACTGCTGCATCGAAACTCTCGACGACATCGCCGAAGCCGACAACATCATGGACGATATCGGGATCGACTCGATCGAGACCGCGGTCATGTTCGGGGTGGCCATGGAAGCCGGCGTATTGCGTTTCGGCGATGGCAAGGGCGTGATCCGCATGCTGACCGAAGAGATCGGCAAAGGGACTCCGCTCGGCCGCATCCTCGGTGGCGGCACCGGGCACGTCGGCCGCACCTACGGCATCACCCGGGTGCCGGTGGTCAAAAATCAGGGCATCCCGGCTTACGACCCCCGCAGCGTCAAGGGGATCGGCATCACCTACGCCACCAGCACCATGGGCGCCGACCACACCGCCGGTTACACCATCGCCACCAACATTCTCAATGTCGGCGGTTTCGTCGATCCGTTGAAGAAGGACGGCCAGGTCGAGCTTTCCCGTAACCTGCAGATCGCCACCGCCGCCGTCGACTCGACCGGCATGTGCATCTTCGTCGCCTTCCCGGCTCTCGATATCCCCGAGTGCCTGCCGGCCCTGATCGACATGATCAATGCCCGCTTCGGCATCGGTCTGACCGGCGACGACGTGACCAATCTCGGCAAGATGGTCCTCAAAACCGAGCGCGCCTTTAATCAGGCCGCCGGCTTCACCGCCGCCGATGACCGCCTGCCCGAATTCTTCAAGCTCGACCCGGTGCTGCCGCACAACGCGATCTGGGATTTCAGCGACGACGAAATCGACGAATTCTGGAACTTCTAAAAACCATTTGACCACCCCCAACCCCCTCCTGATTCGGGAGGGGGAATGCTCCACCGCAAACTCCCCCTCCTTGTTGAGGAGGGGGAGTTTGCGGTGGTCAGGAGTACCCATGCAGATCAAGGTGAAACTGTTTGCCATGTTCCGCAACGGACGTTTCAAGGTGTCCGAATTCGATTTTCCCGAGGGGACGACCTGCCGGCGGATTGTCGCGGAGATCGGTCTTGCCGAAGAGGAACTCGGGGTGATCATGGTCAACGGGCGTCACGCCCAGATCGACCGGATTCTGGCGGAGGGGGATACCCTTTCGCTCTTCCCCCTGGTCGGAGGTGGCTGAGATGTCGGAACCGCTGGCGTTTATCCGTTCCCGACGGATCGGAGATCTGCTCCCCTGGGCCGACCAGGTGGCGGCCGCCGAACGGTTCGACCTGAGCCTGGCTCAGGTCGAAGATCTGACCCTGGCCGCCGATATCCTGCCGGGGCGTTACCAGCGCAACCGGCGGATGCTGTCTTGCGCCGACCAGCGGACTCTGTTCAACAGCCGGGTCGCCATTATCGGCTGCGGCGGCCTCGGCGGCTACGTGCTGGAAGAATTGGCCCGGCTCGGGGTTGGTGAACTGCTGGTCGTCGACCCCGATGTTTTCGAAGAGCACAACCTCAATCGTCAGTTGCTGGCCAGTCCTCTCGATCTCGGCCGCCGCAAGGTGGATGTCGCGGTCGAACGGGTGGCGCGGGTCAACCCCGCCGTTTCCGTGACCGCCGTGCCCGCGGCCTTCGATCTGACCAAGGGCGGGTTGCTCCAGGGCGCTCGGGTGGCCGTCGACGGGCTCGACAGCATCGATGCGCGCCTCGAACTGGCCTCCGTCTGTCGTGATCTCGGCATTCCCCTGGTGCATGGCGCCATTGCCGGCTGGTACGGCCAACTGACCACCCAGCCGCCCGGAGAGTTGCTGCTGGAAAAAATTTACGGACGCGCGGGGCACGCCATCGCCAGCAATGGAGTGGAAAAGGAACTCGGAAATCCTTCTTTCACGCCAGCGGTGGTCGCCAGCCTCGAAGTCGCCGAGGTCTGCAAGTTGCTGCTTGGCCGGGGAACCACCCTGGCCGGACGTTGTCTGAATATCGACCTGCTCGATATGGAATTCTGCGAAATCCGGCTATGACCTTCGCGCCCTCATGGCGCTTCCCTGAAACGATGGAGACAGCATGTCCCTGATCGATCCATTCGGCCGCAAGATCAATTACCTGCGACTTTCCGTTACCGACCGCTGCAACATGCGTTGCCGTTATTGCATGCCCGAAGCCGGTATTGAAAAACTTCAGCCTCGGGAAATTCTCAGTTATGAAGATCTGTACCGGATTGCCCAGGTAGCCGTCGAACAGGGGATCGAGAAGATCCGTGTGACCGGTGGAGAACCGCTGGTTCGTAAAGGGATCGTCGACTTTCTGACCCGACTGGGCCAACTGCCGGGACTCAAGGAACTGGTCCTGACCACCAACGGCCAAATGCTGGCCGAGATGGCAACATCGCTGCGGGCGGCCGGGGTGCGGCGGGTCAACGTCAGCCTCGACTCCCTTGATCCGGAGACCTTTGTCGGCATTACCCGCTGGGGCGATCTGCGTCGGGTCGTGGCCGGGCTGATGGCGGCGGACCGGGTGGGGCTCGGCATCAAGATCAACATGGTGGTCATGCGCGGCATCAACGATCATGAAATTGACGAATTCGCGTCCTTAACCGTCAACCGCGAAGTTACCGTGCGGTTCATCGAATACATGCCCTCCCTCAAGGAACCCAACTGGCGGGCGCGGGTGGTTTCCGGGGATGAAATTATTCACCGTCTGTCCGCTCGTTATGCGCTGGAGGCGATCGACAGTGCCGAACGAGCAGGGCCGGCACGGGAGTATCGCATCAACGGGGCACTGGGAAAACTGGGAGTGATCACCGCTGTTTCCGGACATTTTTGCAACAACTGCAACCGGGTTCGGGTCACCGCGACCGGAATGGCGCGCAGTTGCCTGTTTGCCGATAACGGCGTCGATCTGCGTCCATTGCTTGCCGGCGATGGGAATGTGGCCCTCGCCCGCGGAATTCGGCGGGTGGTGATCGACAAGCCGTCGCGGCACCATCTTGACGACGAACAGGCCGAATATCGCGCCTTTGCCATGGCTGCCATCGGCGGCTGAGTTTCAGCAACCAACCTTTTTGGAGAACCTCATGAATTCGCATGAAAAGCATGCGGCGCGGGTCGTCGCCGTCAATGTCAGTCAAAACAAGGGCGAGCGCAAAAAGGCGGTGCCGACGGTCGATTTGGTCATGAACCACGGGATCGTCGGCGACGCCCACGCCGGCGAATGGCATCGTCAGGTGAGTCTGCTGGCCGAAGAGAGTATCGCCACCATGCAGCGCCTGGGTCTTGCGGTACACGCCGGAGATTTCGCCGAAAATATCACCACCTCGGGCATCGATCTGGTTTCCTTGCCGGTCGGCACCCGGATGACGATTGGCGGGGCATTGGTGGAAGTGACCCAGATCGGCAAGGAATGTCATGCGCCCTGCGCCATTTATTACCAGGCGGGGTCATGCGTCATGCCCAAGGAGGGCATTTTCGTCAAGGTGCTCGAAGGAGGCCGGGCTGAAGCCGGTTCTCCATTGACGATTCTGTAACCGGTTTCCGGGCGTTGGTTAAGAAAAAAGTCCCGACCCCTCGGGGTCGGGACTGAACACAGCATCATGGATGTTCCGGCGCCGTGGCGGGTCGGTTCAATGTTCTTGATGTTCGTAGATAAAATAGTCCGATTCGTTGAAATCGTAGAGCGAGACGATCTGTTCGTCGACTATCCCGCTGAAATGCGATTCGCTTCCGTGATCGAAACCATCGAACAGTTTGCCGTACAATGACAGGCAGATGTGATGGTCCGTTCCCCGATCGACCAGACAAACGTTCATCCCATCCCGGCTCCTTTGTGCCGGGCAGTTTTGCACGGCCGGATGATCCATGACCGTAAAATTCGCCGGTTGTCCTTTCAGGTCGATTTTCTCCCCCCGATTTTTGTCAAGGATCGAAGTACCTTTCCAGTCGGCCAGCAATCGTCCCGCGAAGTGCGCCACGTAAGCCTGAGTTGTTTTTTCCATTCCCTGCCTCCCTGTCGAAATCGTTACTTGCCCGCGCCAGAACCCAATCCCCGTACATTTGAATTGCCGCATTTAACCCACAAGAGGTAATAATTGCGATTTGTCGCGTACATGTGTAATGTATACGATAACGGGCCGACGGTTGCAAATGTCACGAACCAGTTTTCCGGACCTGGAGTATCGAGCCGATTAATCTGATTTCAGCATCTTTGCGCGACGATGGGGGGCAAAAAAAATGTTGGAACAGCAGGGGAGTTCACCGCATGCCAGCTGCCCCGCCTGTCATTTTCGGGGGAGCTACCGTCTGGCGGACGGCCGGCGTAAGTGTCGCCGTTGCGGAAAAAAGTATTCGCCAAAGGTTCGCAGGAGCCATCTTGCGCCCATGGCGCTCAAGCAGCTGGCGCTTTCCTTCTGGCTGACCGTTCCGGCGGCATCCGTCGCGGAACATCTGGGGATCAACGTGAAGACGGTGCGGCGCCATTATGGCCTCATGCGCCGGGGGCTCGTTTTGGAACCCCTTTGCCCGGCACATGATCCCGGGCGAAAGTCGGCGGGCGATGAAAAAAAGGTGGGATTGTGTGTTTGGGTGGTTGAGGGGGGGATTCGTATCGCGGCCGTCTGCTGTGAATGGGCGGGCGAGGATGCTCCCGGTCCGCCGGGCGACTTGGAGCCGTGCCGCCACGGGCGGATTCGCAAAAAACTCCGGTTGCCGACTCCACTTCACGACATCGATTGCAGCCTGTGCTTCGTTGATGGGTCTATCGGGGAATGGACGCCGGGCTGCGTACGCGAGCTGGCAAAATTGGAAAAACTTGCCACCAAACTCTGCCGGATGGAACGGCGCGGAAGTCGGTCGCAGAGTGTCCCGCTCTTGGAAGAACTCGCTTTTCGGTTCAATCATCGGGGCAATCCCGGCGTGACGGCCATGTTGTACGATTTCATGAAGCCCGTATGCAGGTCCCGCTACCCGGAGTGACGTGCCGATGAAGTGCCGGGATCGGCTGCGGTTGGATCGGTCAGGCTCTCACCTGGGTTCGTTTGCTTTGTTCAAGCAGGTCGAGACTTTTACGCAGCAGCATGGTGATGCTGATGCCGGATTCCTGGGCCTTGACCTGGAGAACCTGCATTTCTTTCGGGGTAACCCGGCAGGAGATGACGAATTTTTTGGGGTTCGTGCTGAATTTGGGCATGGTAGCCATCCTTTCGTGTCGATGATGTAGACCGTATTATTGCAAAGTGATTGCCACTTTGTAATTCAGCGCATTAAATATGGACAAATTTAGTAAAAACAATAGTTTAATCGATATATTCCCGAGGATGAACCCGAGCTCGGGCAGGGGAGGGCGATCCATGTTGGGGCAGATTGCGCCGGGGCGGAACGAGCGCCGGTCCTCAATGTGCCAATTCAGGCAAGCGGTGTGTCGGCGGAGGCCATCCAGCTATCTTCCTCGGTCTTCTTCTTGCCATTAAACAGCCGCGATAACCAGGGGTTGCCGAATGATTAGAAATCAGCAAAGAGTTTGAGTGGGAATTCTTCGTTCGATTCCGCAGAAAGACGATTGTGTTTCTCTAATCCATTTTTAAATAAACGCTCACCAATCCTTAACGGTTCTTTCCCTATACTCCCTTTCGAGAGGATGCGAATTTTGACGAAAGGAGGTTTGACGGTCAGGTTTTGTATCTCGATTGTCGAGGGAAATGGTCAAACACTCATTGGATACCGGAGGATTGAAATGAAAACAACGAAGCGCGCCGTACTCAAGAAAGTTACCCTGCTCGGTTTAGGGCTTAGCCTGGCGTTTGCCGGCAACGCTCTGGCCGACCGGAAGGAAAAAGAAAAAGATACGCCGAAGAACGTCAAGATGGCCACCGCATGGCTGACGGGGGATTTCCATCAACACACCCTGTACACCGACGGGTCGACCACCTTCGATTTCGTCATGGAAAAAAACAACGCGTATGGGCTGGACTGGTGGACCAACAGCGAGCATGGCGGCTCGCGCAATCGCGACGGCAATGGCAACTACTGGGATGATCCCTTGATCTATCCGGTCAACCCCATTCTTGGCGATCCGGCCTACAGCGGCGGCCATCAGGTCATGTGGCGCTGGCAGAGCCTGCGGGATTTCGCCTTCCCCGATATCCTCAGAAACCGGGCCCTCTATTCCGACAAGCAGATCATTTCCGGCCTGGAGTGGAACGTGCCCGGTCACGAGCATTGCAGCACCGGCATCGTGGCCGACGACGCCAGCGCCGTCAGCGCCTTTGAGTACCAGTTCGATGCTTCGGACCGAGACACCAGCCGCGAGGGGGAAAGCACTCCTTACGGAAATTTGGAAAAACAGAACGTTGCCCATGCGGATGCCGTGGCGGGTTGCGCCTGGATGCAGGAGCAGTATGAAGACGGGACGATCGATGAAGGCTACATCGTCTTCGCTCATCCCGAGCGTCGCGGCACCGCCGCCACCGGCGGTTATGACGTCAACGATTTCCGCGATCTGAACAACGCCGGTCCCGATGTCTGCTTCGGTTTCGAAGGGGCTCCCGGCCATCAGGTCAACAGCAGTCGCGGCGGTTTCGGCAGCAGCGCTTTCGGCGGCACCTACGGCGGCGCCGGCTACTACACCGCCAAGGTCGGCGGGCTGTGGGACGCCATGCTGGGCGAAGGACGGCACTGGTTCAATTTTGCCAATTCCGACTACCACAAGCACTACACCGTGGGCGGCGACGATTTCTATCCCGGGGAATACCAGAAAACCTACATCAATGCTCGCGATACGGACGGCGACGGGGAATTTTCCCGGGCCGAAGTGGTTCAGGCCTTGCGTTCGGGGAATGCCTTTCACGTCATGGGCGACCTGATCGACGCCTTGCAATTCGATGCCCAGTCCAGCCGCCGCAAGGTTGCCATGGGCGAAACCCTCCAGGTGAAAAATGGGGAAGATGTCAAAATCAAGATCAAGTTCAAAAGCCCGACGGTCAACCAGAACGGCGACACTCCCGCAGTCGACCACATCGACCTGATCGCCGGCGACATCACCGGGATGATCGAGCCCGGCACCCCGGCCTACACCGATCCCACCAACCCGACCACCCGGGTGATCGCCACCTTCAATGCCAGCAACTGGAAAGAGTGCGATATTGACGAAGACGGCTACACCACCATGGTGTTCAAGCTGAAAAATGTCGAAAAATCGATGTACTTCCGTCTGCGCGGCAGCAACGTTCCCCCCTGCTCCGAGTATGAAACCGACTGCGACGGCAATCCGCTGGCCGACAGCCTGGCCACCGAATTCCTCGGCCTCGACGGCGCCGAGGAAGCTTACGCCGATCTGTGGTTCTACTCCAACCCGATCTTTGTCGAAGTCGGCAAGTAACTCATCCATTCACGGGAAAAACGCAAAGGGAGCCGCCAACGGCTCCCTTTGCGATGTCCACCCTGTTTCGTGCCGCCCGCATTTTGTTTCAGGTTGAATCTGATCCTTGCCAAATCCGGAGGATATTTTCTTGTGTTTTCAGGAGGTGAGCAGCGGGGTTCGTCAGGGCTTCTCGGGGCCGTCGACGATGTGGAGGCCGCCCGTGGTGAACGCGAAGCCTCCCCCGAAGTTGTTCCCGGCGTCCGAGCCGACAGTAAGCGGCGTCACGAAGTTGAGGATCACATGGTTGGCATTTTTGTAGCTGGGCCCGTTCAGAATGAACTTATCGCGGGCGATGAGGTGGGTCCCCGGCAGGGCGGAGATCGCCCCCATGTGCTGGGCGAATCCCTGGAAGTGGCGAATGTTGATGGCGCGCGAGGTGGTAAATTCCTGCCAGGGCGAGGGGCCGGCGTAGCTGATGGGCACCCCCGGAAACGCCCCGATACCGACGTAGCGCATCCCCTGGAAGTACCCGTTGGTGAGATCCTTGATAAAGATCCCGTACACCTCTCCTCCAAGCCCCGCGGCGGCGGACAGGGAGCCGTCGATGCGGATTTCCCAATGATCGCTCAATTTTTCGCACCAGTCGTGTCCGGGCTCGGGGGGGGTGGTCTCCTTCGGTGGGTACACCGGGGCTTCGGCATAAATGTCGACGCGGCGTGCCTGCGCCAGGCGGTCGGCGGGATCCCCGTGTGCCGAGTGCGGGTCGGCGCCGATGGCCTGGTGGGCGGTGCGGTATTTGTCGGGTCGCGCGCCGAGCTGGTTGATGAGTACGTCGTTCTCGACCATGGCCGCGCGTCGCAGTGTCAGAGACTCATTGCCGCCCTCGATCTGGCGGTGGTCGGCGTATCCGACGAACATAAAGAGGTATGGCACATTCCGATCGGGGTGGGTGAAGGCTCGATGATAACAGCGGATCTTCTGGAGCTCGGCGGCGTCCTCGTCATCGAGTTCGGTGCCGCCGGTCGGAAAGTAGATCTGACCGATCATGCCGCCGCGCGGGCTTTCCGGATTTACCCAGCTTGTCCACTGATAGTCATTTGGTCCGCCGTTATCCGTGGTTTTCGTGGTGCCGAATCCTTTTTGTATGCCGGGCTGCCCATCGTCCTTGACCTCGTCGCCGTCCAGTCTTTTGGCTTTTCCGGAGCCAAGTCGCAGCCAATCCTCACGCTCGATACTCCCCGTTTCCGACAAGCCGTTGACTCGCTGGAATTTACTCACGCTGCCGTGAGTGATCCACCCAAAAGCTCCATCAATCTCAAGCTGAGCACCCAGGCTGTTGAGCAACCCCTGCGCCAGTTTCACTGTTTTGCCTTTGGAACCCACCTCCAACACCTCGTCCAGGGGGAGGTAGGAGGTCGCGTGCTCTTCACCCTCGGGGGGCACTTGGTTGTCCGCGACCTGGGCACCGCTATTCAGAGCGGTCCACGTCATCGGGCCGACAACGCCGTCGATCGGCTGACCACGTAAGGATTGAAAGGTCATGACCGCCTTTTGCGTCAGGGGACCGAATTGCCCGTCCGGGATCAGCGGAGCGCCGATATCCTGGCTATTCAGCATATTCTGCAAGGTCGTCACCTCGGCACCGGAATCTCCTTTTCGCAGGGTCGGTTTTTCATTCTTTTGATCATGAGTTTGTCGCAAACGCAGAACCGCTTGATTTCCAATGGAGCGCTGTAACTGAAGGATGGAGCGTATTTCGCCGCTTTGGCCGGGAAAGGAACGACTTTGCGAATCGGCACTGGATTCGCCGGCCTGCTGAGTCGGTTTAAGTTTCTGGGTAAACCTGCGCATATTTCACTTTCTCCTTGCTCCGTAGGCTCCGGGACCCGTTTGGCGCGGTCCCGCATGTCGGGTGGTGTTAGGGATGCGGGAGGAAATATTTCCAGCGCTTTGCATTCTTTCAATGACATTATAATTTTTCATTGTCAATCGTGTTGTGTTTTGCCCCGGTTTTAATTGCGCTGAAGCGGTGATAAATTCGATTCGCCGTGATGTCGATAGCCCGGCGCAGCGACATCTCGATCAGACAAAGCTATCCATGCGAATTGGATTTCCCGTTACGAGTGGATGAACGCACCAAGGGGGGGTACCGAAAT
>MHXM01000009.1:26416-26897 GCA_001825565.1 Desulfuromonadaceae bacterium GWC2_58_13
GCGAAGCGCATTTCTTTTAACTTTTCGAAAACAGACAGGAGGCTTTTCATGAAGAAACAGGCGACCATTTTTCTTGGCGCGATCTGTGCGGTTCTGCTGGCCGGTCCGGTGCTGGCCGATGACGCCTTTTCTTTCAAGGCGGGCTACCTGAGCTTGTCTCCGGAAGGCGAATTCGCCGTGACCGACAGCAATATCGCCGGTACCCGCATCGATTTCGAGGACGACCTCGGTTTCGACGACAGCGAGGAAATGTATCTCGAAGCCGGCCTCAACCTGGGCCCATTTCATCTCGCTGCCGGTTACATGCCGATCCGTTTCTCGGGGAGTGGTCTCCTGACCAGAACCATTGCGTTCAACGGCCAGTTCTACAATGTCGGCGTCAACGTCGACAGCGACGTGGACATCGATCTTTACGACATCGGCCTGACCTGGAACCTGCTCAATCTTGACGACGCGCCGGTACGCCTGCAGATCGGTCCGG
>MHXM01000009.1:26935-27858 GCA_001825565.1 Desulfuromonadaceae bacterium GWC2_58_13
AAGGACACGACCAACGGCATCGAGGAAAGCGATTCGGTGACGGCGCCGGTTCCCACCATTGGTCTCCGGGCCCGGGTCGGTCTGGGCGACTGGCTCAGCCTGGTGGGGCGGGTCGGTTATCTTGAGGTCGACGACAACAGTTTCATGGATGCCGACGCGCAACTTGAATTTTCGCCGATCCCCTTCGTCGGCGTCTTCGTCGGCTACCGCTATTTCGACCTGGAGGTCGATGAATCCGATGTCTACATCGACGCATCCTTCGACGGTCCCTACGGCGGGGTGATGGTCCGTTTCTAGCCCGGTTGCACTCATCTGTGGATCGATACCCAAAGAGAGCGGGAAACTGCTCTCTTTGGGTATCTGCATTTACATGGGGAGCGTCCGCGACCGGGATATCGGCCCCGGAGATTCCCCGCCGGTTTGTTATTTCACGGTTTGTCCACCCTCATCAATGCCATGAATCTCATGGCCTCGATCCTTGACTTCACCGGTTGTCGTGTCGATGACATAGTAACCGCTGTGGTGAACCCGGCCCCCCGAGTAGGAACTCCAGGCCGAAATCTGGTATCGGCCGACGACGGATTCCTCTGGCTCGGCCGTGGCCCATTGAGGGGTCCAAAAACTCCCCGCCAGGAAAGACAAGAGCAACATGCCGACCATCAGGGACAGAACCGACATTTTCCGTTGTTTCATCTGCGAGTTCCTCCTTTCTGTGCCGTTGGTTTAATTCATTATACCCGATCTCAACGGGACGGCCGCCTTGCTTTCGTCCTGGTTCCCCTCGATCTCGGGCGTCAGGGAGTCCTGACCTGCCGCTTACCTATCCGGCCCGCCAACCGATCGACCGGCGGCTTCCGCGCCACCTGGCTCAGGCCAGCGACTATCCCGGCATGCTTCGATTCGACTATGATCGGATGATCGCC
>MHXM01000009.1:27881-29181 GCA_001825565.1 Desulfuromonadaceae bacterium GWC2_58_13
GAATGACAACGAGGGACGTTTTCCGGGTACCGCCGGTCAATGGACAAAAAAATGACCCCCCGCCGAGAGCGGGTGGGTCTTTTTTTTTCGTGGGCGGATGCCGCGACGCGACTATTGCAGTTTGCGGTAACAGAGGCCCGAGTCGGCCATGAAGTCGCAGTCTTCTTCCGCTGCTTCTTCCAGGTCAAGCAGTTGGTAGCTTTCCCTCGGAGTCTTGTCAATGACCTTCAAAATGTCGGCCTCCGAAAGGGCATCGGAAAAAATGAGCAGATTATTGCTGCTGTCCTTGATGTCCAGCGCCGTTCCAAGTTTGCTGGAACTTTCTTCGTTCCAGAGCACTTCGTCTTTAATCAGGAGCGCTTTCATGCGTGATCTCCTTTCCCGAAATTTTATTCTTCCTTATGTTCTTACTATACCCCGGCTCTTTGAACTGGCAATGCCCGCCATGGGGGGGCGTTGCCCCGCCTGATTTTCCAGACGATCCTCACCCCGGAAACGCTTTTTAACCGCTCTTCCTTGGATCGGCCGATCCTCCTTTTAGCAGATATTCCCTGAGGGCAACGGCATTGTTGCGCTTTTCGTCCCTGGCGCCATAAACCAAGGTAATCCGGGCTGTTCCGCCCTTGGCCCTGAGGTCTTCCACCAACTCTCGGTTATTGCCCAACTCCTCGAAATATCGACGCTTGAACTCATCCCACTTTTCCGGGTCATGGCCGAACCATTGGCGAAGGTTGTCGCTCGGGGCGATCTCCTTCAGCCAGGCATCAAGCCGAAGGTGTTCCTTGCCGAGCCCCCTGGGCCAGAGTCGATCAACCAGAATTCGGAAACCATCCTCGTCTTGCGGAACTGCATAGGCTCTTTTCAGCATTATCGGCATAAGCTGTTCCCGGTTTCAGGAGTTTTGAGTTTGGTGAACCCCTGCGTAAGTAATGGATTTTGCCCGGATGTCAATGGTTCGGGCCCCATTGTCGAAGCGAGAGCCGGGCGGTTCCAGCCACCCGACAGAGGTAGATTAAATTATATCGCCGATAATTCAACCGGGAAAATCCGGGAAGGGGGAACGGAACCATTTTTCCTAATGATTACGCCTGAAATCGACCAATAAAATTTTTTTCTCCCCCCATGCACAAAGTTCTTTTCTTGCAAGTGTCGGTGATAATTTACCAGAAAAGGTAGACCTGTCGGGCATTCCTGTCGTCGCTGGGGGGAGTTCGAGGCCTAATTAGCCTGAATCGTTGAAAAGGTAAAAATTGGCAAGGATAAAGAAATATAAATCTAATAAAAAGTCCGTCGAATTTGC
>MHXM01000009.1:29371-29489 GCA_001825565.1 Desulfuromonadaceae bacterium GWC2_58_13
TTACCTCTTCGTTGTCGGAACGGCCGGTACCCCATTCGCTAAAACCCATTTCACGGGAGGAGGAAAAAATGAACAGGAGAAAAATCCCTTGGAGAACCTCGGTGCTGGGGTTGGTATT
>MHXM01000010.1:0-196 GCA_001825565.1 Desulfuromonadaceae bacterium GWC2_58_13
GGACATGACCCCGCCGAAGAACATGGCCAGCGAGGCGGTGATCATCGGCGGCAAGTTGAAGGATGAGACCTACGGCGAGTTCCAGGTCGAGATGGACTTGTTCAACAAGGCCTTCTGCGAGGTGATGATGGAGGGCGACAGCTCGGGGCGGATTTTCTCCTTCCCGATCCCGACCTACAACATCACCGTCGGCTTC
>MHXM01000010.1:291-3910 GCA_001825565.1 Desulfuromonadaceae bacterium GWC2_58_13
CGAGGACGCCCGTTCCATGTGCTGCCGGCTGCGCCTCGATAACCGTGAACTGCGGCGGCGCGGCGGCGGACTGTTCGGCTCCAACCCGCTCACCGGCTCGATCGGCGTGGTCACCCTCAACCTGCCCCGGGCGGCCTTTCTGGCCGACAACGAAGAAACGTTCTTCGCCCGTATTGCCGACCTGATGCGGTTGGCTTACGAATCGCTGGAAATCAAGCGCAAGCAGCTTGAGCGTTTCACCGAGGAGGGCCTCTATCCCTACAGCCGTTTTTACCTGTCGGCGATTCGCGAGCGCAGCGGCCATTTCTGGGACAACCACTTTTCCACCATCGGCCTGCTCGGCATGAACGAGGCCTGCCTCAACTTGATCGGGGCCGGCATCGACACCGCCGAAGGGAAAAACCTGGCGGTCCGCACCCTGCGTTTCATGCGGGCTCAGCTCGAAACCTACCAGGAGGAGACCGGGCACCTCTTTAACCTCGAAGCCACTCCGGCCGAGGGGACCAGTTTCCGGCTGGCCCAGCGGGACCGCAAGATGTTTCCCGATATCATCACCGCCGGCAACGACGAACCCTATTACACCAACTCCACCCAGCTGCCGGTCGGTTGCACCGACGATATCTTCCAGGCCCTGTCCCATCAGGACGGCTTGCAGACCCTGTACACCGGCGGCACGGTTTTTCATGGCTTTCTCGGCGAGCGCATCGACGACTGGCGCAGTGCCCGGTTGTTGGTGAAGCGTATTGCCGAAAACTTCCATCTGCCCTATTTCACCATCAGTCCGACTTTCACCATCTGTCCGGTGCATGGCTATATCGCCGGCGAGCATTTCGCCTGTCCCCATCATCAGGCGGCCTGATTGATTTTGTCGGGGCGCACCCTCGGGGCCGCCCCAGCCGTGAAATCCAACCAAGGAGACCCGAATGGCAACCAAGTGTGAGGGTAAAACCGAAGTCTATTCAAGGGTATGTGGATTCTTCCGGCCGGTCCAGCAATGGAACCGGGGGAAAAAGGAAGAGTTCAAGGATCGCACCGAGTTTGTCGTGGGAACCAGCAAGAAGCAAGACTGACCGCATGAAGATCAAAGGGTTTCAGGGGACGAGCCTGCTCGATTTTCCTGGGCGGATCGCTTCCCTGGTGTTTTTCGGGGGCTGCAACCTCAGCTGTCCCTTCTGCCATAACCCATCACTGGTGCTCGACCCCGAACAGTATCCCGATTATCCGTTGGCGGCGCTTCTGGAAGAGCTCCGGGAGCGCCGCTCCTTTATCGACGGGGTGGTGGTTTCCGGCGGCGAACCGACCATCGACAAAGGATTGCTGCCGTTGCTGCGGGAAATCAAGGCTCTGGCGCTGGAAGTCAAACTCGATACCAACGGTTTGGCGCCGTCGGTGCTCAAGCAGGCGATGGCCGAAGGTCTGGTCGATTACGTTGCCCTCGATCTCAAAACCGCCGTCGACCGTTACCGTGAACTGCATCGCGGGCCGGTCGATCTCGCCGCCCTGCGGGAAAGCATCCGGCTTTTGCTGGACGGTTGCGTCGATTACGAAATCCGCACCACCTGCGTCCCCGGCCTGGTCGAAACCGCCGACCTGTGGTCCATGGGACAGTCCATTCGGGGTGCCCGCAGTTGGGTGTTGCAGCAATTCGTCGCTCGTCATGCCATGGATGAATCGTTGCATGCCCAGTCCCCTCATCCGCCGGAGCAGATCCGCGCTTTTGCCGAAATCGCCGCAACCTTCGCCGAACAGGTGTCGATCCGCGGATTGTAATCGAAGCAGTTTCATGCAACAACCAGTGCCGCGACGAACGTCGCGTTTTTTGTGCAGGGAAGGTCAGGGTTCTGGCAGGGTGCGTGCATCGAGTTTGGGCGCCGGTGCTACGAAGTGGAATCCGGTAGCAAGAAGGCATTGACAGCTCGTCCGTCTTGGGTTAGGGTTTGCCTCGTGTCACGAAATATAAATAAATAACACGATGCGTTCCCGGAGGTTATAACCATGCATATGGCTGATGCACTGCTTTCGCCGGCGGTTGGCGGTACCCTGTGGGCTGCGACCGCGGGCACCATCCTCTATGCCTCGAACCGCTTGAAAAAAGACCTCGACGACAGCAAGATTCCACTGATGGGGGTCTTGGGGGCCTTTATCTTCGCTGCCCAGATGATCAATTTCACCATTCCGGCGACCGGATCGAGCGGACACCTGGGGGGAGGGATGATCCTGGCGATTCTGCTCGGTCCCTGGGCCGCGTTTCTGACCATGGCCTCGGTCCTGATGGTGCAGGCCCTGTTTTTTGCCGACGGCGGCCTGCTCGCCCTGGGATGCAATATTTTCAACCTCGGCGTTTTCCCCTGTTTTATTGCCTACCCATTGATTTATAAACCCCTGGTCGGTCGGCAGCCAACCCTGGGACGGATAACCTTCGCCGCGATGGCTTCGTCCGTGGTCGGGCTGCAATTGGGCGCCCTTGGAGTGGTGCTGGAAACCGTCTCATCCGGGGTGTCCGAGTTGCCCCTGGGGGCCTTTTTGTTGATGATGCAACCCATTCATCTGGCCATTGGGGTGGTCGAAGGGCTGGTGACCGCCGTGGTCGTCACCTTCGTCTGGCGGGCGCGGCCGGAGATCCTGGGCGGGGCAGCTTCGGCCATTCCCGGGCAGATGCCCCTGAAACGGTTGCTGGCGGCGTTGTTGGTGGTTGCCGTCGCTACCGGCGGGGGGCTTTCATGGTTCGCTTCGGAGCATCCGGACGGCCTTGAATGGGCGATTGCGAAAGTGACCGGGCACGAGGAACTGGAGTCTCGCGAAAGTAGTGTCCATGCGACGTTGTCCGGGGTGCAGGAACGGGTTGCGCTCCTTCCCGACTATGGCTACAAAAATCCATCGACGGCGGCACCCGCGGCAGATTCCGGATGGCCGGCAGTCGATTCCGGCACCAGCGTTTCCGGTCTGGTTGGCGGACTGGCGACCCTGCTGCTGGCGGCGGCCATCGGCTGGGTGCTTAAAAAGCGTTCGCCATCGGCCTGAGTTACGGTCACTTCGGTTCTATTTCGAGATTTCGGGAGGTTGTTGTGTTGAATTTGGTGTTGGCCCGTGCCCTGCGGGTCGCGGCGGGGTGCGTCCTGTTGATGTTTGCGCTGCTGGCTGGAACGCCGGCCCGGGCTGAACACCCGGACACCAGCGGCGAAATCGAAAATCTCAAACGGCGCATCGAGGCCCTCGAATCGGGTCAAAATGGGGATGAACCCTTTTCTCTGCTTGGCCTGGGCAAGCGCCTGAGTTTTTCCGGACTGTTGGAGTTGGAAGCTTTCTATGCCGACCCCGAAGGGGGCGATGACGAGAGCGACTTGTCTTTGGCCACGGCCCAGCTCGAAATCAGCGCGGCGGTCAACGACAGTCTGGCCGGCCATATCGTCTTTCTGCACGAAGAAGACGCCGACCAATCGGTTGAAGTCGACGAAGCCCTTGTGATCCTGACCTGTCCCGTCGAATTTCTTCATGGCCAGTTGTCCATGACCGGCGGCAAGCTGTACGTTCCCTTCGGCCGGTTTGAAAGCCATTTTATTACCGACCCCTTGACCCTCGATCTGGGCGAGACCCGCGACACCGCTCTTTATGCCGGGTG
>MHXM01000010.1:3978-8316 GCA_001825565.1 Desulfuromonadaceae bacterium GWC2_58_13
ACGACCATATCGACACTTTTGTGGCCGCTATCGAAGCGCTGCCTATATCTGGTCTGACTCTGGGAGCCTCCTATGTCGGCGACCTGGCCGAAAGCGATATCGAACTGGTGCGCGAGGATGCCGCGCTCGGCAACGTCTACACCTCCAGTGTCCCCGGAGTAGGCGCTTTTATGACGCTGGGGTGGGGCGATTTCTGTTTGGAAGCCGAATATCTTGCGGCGACCAAAAAGTTCAGCCGGCCGGTGGTCCAAGCCGCCGTGGCCGACGAAGGGGAGCTGACCGGCCGTCGGCCGCGGGCCTGGAATCTTGAATTGGCCTACATGCCATTTGAACGTTGGGAGTTTGCCGTCCGCGGAGAACGGGCCCTGGATTTTCAGGATGATCTGCGCCGTTGCGGGGCGATCGCCTCCTACGGGCTGATGGAACACGTCGTGGTCGGTCTCGAGTACATGCATGCCGATGGCAAAGGGGCGGACAACGACCCCAGCCATGCCTTTACCGGTCAGCTGGCGTTCGAGTTCTGAAACGAACCGTGGCGCGGTTGAGTCAACCAACAAAAAAGCAGGCTGCTCCCAACGGGAGAGCCTGCTTTTTTGTTGGTTTTTAACGGGAAATGGTGACTACCGCCCAGTTAAAAGGGGAAGTTTGTTACCTACCGTTGTTTTTTTCTGATGTCCTTGGACAGGCGAATCAGTGGAAGAAATGTTTTGTGCCGATGGCAATAAGGTGATCCGGGCGGAACTTCGTTTGGGGCCAGCGGGAGTTAAAGCCATCGTGTTAGATGCTCCGGTAAGGTCGAGAGCAAAGCTGGTGCCTTGCCGGTTTGCACCGGTAAAAACAATGGTTTTTCCCGGTCCGGAGCGGCGTCCGTTGTCATCGTAAAAGACTATTTTCAGTCGTTTGAGTCCATTGTTGATGATACTGACTTGATAGTGGTTCGCGCTCAACGAGAATTTCTTTTTCCTTTCTTCCCGTTGAATATCGATAATGATGGGTTCCTCCAGCGACGGTTCCGGGTCGCTTTCAGACAGCATGAGGGCCTGGGCTACGTCCACGCGGCCAAAGCCGAAGTGGTCGTCCGGTCCCGGCAAGCCAAGATCAACGGCGCTGGATTGCAGTCGCAGGCGGACCTCATCGGCGATTTGGCCATCTCCGTTTAAATCTTCCGTTCCTGCCGCGATGAGCAGAGCGGCGGCTCCGGTGACGTGTGCCGCGGCCTGGGAGGTCCCGTCAAGCGAGGTGTAACTGTCGCCTGTTGTCGTAGAGACGATGGAAGTCCCCGGCGCTGCCAGCTCCACCGCCGAATCGATGGCGGAAAACCAGCTCGCATTATCGCTGGCGTCCGTGCCGTTGACCGCAACCACGGACTCGTAGATGGCAGGAAATACAGCGGGGTTGCCGCTCGTATTGCCCGCTGCCGCAATCAGTAGAATTCCGCTTTGGTAAGCTTGATCACAGGCTTGGTGCAGACTTTGGTAATCTTCCGCAATGCCCAGGCTCAGATTGACAATGTCCATGCCGTTATCCATCGCCCACTCAATGCCCGCAATAACATCGCTGAGGGTTCCCATGCCACCGCCGTTGAGTACTTTGACGGCGTACAAGGCGGATTGGGGGGCCACCCCGACAACACCACTATCGTTCAATTCGGCGGCAATGATACCGGCCAGATGGGTGCCGTGGCTGTTTCTGCTGTCGTCCATCGGATCGTCGTCACCATAAACCAGGTCAATGCCGCCCTGGTAGTTGCCGGCAAGTTCGGGATGGTTGTAGTCGATTCCGGTATCCAGTACGGCAATCTTAACTCCGGAACCCATGAAGCTATTTTGGTGGCAGATTTGCCCATTTATCTGGCGGACCCCCCAGGCCATATCATATTCCGCCCCGGTGAAAGATTCGACGGCCTGTACGGTGGCATCGCTTTCAATGTAAGCAATACGGGGATCGCTCCTGAGCTTGATGAGGTCATCCTCGGGAAGGGTGGCGGCCAGGATTTTAAACTTTTTGAAATTCCGGTGGATCTTTCCCCTTTTCGCTTTGACCAGATTTTGTTCGGCATCTCCAGGTTGTTGGCGAAAACCGATAATCACTTTTTTTTCAAGAGCCATGGATTCGGACCCCAAGGGGCTTCCGGGGGAAAACAGCAACATTGTAATGATAAATACCAGGGTGCCTCTCATGGGCAGGCTTCCTTTCTCAAGGGCACTTTCCTTCTGAGTGGATGTGGCGCAGGGAGCTGAGCTCCCTGCGCCACGTCGCCAATCAATGATCAGACTCAGGTTTGTTGGCTATTTAGTGGATTTGGTCTTGATTGAGCCCTTGTTTGCCCTTCCCTTGATTTTTTCTTTGACCGCGGCTGTAGCCTTGGCTGCGGTGATTTCGGTATTGTCGACGGCACCGGCTGCCGTCACCAAGGTTACGGTCTGGCCTTCAACGGCTTCCGGCATCAAGACGACCACTTTTTGGTCGGACCAGGACTGAACGGTGCCGAGGGTATTGCCCAGCGTGGTTTCGCCAGGTTGGTTGCCGAAATTGGATCCGGTTATGACAATCGTCTCCTCCGTGAGGTTGGCGGCACTGACCTGGACGTCCGCGGCCACGGTTAAAGTCATCTTGTTGCTGACAACGGCATCTTTCTTGACCCGCAGCTCGTAATTGCCTGGTTCGAGAGTCGCGGGAACGGGAGTAATCAACTCCTTGGAGGTGAAAGCGGGCAGGGGATATAGGATGACCACATTGTCCCCTTTAGTGATTTCGACCACCGGGGTGAAGGTTTCGCCTCCCGATGTATTCATAAAACTCTCGCCCGCGATCGTAAGGTTGGCGGCTTGTCCAGCAGTCAGCACCGTGGCGCTCAGGCTGGTTATCGAGGGGATGGTGGGTTCGGCGGCAGTCGTGCTCATGAAGGCGAGGAATGATTGTACATGGCAGCCGTAGCAGTCGGCATTGGCGCCGATATGGCCGTAGCCGCCCGTTTCGGTTCCGGGAGTGATCACCCCGTCGTTGTCGGAATCGGCCTGGATATTGTGCAGGGAGTTCACGTCGTGACAATCTTCACATTTGCGGATCGACAGCGTTGCTTCAGCCTCGACATCATGGCACCAACTACACTCGGTGATTCCGATTCCATGGTGAGTGGTGGCATTGCTGGCGATACCCTGGCCGATATCTTCCATGTGGCAGGCTTTGCAGCCGCCCGCGTATTCTCCCGGGTGGTTGGTCGGGTCGGGTTCTACGCCACCGGTGAGCGGAGTGAACGATGAAGTGGCGTAACTGGGGATGTAGTGGCCGTCGTCGTAATCGGCGACAAGGCTGCCGTGGCAAGCCGAGCAGTGGCGGGCTTGGGCCTCGGCGGTGGTGTGATGTGGCGAAGTTTGGTGGCAGAAGGTACACTCGCGGAATTCGGCAAAGGTGCCGTCGGTCAGGGTGTGGCATTCGAAGCAGCCGAAAGTGGGGGTGACCAAGGCATGATGCCGTTCGACCTGGCTCCCGACATGACACTGTTGACAGAACTCGCGGTCAATGTCGGCCCCGGTGAAATCGATGGTGGCATCGAATAATCCCAGTACCTGGTTAACGGGAGGGGGGGGAACGTCGGCCGAAGCAGGCGGGCTGATTGCAAACGTCAGGGTGATGGTCAGTAGTGCGGTAGCAAAAAAAAACATCAGGTTCTTCATTTTCCTCTCCTTTGATCATTTGAGTTACTCAATCACGCAACTGGCGGATCACGATGATTGCCGTAACTGGTTCACCCCCTTTCTTGCCAGATCGAATCAGTGGAAGACAGTACCCACAAGGTTTTCCGGGGTGAATTTCTCAGCGAAAAACCATCGCCCGGCTGTTGGTTTTGGGTTACGAGTTTGCCTGATGATCCGGCGACGTATGGTCGTGTGCCGCCAATCGATTGATCAATCCTAATCCGTGACTTGAACAAGTCAAGTCGATAAAGACAATAATTGTTGTGAAAAATACACATTAAAAACGAGAAGTTAAGTTGTCGTTTGCGGGTCTGGTTGACGGGAGAGTTGGAGCTTTAGCTGCGCGAGCGGGTAACCAGACGCGCGCGGGGGACGGCAGTGGTGATGCCGCAGATGCGGATCTGCCGCTGGCTCCAGCTGCTTTCGTCGAGATGCAGAAAGTCCAGAATGGATTCGGGGGGATCGCCGGCCAGGTAGTGGTCGACGAGCTGTTGGATGATCCGGTTGTAGGTTCCTCGCGAAGAGCCGTGGGCAAAGTTGCGACCGGGAAAGCGGCGGATGTCGCCGTCGCAGGCTTCGGAAATATGGTACAGCTCGTGGACGATGGTCGAAAGCTTCTGTTCGAAGGAGAGGCGCAGGA
>MHXM01000011.1:0-23184 GCA_001825565.1 Desulfuromonadaceae bacterium GWC2_58_13
CACTAATGATGTTGCCAAATTGGTCAACTAGAATACGGTCAAGGTGTTCTTTTTTATTTTTCATGTGGTTCTGTCTCACTCAATGTGAACAACTGGAAAAATACTAGACAATCCTACCGTGTAACGGAATTACTTTTGCTCCCGCCTTCAACCCGTCCAGATATTCGGCCCATGTCTGCATCATCTTTCTTCGCTCGGCAAGGTGAGCCGTTCTGTTGTAAGCGCGTCCATTGGGGTCACGGACGGCATGGGCTAATTGATGTTCGATGAAGTCAGGTCTTACCTGCAATACTTCATCAAGAATCGTCCGCGCCATTGCGCGGAAGCCGTGAGGGGTCATTTCTCCCTTCTCGTATCCCATGCGCCGGATTGCTGCAATTAGGGCCATGTCCGACATAGGCCGGGTGGCCGAACGTGAACAGGGGAAAACGAAACGGCTTCGCCCGGTCAGCGGTTGAAGTTCTTTGAGTATAGCAACGGCTTGGCGGGATAGTGGGACAAGGTGGGGTTCTTTCATCTTCATTTTTTCGGCGGGGATGTTCCATGTTTCGGCTTCAATGTCGATTTCAGACCATTCCGCCTTTCTCAGCTCGCCAGGACGAACGAAAACCAGTGGGGCAAGGCGAAGGGCGCTCTTGACGACAAAAGAGCCTTCAAAGGCATCTATGGCTTTCAGCAGGTCGGCTACCTTGGCCGGGTCGGTGATTGCAGGAAGGTGTTTTTTCTTTACCACGGTCAACGCCCCTCGCAGGTCCGCTGCCACATCTCGTTTCGCTCTGCCGGTTGCAATGGCATACCGGAAAACCTGGCCGCAAATGGTTCTGACCCGGTGAGCCGTTTCAATAACGCCACGATCTTCCATGCGTCGTAATACCGCCAGCAGTTCCGGTGCTTCCACTTCGGAGACTGGACACGTCCCGATCCAAGGGAACACGTTATTTTCAAGTTGCCGGGTCACAACGGTGGTATTGGCCGGGGTCCAGCTAGGGCTTGTCTTTTGAATCCATTCCCTTGCCACAACTTCGAAGGTATTGGCGTTCATTTCGGCTTTAGCCGCCTTGGTTGCCTTTCGGTGCTCGCTTGGGTTTATTCCCCTTTCAATCAGTTTTTTTGCTTCATCCCGTTTTGCTCTGGCATCGGATAGGGATGTTGCCGGATAGGAGCCAAGGGAAAGCATGTTGCGCTTGCCTTCAAAGGTGTACCGAAGTCGCCAGAGCTTCCCACCATTGGCTGTAATCAGCAGTGAAAGGCCTCCTCCATCGGTCAGTGTTATGTCCTTCCCTTTGGCTTTTGTCTTGCTGATTTGCAGATCGGTAAGCGGTTTAACCAGTTTTGGCATGATGGGTTCTCCTTTTTTTGGTATACGCCAGGCGGCTACGTTGGCCTGTATGCCACACCCTATACCTAAGAGCTTTGGTTTTTGGTATACCAAACCGGACGCTATTAGACAATTAAAAAAGAAAAACCCGCCTTTTTGGCGGGTTCTCTCTGCTTCTTCGGATTGCGTTGGATTGTTATTGGCGGGAGCAGATGGAAATCGAATCCACCAGGGACGGGATACGCCCCCCACCGGTTTTGAAGACCGGGAGCGTCACCAGACTACTTCCTGCTCCCAGGATCTGGTCAAGTGCCGGGAAGAGTACCATCATGGGGTTAAAAAAACAAGTCCGAACGGGTTGTTACGAAATTAATGCGGAGCGGCAGGGCGACCTTGACTAGCCACACTCGACCCGATTCCGGCCGTTCTGCTTGGCCAGGTACAGAGCCTGATCCGCCCGGTTGGTGAGGCTTTCATGGGTATCTTCGGGGCGCATTCCGGCGACGCCGAAGCTGGCGGTGACCGGGGTGGAAACGGAGAAGGGATTTTCGGCGATGGCTCGACACAGTTTTTCGGCGCAGGCCTTGGCCTGGGAGATGTCGCAATCGGGGATGAGGATCATGAACTCTTCTCCGCCCCAGCGGGCAAAAATGTCGGAATCCCTGAGTTTACCTGAAATCAGATGGGCCATTTCCTTGAGCACGGCATCTCCGGTCAGGTGGCCGTAACCGTCATTGACGGATTTGAAGTTGTCGATGTCGAGCAGCAGAATCGATAAGGGGGTGGCGTAACGTTTGGCCCGTTTCATTTCCGTATCCAACTGCTGGGATAGCTTGAGTCGATTGAGGATGCCGGTCAGGGGATCGGTGGAGGCCTGCTTTTCCAGGATTCGATTGACGGCTTCGAGTGATTCCTGGGATTTTTTCTGTTCGGTGATGTCGTGAAAGGCGATGACCGTGCCGGCGTGCCGGTTGTTTTCGAGGATCGGACGGCAGATCACCGCCACCGGCAGCAGATAACCGGATTTGCAGATGAAGACGGCGTCGGGATCTTTGAATTCCCGTCCCTCGGTCAATGAAATAATCAGGGGACTGGAGGATGGATTGAATCGGGTTCCGTCGCCGTGCTGTCCGTAGATGAACTCGTGGATCCTTTTTCCCGCCAGTTCGTCGAATCCATACCCCAGCAGCCGTTCGGCTTCTGGATTCATGAAGATCAATCGCCTTTCCTGGTCGAGCAGGTAGACTCCCTCGCCGAGGACGTCGGTAATGGTTTTCAGTCGTTTTTCGAGACTCTGTTTTTCCCGCAGGGACAAAATCATCCGGTTGAAAGAATGGGATAATTCGCCAAGAAAATGAACTTGCTGCTGCAAATCGCCGGAAGCGACCTGGCCGGCCTGCCAGGTGAGGTGTCGCAGGCTGGCCTGTAGTGACTTGAGGGGCATGGCGAAGATATTGTTGCGGGAAGCCGATGCTTCGAGGTTGCCTTCGGCCAGTTGCGAGGCGTATTGGTAGAATTCGTCGAGCGTGGAAAACAGACTGTTCAGACGATCGCATATGTCGCGCAGTTCGGGATCGCTGTTGTCCGGGCAGTCGAGACTCAGGGTGAGCCGTTCGTAGCCGATTCCTCTTTTCATGATTCTGGCCAGCGACTGGTCGAGCTGGCGCAGTATGACCAGGGCTCCGGCTTCCATCAGGCCGGCTTGATGTTGAACCGGCAGGTGCGATCGCCGGTTGCCCAGCAGTCGATTTCCTTCACGTGAAAATCACGTCCGGTATATTCGAAAAAAATTCCGGCGATAAACCCTTCGTCGTAGTTGCACACGGTTTGGCCAAAAATCGGCAGGCCCGAGCAGTCGAGATCTTCCGATACCGTAATCACGAAGGTCAGGGCTTCAAGGTCGGCTTCTTCAACCCGCAGGACGCCGATTTTCAGGTCGATCAGCTTTTGCTTGAGGTCGGCTATAAAGGGTTCGAAGCCGAGACTTTTGTCGAGTACCTGGAGGCAGAAATTTCGTCCGGCCAGTTTGCCGGCCTGGATGAAGAGCTCGAGGGTTTTGTCCAGACCGACTTCCTTGGACAGAACATCCCGAAAGGTATATTGCATCAGCCGGTAGGCCAGCAGGGACGCCCAGCATCCCAGGTTGGGCCGGCCAACTTCGAGATTGCCCAGATCGTCCCAGTCGAAATCGTAGGTTTCGTTCATCGTGGTTCCTTTTCCCAAAGCCCGACCGTTGCCTATTGCTTCAGGGTGCGGGCAATTAACTCCGCGCGCAATTCGCCGAGCTTGGCCTTGATTTTTCTGGCATTGTCGTTGCCGATCCGCAGCAGGATTTTTTGCCCGGCCGAACGGTTTTCAAAGTCGGGGTCGGCGAATCGATAGAGCACGCCGGGACGTTCCAGGCGGACCGGTTCAACGATCTCCGGAGTCTCCAGCAGGTGGTCGATCACTTCGACCAGGCGGTCGTTGAAGTAGGCCGAGGGATAGCCGAGGTCGGTGTAGGCTTTCTGGAACAGCGAGTAGTGGCGAACGTAGATGTCCACCAGCCTTCGGCTGTCGAGGGCCTCGATCATCTCGACGAACGGAGCGTAACGGCGGCTGTTGTAAGGGCTGATCACCTCGCGGTCCTTCTCGCCCTGGACCAGGAACGGACCGCTGGCTCCTTTGATCGGCAACTGCCGGTGGGGCAGGTCATTGCGGGGGAGATTGTCGACGGTGACGACAAAGCGCTGGATGAAGTGGTCGACCTGGACCAGGTCCGTGAGGGGTTTCCGGCCGTCGAGCAGGGACAGAAGCTGGTTCGCGACCGTTTCGGCGGTCGCCATGTCGGCCGGGACTGGGGCCGGCGGTGCTGGTTCCGAGGGCGTCACCGGCGGTGGCTCGATCATGGGGGTGGTTTCGGCGATGGGGTATTTGACCGGGGGCTCCGGTGAGGAGGGTTCCGGAAGCGTCGGCGCGACCGCCGGCGGTGGTGTCTGCTCCGGAGTGGAAGCGAAGAAAACGATGCCAAGCAGTAAGGTTAACAGCGCGGCGGAGAGGAGGATTTTTTTCATTCGCACGGTCCCCACAGTCAGAGATTAAAGTACAATCCTAACATGGTTTTGGGGGAAATGTGCAAACGAGAATCAATATTTATGAAGGTTTTCGGGGCTCGGTCCCGGCTATTTGAGGGCCAGATCCAGAACCCCACGGAACTTGGGGCGGCTGTTGCGTAGCAGCCGACTGAGAAACATCGGGCAATTGTCGTAATCTTCGGTTTCGCAGTAGCTCAGTTGCTGGGTTGCGGTGGGGTTGGCGCATGAGGTCTTGCGCTTTTGTCCACTCTCTTCGAAAAAGGGGCAGGACAGGATCAGTTGTCCGGGGGCGAGGTCTTTCTCCATCAGGGTTTTCATAGATTTCTCCTTTGATTTTTGCGTTGAATCATAAACGGCCATTGTTTACGAAAAGTTAAGGGGCGGTGAGTTTTCCGTATGGTTGTATGACGGATGCCTTTGTAATGACAGGTTTTTACCATTTGCTAATACGAATCTCACGAATTATTAAAAAACCTGTTTTACACTTTGGTCGTCTTCACAAACGATGCATATCAAAACCAAGGAGATCGAAATGGACGTGTGGAGTGAAACAAGTTCGGAAATGGGGCAAGGAACGGTTTTTCTTAAATCGGTCCTTGACAGAGGCTGGTTGGGTCGGATGCTTTCTCGTCGGCGCAATTGCCGGGGAGAAGACCCGTCTGCTGTCTGCGTAGCGGAGCACGGAGAATGGAGCCATCGCATTCAGTCGTTGAGCGAGGAATGCGATGCGTTGCGCAGAAAAATGCAATTTTCCGCATAAGGATTGGCGAGGATGTCAGCAGACAGTGGACCGGTTTAGCCGGTCCTTTTTTTTAGGCTGGAAGCGATACCACAAAGCAGGCTCCGCCTTCGGAACGGTTGTGGACTCTGATCTCGCCGCCCATGGCCCGGGCCAGGGTGCGGGCGGTGTACAGTCCAAGACCCGTTCCGGTCAGCTTGTCGGACAGTTTCGGACTGCGGTAAAACTTGTCGAAAATCAGTTCAAGATCGTCCGGAGCGATGCCCGGACCGTCATCCTCCACCCGAATTTCCAAGCCGGTGGTCGTCGGAGTCAGGCGGACAGCGATCCGTTTCCCGATCCCGCTGTATTTGACGGCATTTTCCAGCAGGTTGGACAGAATCAACTTGAGGGCGGTTTGATTGAGATTCAGGGGAAAAACGGCCTGGCTGTGCAATTCCAGCGTCTTCCCCTGATCCCGGGCATGGGGGCGAAACAGCTCGACAATCTCTTCCACCAGCCACTGGGGTTCCGTTGGGGTTTGGGGGAGCTGACAGCCTCCGGAATCGACCTGGCGGATGATCATGAATTCTTCGGCCAGCTTGTTCAGATAATTGGAACTTCGGTTGATGGCTTGCAGGTATTCCCGGGACATTTGCGGATTGTGCTCCTGGTGCCTGGAGTCAAGGCGGAAGGAATATCCGGAAATGACCAGAAGCTGGTTGCGCAGTTCATGGAACAACATCTGTTGCCAGTTTTTTTCCTGATTTATTGTGGTTTGCAACTGGTCCAGCTCCTGTTCCATTTTCCGTTGCCGGCGGCGACGAGTGATGAGCTGCTGAACGTGCAGCAGCACTTCCTTGATCGAATAGGGTTTGCTCAGGTAGATGTCGGCACCAAGCTCGATGCCGCGTACCCGGTCTTTCAGCGTACCCATTGCGGTGAGCATGATGATGGGAACCTGGGCCATTTCAGACTCGGGATGGGAGCGGACCATCCGGCAGATCTCCCAGCCGTCGAGATCGGGAAGCATCAGGTCGAGCAGGATCAGTTCGGGACGTTCCTTGCCGATCAGCCGGCAGGCCGACAGACCGTCATGGGCGATGCTGGGGAAAAATCCCTGCCGCCGCAGGTTGAATTCCAGGAGTTCAGCCAGCTCGGTTTCGTCCTCGACGATCAAAACCCGGCCGGGAGAGTCCTCCAAGTTCAATGATTCTGCTGGTTGATCGCAATTCTTTGGCGGTTGGGGGGGCGATTCACTCAGTGTTTTCATGGGGCCTCGCTGTCGAATATCTCCGTGGCGGTTTGCCGCTACAGGATCTTAATCCTAGACGCGAAGTGTTAAGGCGAGGTTAGTGACTGTTTCGGAGTTGGTTAGCCCTCAAATCTCAACGGTAACGTTGAACTCCTCCATCTGAATACTTGCATCTTTGCCTTCTCCCACGAGATGGAAAGAGAAGGACTGCCGGGCCTCCGGGTTGTCGAAGGTGAATTCGAGTTTCCCTTCCTCCTGAGCCTGAAGGAGCGGGAATTCCGGGAATGGGATGCTGTTGATGGTATGTTCCCACATCTTTAAAATTAACTTGAGCTGTACCCCCTCCGCAGGCGCCCGAAGCATTTTTACCCGGATCGAGACATGCACTTTGGAGTTGGCAGGGAAATCGAGGCCTTGAGCGCCCACCAGGCTGTCCGACCACTCATTCCTGATCTTCTCCGGCAGTTGACGGATCTCGCCGCTGGCAAACTTCAGCACCCGGACCCCGTGTTGGGGCAGAAGTTTTTGATCCAGGGCGCCGGCGATGAGAAAGATCGGATTCCTCCGTCCCTGCGTGTCCCGCAGAAACTCGGCCGGTGGCGCCCCCAGCAGACTGTCTGCCTTGCCCACCCGGCAGCGGCCGTCGGCGGAGCACTCGTAGCGAAGGTTGTCGGCCGTATGCCAGCGGCGCTTGGAGGCGGTGAAGGAGACCATCTCCCTCGGCGTGTGGTAGTCGCGGAAGAAACTTCTGCCGATCACCCCGTCGGGAACCGGTAGCCCCAGGTAATCGAGGATGGAAATTTCGGTGTCCACCAGGCCGTAGCCCCCCTGCTTGAGGCGCGGGAGCTGCTTGCCTTCCGGAGCGAGGACGCCCCCCAGACCCCAGCTGCAAATCCACTCGCCCACTTCCGAGCCATGGGATTCGTCGGAAGTCACGACCACCAGGGTGTCCTCAAGCACCCCGTCCTGGCGCAGGTCTTCGATGAACCGTCCCACCGCCTGATCCAGCATGTCCACCGTCGCCGCCCGGCGGTCGGGGTAGTTGGCCACGATCTCGTCGGGCACGGCGTAGGGCTGATGGGTGCCGACCGTCAGCAGAGTCAGCATCCATGGCCGCTGCTTCTTCCGCAGCCCGGCGATATAGTTGCGGGCGCCGCGAAAGAACACCGAATCGATCACCCCCCACTCGAAGGGGTAGGGGTTGGGCTCGGTGAACCATTCCGTGCCGTGCACCTCCCGAAAGCCGATCATGGGCATGAACCGATCCTTGCCCATGAAGGCGAGCCCGGCCCCCTGCAGATAGTGGGTATCCCAGCCGTGCTCGGCCAATTGCGCGGGCAGGCACTTCCCGGCCCGCTCCGGGTTGCCGGACAGCTCCACCGCCTTGGGGGTATCCCAGGATTGTTTGCTGAAATCGCCGCACAGCAAGGCATAGAGGCCGCGGATGGTCTGATGGCTGTGGGCGGTAAAATCGGGGATCAGCATCGCCTCCGGGGTGCTCTTCGCCAACCGGGTCATGGTGACTTTGTCGTAATTATTCACGCCCATGGTCTTGCGGATGTCGGGGTGGTAAAGGCCCGGTATCCCTTCCAAAGCGACGATCAGCACGTTCCTGGCCTTGCCGCCGGCCAAAAGGGGGATGCCGTCGAGATCGGCCCGGGTCAGCCCCTGGGGGGGATCGAAGTTGGCCAGGTCCTCGGCGGTAAACGGCTTCGGGGCGAAGACGGCATCGATGATAAACCAGTGCAGGGCGTTGTGACGGGGGATGACGCTCAGGTCGTCGTGTTCGAGGCTCAGGCGGGTCTGGATGGCGAGGATGACGATGCCGGCGATCAGGCCGACCACGGCATATCGCCATTTGGGTCGGGAAAGCGGCAGGACCGCAACCAGGAGCGTCGACAGTGCCAGGGGCCAAACCAGGGCGGGCGACGAGAAGTTGACGCTGGACGTGCTGTTCCTGACGAAATCCAGATTGGTTAAGTAGTGCAGGTCCTGCCAGGCGGGGAGGCGGTTCATGGCCGCCACCAGTTCGTTGGCGCCGACCATGAAGCCAGTCCAGAGCACGGCCAGGATAATCCGCAGCCAGCGGGGTGCCCAGATGAGCAGGATTAGCAGCAATAGGCCCACCCCGCCGTCGGACAGGAGCCCGATGAATTCACTGCCGCCCGTATGCGCCAAACGCCAGATAAGCGGCGTCATGGTCAGGACAACAAGGGCGAGATAGGCAATGATCGATGGCATAGGTACCGACTCCAGTCGACTGAAAGAACGGATTTTCATCATCTTGGTTGGCTGAAAAGACTCCGCACCACGGCGGGGAGATCTCCTTTCGGGATCAACCGGTTGCCTTCTCCCAACTCGTAGAGGCCGAACCACTCCTCGGGGTCCGCCGGTTCGTGCCGGAACTCGTCCTCAGGCGTCCAGCCGATCTTCCACCACTCGTCCTGGAATTCGAAAAAGACCAGGCCGCAGAAATGGTCGCGCAGGCGCGCGGTGCGGATATCCTGCCAGACCGAGCGGATCACCTTGGCGACCTTCTCCGGCTTATGGCCGCCGTAATCGATTACCTCGGGCTTGGGCATGATCGGGGAGGTCGAAAGCCCCACCTGGGTCACCAATATCGGCAGTGTGGTGGTGGTTGCCAGTTCTTCCAGATAGCCCTGGTAGGTGGTTCCGGTTACCGAACCGGGCGGCGAACTCACCACGCCATGAGCATAGGTGTAGACGTTCATGCAGAGGAGATCGCCCATGTCCGGCACCAGTACATGCTCACGGGGGATATCCAGGTCGGGGCGGTCGGCAATGGGGCCGATGTGGGTCCAACTGGTGTGCGCATAGAGATGGCGCTGGTTATAGCGGGTCAGCTCGTAGTCCATGGCCCGGTCGATGAGGCGAGCCAGGGCAACCTCGCTCGCAGTGCGCCCGGTCACGGTCAGGTGTTTGCCCATGTAGTCGCGCACCTCGGGGTGGAGCATGTCGGTGCGTTCCACCGTGGCGGCCTGCAACTCATCGCCGATGGAGAACAGCACCAGGCGTTCCGGCCGGCCGACGGCGTAAGTATGGTCGATCACCTGCTTGATATTGGCGAGGGTGTCCGTCAGGTAGTTCTCGTCCAGCAGGTCAGGCGTGAAGGGATCGATCCAGATATCCTGACCGTACACCAGGTCGGTGTCGTCGAGGGCGTCGAAGAAGTTGGCCGGCATGCGCAGGGGAAAAACATGGAGGTAATTCACCTCCATCTCCTTAAGTAAAGCGAGGTGCCCCGGATATCGTCCGTCGTTGCCCGGCGCTTCACCCTGTTGCGGGGTTTCGCCTAGCAGATACGGCGAGTAGCCCATGCCGCGAAAAAAGACCGGCTTGCCGTTGGTACGGTCGATGAGTTGAACTCCTTTGACCACAAAACGGCGTGGTTGGGGAGTCTCGGAATGGATCTGCGCCGTTTTGCCGACCGCCAACGCCTCGCCGGCAGTCAGACAAAATAGCAAACAAAGGAACAGTGCTGATAATTTCGCGATCATAAGGTTTGCGATGGGGATGCGCTTCAGGAAATCCGAAACTGGCCTTAGCGGCAGAGGTGGTGATGGGGACATAAGAAATCAATAGCCGAGGTCCAGGTGGTTGTCAATGGCATTCTGTAGGGTTGGTTTGGTTCAGAGCAACTATTCGGGGAAACGGGAACTTTCTCGCCGAGTGTTGATCGGTCCGCGTAGATCATTTTGCGGGTTATGCCGCCATCGACGATGAAATTCTGGCCGGTGATAAAACTGGCCCCTGGCCCGAGCAGGAAGGTGGCCATGGCGCGAGACAGGCGCCGCCCGTTACCAGTTTTTTACCGATTAACCCATTCATGGTTGTCTCATCGTCTGTGGCAATATCGGGTTGTCGATTGACTTGACGGCGACCGGCAGTTACAGTCGCCGGATGGAAGAGTTGCTTGTCAGTCATGGGTATCCGGCGTTGTTTCTGCTCAGTTTCCTTGCGGCCACTTTGTTGCCGCTGGGATCGGAATGGTTGCTCGTCGTACTGCTTCTTAAAGGGTTCGATCCGACGCTGAGCGTTTCTCTGGCAGCATTGGGCAACACCCTGGGAGCTATGACCACCTACGCCATCGGTCTCTGGGGAGGGTCCTTTCTCATCGGCCGGGTCTTGCGTATTGATGAGAAGGCCCGCAACCGGGCCGAGAGGGTTTACGTTCGCTACGGCCGCTGGTCTCTTCTGCTCTCATGGCTGCCGGTGGTTGGTGATCCACTCTGCCTGGTTGGCGGCGTACTGCGGGTGGGGTTGGTTCCGTTCGTGGCACTGGTGGGGGTCGGCAAGCTGGCCCGCTACCTGGCCGTCGCCCTGCTGGTGTTGCAGGGAGGAGCCTGACCTGCAGGTTCGGAATAGCTTACCACTTCGCGCCCTGGCGGGAAATCGGGTGCGAGTATTTCTGGCTCAGATTCCCTTCCGAACGGATCCACAGATAAGCTGCCAAGGCTACGGCAGCGACCAGAGCCAGGGCCGCCAGAAGTTTCCAGATATCCGATGTTTTCATCTTGCCCCCCCGTCTTTTGCCTTTTCCTACTTCCCATAGTACAACATATCGGCATTACAGAGTAAAAAGTTAAGGCTGTTGAGTTATATAAAAAAAGCGGGGCGCTCGGCCCCGCTTCGTTTTTCACATGGATCAATAGGTTGATCTTATCGCATCGGGGTTCGGCGGGGTACGATGTGCCACCAGCGCCGCATGCTGCTGAACTTTGGTACGCCCAGGTTGAGACGGGGCATGCAACTGGCCATCGAGGTAGCCAGGGCGGCGCCGTAGGGAATCGATTGAACCAGCAGCAGGGCGGCCCAAAGCATCCCCTCGGGATGGTCGCTGCCGAAAAACCACACCGATGCCCCGGCAGATAGCAAGAGCAGGCCGAAGATCTGAGTTTCCTCCCAAGCCATCAAAACTCCTTTGATCAGAGCTTGTCGACCTTCGCCCTTTGGGGTGCGCAAAAACGGCTGGCTCGGTTTGAGCAGGCCGATGAAAATGGCCCGGGCGATAGTGTGGGTGAGACCCATGCCGGCGACCGAGGCCAGCAGGCTCTGGAAGAAGGAACACTGTACCCGGGCGCGATAGAGAATCAGCGCATGGGCGACTTTGAACACGAACAGGCCGAGGGTCGGGATCAGAAAGAGTTTGAGCGGAATTTCAAAATCCTGCGGACGCCACAGCATGCCGAGGGTCCAAGCCACGCCGGCGGCGGTGAAGACCAGGTGCAGGGCATCGGTAAACCAGGGCATCCAGCCGGTGATGAAGTGAAACTTCTGGCCGGCGGTCAGGTTGGCTTTGCTCCAGGGGAGCAGCGACCGCCAATGGCGGCGCAGGATTTGGACCGCGCCGTAGGTCCAGCGAAAGCGCTGTCCCTTGTAACCGGCGAAGCTGGTCGGGGTAATCCCCTCGCCGAAGTTGTGATTGACGTAAACCGACTCGTAGCCGGCTTTGAATAGCCGCAGACCGAGTTCGGCGTCTTCGCAGATACACCATTCGCCCCACTTGCCAACCTGCTCAAGGGCGTCGCGGCGCATCAGGGTCATGGTGCCGTGCTGGATGATGGCGTTGCGCTCGTTGCGATGGACCATGCCGATCTGGAAAAAGCCGTTGTATTCCCAGTTGATCATGGTCTGAAACAGGTCGCCCTGCCATTCGCGGTTATCTTGCGGCGCCTGTACGAAGCCGACTTCGGGTTTGTCGAAGTAGGGCACCAGCGCGCGCAGCCAGTCGGGACTGACCACGTAATCGGCGTCGATGACGCCAACCACCCGGGCGTCGGGATGAGTCTCGCCAAGGGCGAAGTTGAGGGCGCCTGCTTTGTAGCCCGGCCACTTGGGCAGATGGAAGAAACGGAATTGCTTGCCGAGGCGGGCGCAGTATTCTTCAACCGGTCGCCAGACTTCTTCATTGACCGTGTTGTTGTCGATCACCAGCACTTCGAAATTGGGGTAATCGAGAGCGGCCAATCCATCGAGAGTCTTAAACACCAGTTCCGGCGGCTCGTTGTGAATCGCCAGGTGAATCGACGCCATCGGGAATTCCCGTCCCCGTTCCGGTTGCAGCGGGGCAAAGAACCGTTTCCAGCGTTTGACCCAGAGCATCTCGGTCAGTTCCAGACCGTTGGTCAGCACCACCAGCAGCAGGCCCAGTTGGGCCGGCAGCAGAATGCTCCAGACGGCAATGCCGGCCGGCGTCATCTCCGTGATCATGGGGAGCAGGGCGGTCCAGGCGAACATGGAGGCGGCCATCTGAATCAGAGCGGCAAAGAAAACCTGCCCGCGCCGTCTGAGGTTGTCCCAGTGGCGCAGGAACAGGATCATCGGCACGAGCGCCAGCAGGGTGGCCAGGGCGTACAGCCAGGGCCAGAGCGGCACCGCGACGATCTCGCCGGACAGGGGGAATTTGGGGTTGCGGTTGGCGTCGAACATCCCCCAGTGGGCCCCGACTCGCCCTTCCAGATCCTTTTTCCACGGCTGGTCGAAGGCTTCCATGAAGAAGTAGTCGAGGTTGTGCCGATGGGCCAGTTGCAGGAATTCGCGAACGAAGCAGGCCTGGTTGACCAACGAGGCCTGGGATGGGCCGAGCCGGCTGCCGTCGCTGGGCCAGCCGACCTCGCCGAAGATTACCGGCTTGTCGGGAAAGGCCTCGACTACCTGCTGGTAGCGTTCTAGAGCCCATTGCGGTGCCTGTTCCGCCGGGATGCCTTCCCAGTAAGGGAGAACGTGAATGGCGATGAAGTCGACCGCGTCGGCCAGTTCCGGATGTTTGATCCAGACATGCCAGGGTTCGGCGGTGCTGACCGGGACATTGGTTGCCTGGCGGACCTGGTCGATATACCCAGCCAGCTGGCCGACGGTCAGGTCGCCGCGCAGGATCGATTCGTTACCGATGATGACCCGCTCAACACAGGGCCAGCGGTTGGCATTAGAAATGAGTTTGGAAATTTCCTTGCGGTTGTTCACCTGGTCTTTAGCGAGCCAGGCGCCGGCGGTGACTTTCAGCCCCCGGGCCTGAGCCATTTGAGGAATCAGACCGAGTTCGCCGAGAGAAGAATAGGTGCGCACTCGCTGGGTCTTGTCTTGCACCAGGGCCAGGTCTTGATCGATCTGCTGGGCGCTGGGATACTCATTTTTCATTCCATCCTGTCCCTTCTGGAAGGGACTGAAGGAAAGCCCGCTGACCGGGCCGGTCCAGGATGGAGCATCTTTAGGGCGATTCAGCAGGGCCCAGACGGCAAGGTTGGCCACAACGACCAGGGCGACAATCAGGATACTGGTTTTACGCATACATGTTGGATCCTTCGAAAACGGGTTCGAGGCATTTTTTGCCCTAAACGGCAAAAGCCCTTCGCCGTCAGGGAAGGGCATGAAACATTCAACAATGTTTGGTGGCGTTAAATGGCTTGGGCCGCCGGGCCCGTGGGCATAGATAGCATCCACGCATAAAGCGTCTGTTGAGTTGTGTGGACCCGGAACAGGTTGGCCGGTTGCCGCCAAGCTGTTCCGATAACTAGTTTGGACATTTTAGGACATCGAAAAGTCACAAGTCCACCGATGGGCTCATTGATACCATGTTGTGTCTAGCCTGTCAATAGGTAAATCAATGATGAACCAGGTATTGAAAACGTAACAGTTTTACCTGACGGCGAGGGAGGGGACGGCAGGAAAAAAGCAGTGGAGCCGTGGCTCCGCTGCTTTTGGAGGTGCTTAAAGAGGGCACGCCTCTTCGCCGGTCAGCCTCGGAAGAACCCGCCGTTACCGAAAAACAAGATGAAGTCAAATGCCGTTTCGTGCGTTTTATCGCCGGCCCAGCAGTCGCAACAGTCCGTCGAGGGCGGTGTACGGATGGGGTGGGCATCCGGGAATGTACAGGTCAACGGGAAGAAGGTTGCCGATACCGTTGTTCCCCTCGGGGCTGCCGGCGAACGGGCCTCCGGCGATGGCGCAGGCGCCGGAGGCGATTACCAGTTTGGGTTCGGGAATGGCGGCGTAGGTGTCGAGCAGGGCGCTTTTCATGTTATCGGTGACCGGTCCGGTGACCATTATTCCGTCGGCATGACGTGGGGAGGCGACAAACTGGATTCCGAATCGGCCGAGGTCGAAGGCCAGGGTGCCGAGCACGTTGAGGTCCGCCTCGCAGGCGTTGCAGCCGCCGGCCGAGACCTGGCGCAGTTTCAACGAGCGGCCGAAGAGCTTGAGCATTCGTTCGCCCAGCCGGTCGGCCAGGCGGTGGACCTCGTCTTCCAGCAGCAGGTGCTCCCGCTGGCTGGCTGCCAACCGGTAGTCGTTGCTGAAGGTCAGGGCGCCGTGTTCGGCCGCGGCCGGGCAGTCGGCACAGAAAAGGCAGCGGCCGAGATCGATCTGCAGCTTATCTCCGTTGCTGCGCAGAGCGGCAAAGGGGCAGCTGGCCACGGCGGCGGCGCGGATCTGAGGAGAAAGCGTGGGGGAAAGCCGTGGCAGGCCCCGGAAACGTTCCGGGAGGGTCGGTTCGACCTTGGGGAATTTGGCGGTCCGGTGTCCCTGGCGCAGGCGTTCGCGGAGAATTGTCAGCATGAATGCGCTCCTTACAGGTCAAAGCCGCAATAGGAAAGGTTGAAACTTTTGTTGCACAAGGGAAAATCGGATATCTGCTGGCCCCGCAGGGCCATGGCCAGTCCGCTCCAGTTGTGAAAAGACGGATCGACGATTTTGTAACGGGAGATGTGTCCCTGGCGGTCGGTGATGGCCGCATGGACCACCTCCCCGCGCCAGCCTTCACAGAGCGAGACAGCCAGCGAATCGGGGGCCAGGGGGGCCAGAGGACGAAAGATGCCTCCGGCCGGCAGCCGTTTGAGGGTATCGCGGATCAGCTTGATGGATGCGTAGGTTTCCCGCCGGCGCACATTGCCCCGGGCAAAAACGTCGCCATCCGTTTCGATGATCGGCATATCCAGAAACTCATCATCGATGCCGAAGGGATGATGTAGCCGCGCATCTCGCACCAGGCCACAGGCCTTGGCCGCCACTCCGACCAGGCCCAGGTTTTCGGCGTCGTCGATCGAAATCCGGCCGGTTCCCTCGAAACGGGCCAGCACCGAGGGGCTGTCGAAACAGATGTCAAAGGCCCCCCGCGTTTCCGGTTCGAGAACATCCAGGCGTTTCAGAATCCTCTCGATCAAGGCGGCATCCAGATCGAATTGCACTCCGCCGGGGCGTACCAGGCCGCGACCGAAGCGGCTACCGCAAAGCTCGGCCATCAGGTTGAGATAATCGCCGCGCAGCCGGCCGCAGAAGGAAGAGGTCGGCAAGAAGCCGACGTCGCCGGCCAGCGCGCCGATATCCCCGACGTGGTTGGCCAGCCGTTCCAGCTCAAGGCCAATGGCGCGGATGGCGTGAGCCCGCGGCAGGGCGTCATGGCCGGAGAGGCTCTCCAGCATCTGGCAACTGGCGGTGGTGTGGCCGATGGTGGTATCTCCGGCGACGGTTTCAAGTTGCCGGAGGGTGACGAGCGACGGGGTGCCGATCAGTTGTTGCTCGATGCCGCGATGCTGATAGCCGAGGGAAATTTCCAGATGCATGACCTCTTCGCCGTGGCACTGAAAGCGGAAGTGCCCCGGTTCGATAACGCCGGCATGCACCGGTCCGACGGCCACCTCGTGAACCTCCTCCCCTTCCACCCGATAGAACTCCATGTCGCCGGGAACCGGGTGTTGCCCCGGGTCGCGTCCCCAGATGTCGGCGACCGGGAGCCAGGCCCGGTGAAAACGCACCGGCTTCAACCAGGGATGACCTTCGGGCCGCACCCCGTATTGCTCGGCCAGCTCGCGCTCGAACAGATGCAGTTGCGGACAGTCGGGGGTCAACGAGGGATAGTTGCCGGATACCTGGGTGTGGAGCAACGCCAGTTCCCCTTTCCAGTCGCGGGCCAGAATCGCATAAATGTCCAATCCAGCGGTCGTCGGATAGCCGAAGAAACTGGCGACCCGGGCGTCGCCGGCGACCTCTTCGAGCAGCGATTCGCGAAAAACCGAAAAGTCGAGCCGGGGCAACTCGGCCAGCGGTACGCAGGCCCCGTGACGGAAACGGATCAGCTTGGAGCGATTCATGGCTGCACCTCCAGCAAGGCGGCGGCTTGGCGCAAGGCGTTCTGCAGCGGCTCGGGGAGGTAAACCCCGAGCAGCAGGACCATCAGGAGAAAGATCAGTGGCGAAATGTACAGCAATGGGCGATCGGTGAATCCGGTGGGCTTCTCTGTGGCCTCGCCCTGGGTTGCGGCAAGGACGGTCGCGCCCATGCCGATAAAAACCGTGGCCAGAAAGATCAGGACCAGCAACCCGACGACAACCCGGTCGCCGGCGAAGATACCGCGCAGGATGGTGAACTCGCTCATGAACGGCCCGAAGGGCGGAGAACCGGTGATGGCAATGAATCCGGCCAGAAACAGGGTGCCCGAGACCGGCAGGGCTCTCAGGGCGCCGCGCACTTCGGAAAGATTCTTGCTCGCATAGGCGCGTTGAATGTTCCCCGCCGCGAGAAACAGGCAGCCTTTGGTGAGCGCGTTGTTGACCAGGTGCAGCATGGCACCGAAGGTGGCCAGCCCGCCGATCCCGACGCCCACGGCGAGCAGGCCCATGTGCTCGACCGAGGAGTAGGCGAGCAGCCGCTTGATGTCCGGTTGCCGCACCATGAAGATTGCCGCCAGCAGCAGCGACAGCAGCCCCATGCCCAGCAGCGCCTGGCGCGCCATGGCGCCATCGCCGGCCGCAGTCATCAGTTGCACACCCCGCAGGATCGCCAGAAAAGAGACGCTGGTCAGCCCCCCGGCCAGCAGCGCCCCGACCAATCCCGGTGCTTCGCCGTAGGCGTCCGGTTTCCAGGTGTGCAGCGGCGCCAGCCCCATTTTGGTGCCGAAGCCGACCAGCAGGAAGACGAAACCGGCGCGCAGCCAGGGTCCGGAAAGGGTCGGTGCCGAAACCAGCAGGTCATCGAGATGCAGGCTGACCGGCGTGCCGCTTCCGAGCGCCGAATAGGCGACGAACAGGATGCCCAGCATGGCCAGGGCGATCCCGACCGAGCAGATCAACAGGTACTTCCAGGTGGCCTCGATGGAGAGCCGATTGCGGTTGAAGTAGATCAGCGGGGCGCTGGCGATGGTGGTGGCCTCGGCCGCCATCCACATCAGCCCCATATGGCGGGAGGCCACCGCCAGGGTCATGAAGGAGAGAAAAACCAGCAGGCAGGGGACCATGACCTGGTTGCCGCGGTCGCGCCGCAAATCCAGATAACCGACCGCGTAGAGGGCGCAGCCGAAAAAAAGAATGCTGGTAACCACCAGAACCACGGTGGACAAGGCGTCGAGGCCGAGCCAATGGCCATCCGCCGGAAACCGGCCGAAAGCGAAAAGAAGTACCAGTAACAGATGCAGGGCGCTGGTCGCCGGCAGCAGCCAGGAACGGGCCTGATACCAGGGAGTGACCAGGCTGAGGGCGGCGGGAAGCAGGGGAAAGAAGATCAGGATTGCAAGCATCGCTTTATTCCTTCAGGGCGGAGAGATGTTCTGTGTTGAGCGTGGAGAACTCCCGGCTGATCTGGTTGAGCACGATCCCCATGACAAAGACGCCGACCAGCAGGTCAAGCAGCACCCCCGCCTCGACCATCATCGGCATCGCTTCGCTGAGCAGGACGCCGAAGATGAAGATGCCGTTCTCCAGCATCAGATAGCCGAGTATCTGGGTAATGGCCTTGCGCCGGGTAATCAGCAGCAGAAAGCCGGCGAACATGGTCGCCAGGGCGGTCGGCACGTTCAACCCTCCGTGATGAGCCGGAATCAGAGGCAAAAAATCGGCGAACAAAAAGGCTCCGGCGGTGATCAGCGCCCCGAGGATCAGGGTTGGCACATAGCCGATGATCGGCTCCACCTCGCGCCGGATGCGGACCTCGCGGATCGCTCGCAGCAGCAGCCAGGGGATGAAGGCTCCCTTGAAGGTAAAGGCGCCGACAGCGAGCAACAGGGAATGTCCGGACAATCCATGGGTCGTCAGCGGCAACAGGGACAGCAGCGCCCCCTGCACGGAGACCACCCGGATACAGGCGACGAGGCGCGAGCTGCCGAGGGTGAAAAAGTTGATCAGGATCACAGCCAGCAAAAGGGCATTGGTCAGTTCCATCATGATTGCATCTCCATCAGAGTCCCTCCCGGTTCAGCGAAGAGGGTTCAACGCAGCACCAGCACGAGCGCGAAAATCGACAGCAGCGAGGTGCCGATCAGAACCTGCGGCACCCGGGGGAGGCGCAGCCGGGCCATGGTCGACTCCACCACGCCGATGGCCACCGCCACCCCCAGTTGCCCGCCCAGGAAGACCAGCGCATCGGTCAGCCACCAGCCGGTCTGCAAGGGCAACAGGATCCGCACCAGCAACGCGCCGAGCACCATCAGCTTGAGCGATGCTCCATACAGGATCATGCCGAAAGCCGGACCGCTGTGGTCGAGAACCATGACCTCGTGGATCATGGTCAATTCCAGGTGGGTCGTGGGATCGTCAAAGGGAATGCGCGAATTTTCCACCAGCAGCACGACAAACAGGCAGACCAGAATCAGCCCCAGGGCGGCGCCTGCGTCGCTGCGCCAGGCTTCGGTCAGATGTGGCCCCAGCAGGGCGTTCAGGGAAAATCCCTCGGATAGCCGGGCCAGTACCAGCAGGGCGAAGAGCACGGTCGGTTCGGCCAGGCAGGAAAAAGTGACTTCGCGTACCGCGCCCATCCCTTCGAAGCTCGATCCGGTGTCGAGAGCGGCCGTCGCGGTGAAGAACCGAGCCAGTCCGAACAGGTAAACGAAAAGAATCAGGTCGCCCTCGAAGGAAACCGGCGCCGGCAGGGCGCCAAAGGGAATCATCAGGGACGCCAGCAGCGGAACTACCAGTCCGACCACCGGCCCGGCCAGGAACACCCAGGTGGTGGTGGTGCTGAAGACAAACCCCTTGCGCCAGAGCCGGGCGAGATCGTAATAGGGTTGCAGCAGCGGGGCCCCGACCCGTCCGGCGAAACGCGCCTTGGTCTTGACGATGACCCCTTGCAGCAGTGGGGCGAAGAGAAGCAACAGAGTCAGGTGCAGAACCAGTCCGCCGATCATGAAAAATCCCCTTTCAGAGTGTGAAGAGCGTCAGCAGAACGACCAGGGTCAGGGCGACGTACAGCAGGTAAATGGCCGTCACTCCGTTCTGAATCCTCGCCCGTAGATGGCGGAACAGCCAGGCGCCGCCACGGAACAGGGGAAACAGCATCCGGTCGAGAACCGCATCGGGGGTATGCGATGAAAATCGCTCCGGAACCGGAAACAAGCCCGACACCCGACCGCCGTGGCGTTCGCTCCAGAGTCCGAAGTGAAACAACCGTACCAGAAAATCGGCGAAGGAACTGGCCGTGTACTGCATGCGCCGGGTTGGAAACCGATACCCGCATCCCCAGGTGGAGACATCGCGCCGCGCCCCCCGGGCGGCGTGCCGCAGCCAGAGCATCCCGGCCAGCAGCAGCGCCAGCAGCAGCCAGCTGACCAGCCCGATCCGGCCCAGGGGCGCCAGGGTCGTGTTCAGCAGGGCCGCGCCGTTCGCTCCCGACCAGTCGGCGACCGCGGCGCGCAGCAGCGGCGCGAGGGTGCCCGGCAACAGGCCGATCCAGGCACAGGCGGCCAGCAGCACCACCATTGGTGCCAGCATCACCGGCGGAGCCTCATGAGCCTGCGCCGCCGCCGTGCTGCGGGGTTCTCCGAGGAAGGCGATGCCGAACACCTTGACGAAACAGGCCAGGGCAAGTCCGCCGATCAAGGCCAGGGCGGGAGCGGCCAGCGCCGCCACCCCCAGCAGCGCGGCCGGTTGCTTCAGGGTCTGAAACGCGCCCAGGTAGATCAGCCATTCGCTGATGAAGCCGTTGAATGGCGGCAACCCGCTGATCGCCACCGCCCCGCCGAGGAACAGCGCCCCGGTCCAGGGCTGACGCTTGAGCAATCCGCCGAAATGATCGATTTCCCGCGTGCCGACCCCATGGATAACCGAACCGGCGCTCAGAAAGAGAAGGGATTTGAACAGTCCGTGGTTGGCCACGTGCAGCAGGCAGCCGGCCAGACCGAGGGCCATCAGCTCGGGAAGCTGGTAGCTGCGTCCGAGCAGGGCGAGTCCCAGACCGATGGCAATGATGCCGATGTTCTCGACGCTGTGATAGGCCAGCAGGCGTTTGATGTCGTGCTGGGCCAGGGCCAGGGCCACACCCAGGATTCCGGAAACCATACCCAGCAGCAGCACCGTCCAGCCCCACCAGGGGGGGATTTCGGCGAACAGCGAAGTCAGCCGCACCAGTCCATAGATGCCGGTCTTGATCATCACCCCGGAGAGAAAGGCCGAGGCATGGCTGGGAGCCGCCGCATGGGCTCCGGGAAGCCAGAAGTGCAAGGGCATGAGGCCCGATTTCAGGCCGAAAGCGAACAACCCGAGCAGAAAGATCAGGGTGCTTCCAGCCGCCGGCAGACTTCCCGCTTCGGGCCACATCAGCGAACCGGCACCCCGTTCGAGCAGGGGAAACAACGCGAATAGCGCCAGGGTGCCGCAATGGGTGGCGATCAGATAAACGAATCCGGCGCGCCGGGCGTCCTCCTTGTGATCTTCGGTGGAAATGAGAAAAAAACCGGACAGGGCCATCAGTTCCCATCCCGTCAGAAACAGGACGCCGTTGCGCGAGGTGAGGAGCAGCATCACCGAGCCGACGATAAAACCATAGAAAAACCGGAGTTTGCGACCGTTGGCGGGGTGCTCCCGCTGCGGCCAGTAGCCGAGACCGTACACCGCCCCGCATGGCGCCAGCAGAAAAAGGGGGAGCAAAAAGGTGGCCGAAATCGCATCGAGACGCAGGGCCACGGCCCCGCCGGGAAAGGACATGGGCCATTCGAGGCGGGCTTCCCCCCCCTGGCCCAGAACCAGAACCAGGGCGATAAGACCACAGGCGGATCCCGCCAGAACCGCCAGACAGGCGAGCCGTTCGCCACCGTGGCCGTCCCGGCGACAGAAAAGACCCGGAACGCCGGAGACCATCATCAACAGAATCCCTCCCAGCAGCCAGATCATTTTATCCTCCCTTTCCTCCGGCCCAGAGACTCCAGGCCATCAGTACCGTGCTGGCGATAAAAATATAAAGCAGATAGATATGCATGCGTCCCTGCTGTAACCAGCGCAGTCGTTGACAGCGGTCGGCAAGGTCGACGAACAGGGGTCGCAGGATACGCTCCAGCGCCGGATCGGTCGAATGCAGTGTCAGTTTTGCCGGGGCGGGGAAAATGCCTTTGACCTTGCCGCCTTTTCGTTCCGGGCACAGGCTTCCGGGTAACAGATGGCGAAAGACCAACTCCGCGTAGCTCCCGCCGGTGTAGGAAATTCGCGGCGACGGAAAGCGGAATCCGCAGCTCCAGGTCGTGTTTGTCAGGGTCGGCCGGCAACGGCGCAACCCGACGAGCAGGCCGGCGGTCAGGAGCAGGGCTAAAATAAGCAGTAGCGCGCCCCAACCGAGGGGGAGGACGGCGCGACCCAGCTCTTCGCCGACCGGGATGCGGGCCACCTGGGCGAGGGGCTCGGATAGTAACTGCAAGGCTCTCCGGGGAAACAATCCAATGGTCAGGCAACCGGCCAGCAGCAACCCCATGGGCAACCACATGGCGGGCGGCGCCTCGTGGGCCAGGGCGGCGGCTGGATCGCGGGGCTCGCCCAGCAGGCAGATGCCGATCAGCCGGGTAAAAGCGACCAGGGACAGGGCGCCGACCAGGCCGAGCATGCCGAACAGCAACAGCGGCGCCAGCGCGATGAATCCCTCCTGGGTGGTGCCGGTGCCAGCCAGGCCGAGATAGATCAGCCATTCGCTGACCAGGCCGTTGAGTGGCGGCAGGGCGCTCATGGCCAGACTGCCGCCGATCCACAACAAGCCGACCAGCGGCATGCGGCGCAGCAATCCCCCCATGCGGTTCATGTCGCGGGTCCCCGTGGCGTGAAACAAGGCTCCGGCGCCCAGAAACATCAGACCCTTGAACAGGGCATGGTTCCAGATATGCAACATCCCGCCGGCAAATGCGAACAGGGCCAGGGTCGGATGTCCCTGGGCCGAGGCGACCAGGCCGAAGCCGATGCCCAGCAGGATGATGCCGACGTTTTCCACCGTCGAATAGGCCAGGCAGCGCTTGATATCCCGCTGCAAAAGCGCCAGGGAAATGCCGTACAGAGCGCCGGCGATGCCCAGGCCGGCGATCAGCCAGCCCCACCAGGAGGGAGCCGGCGGCAGCAGGCTCAGAACCCGCAGTATGCCGTAGATGCCGGTTTTGACCAGCACCCCGGACATCAGCGCCGAAACATGGCTGGGCGCGGCCGGATGGGCATCCGGCAGCCAGATATGGAGGGGAAAGAGACCGGCCTTGACGCCGAACCCGAACAAGGCCAGCAGAAACAAGACCGCGGCGTCGGTCGGCGGCAGCTGGGCGAGCGGACCGAAATCGCTGAAATCGAAACCGCCGCAATGGCTTCCGGCCAGATTGAACAATGCCAGCAGCAGCATCACCCCGAGGTGAGCGGCCATCAGGTAAACCCAGGCGGCCTGGCGCACCTCGGCATGTTGGTGATCCCAGGCGACCAGAAAGAACGAGCTGAGGGTCATGCTCTCCCAGGCGAGCAGAAAAAACACCGCGTTGGCGGCGGTGACCACGAGCGTCAGGGAGGCGGCCAGCAGATTGAAAAAGAACCAGTGGGGAGCCAGGGAACGGTGGTTTCCCTCTTCTTTCAGATAGGCGCCGCCA
>MHXM01000011.1:23250-26914 GCA_001825565.1 Desulfuromonadaceae bacterium GWC2_58_13
TGCAAGGAGAAGGAGCCGACCGGAACCGTCCAGGGGAGCCGCCAGCTCTGCTCGACACCGGTCAGGAGCACCTGCAGCGCGCCCACGGCGGCCAACGACCCGGCCAGGACACCGGAAACCACCCCGCACCGGGTGGCCAGGGACGATCGCTTTCCGGCGAACAGGGAAAGTACGGCGCCAATGATCCACAGGGCCATGGCCACAAGGAGTTGGTTCATCGAAGGTGGTCCTCATCTTCCGGGAGGGGGTAAAAGTCCTGCCGATCAATGACCGAGACGCGGGTCGTGCCAACGGTCGGGTCGCAGTAGCTGCCGGTCATGATCTCGACCGGATTTCTCGTGCCTTGGAAAAACAACGGAAACCAAAGAAGCCGGGCGGCATCCTCTCGGTCATCCGGCCGAAGCGCCGTCAGGCTATGGGGCAAGCCGATCTCGTCCGATGTTCATTTCGGCCTGGTGCAGCGCGGCAAAGAGCGCCTCGCGGCTGGCCTCCTTCTGCACGGCATCCATGAATCGCGGATTTTTCAGGGCAAAGCCAAGTTTCGATAAAAGATGTAGATGATAACGAACCGTGGGCGTGATCAGGGTGAACAATACCCGTACCGGTTGACCGTCAAAGGCATGGAAATCGACGGGGTTTTCCAGAAAACACAAGGTCACCGTCGGCCGGGTCACATGCAGAAGAACCGGGTTGCGTGGATGCGGAAGAGCGATTCCATCACCGATTCCGGTGGAGGCAAGCTTCTCCCGGGCAATCAGAACCTGGCGCAGATGCTCTCGATCGACTTCTTCGGGGATTCTCAGGTGGGCAACCACGTCGGCCAGTATCTCTTCCCGGGTCCTCCCCTCGATCCGGTAGAAAATCCCACCACTTTCCAGGGTTTCGCTCAGGGTCGGCAAGGCCTGGGAGTCGATATCGGGCTCGGTATAGGCTTCCGGAGATACTCCCATCCGCCGCGACGTCGCCCATTCGAGGATTTCCGCCCGGTTGAAGCGGTACTGCTCGTGAACCCGGTAAGCGGGAATGATTTCCTGTTTGATCCAGCGATAAATGGTTTTTTCGGAAACATTCAGGAGCCTGGCGGCATCCTTTACAGATAGGTTCATTTATACCCCATGAGTGACAAGGCTGTCTCGCGGTGGACATTTTTGGACACTAATTCATAGTGATCCTGTTGTCAAGGGGGTTTGTTTGCTGGATATTGTGTGCGGAAGGGCACGAAACAAAAAACCGCCCTGGCAAGGCGGTTTTAAAAGTCTCATGCATTGGTGGCTGTCAAGGAATGGAATGCGAAAAATACTGGTGGTCGTGGGCTCTGACCGCCTTGATCGCATCGTGGAATGTCACACCGATCGGTTTCATAAGGATGATCGCCATCGTGCCGATGATAAGAAAGGCGGCGGTCCAGTTCAGCAGGGTGGTCAACCAGGGCCAGTCGGGGGCTTTACGGTTTTTCTTAAGCTTGGCGTTTTCCTCGTCTTCATCGCGGGTCATGGCCCGGGCGGCTTTGCGCATGAAATGCCCGGAACTCATAAAGATGACAGCGGAGACGACAAACTGCGGCATGGCTTCGAGCGGTAGTTTCCCGGAAATCAGCATGACCGCGTAAAATATCACGGCACAGAGTCCCAAGAGAATCATGTGCTGGCCCAGTTTGGCGTTCATGAATTCCCTCCATCTGGCAGTGTTTAGATTTACAATTAACCATTGTTTTATACTATGTCAAGGGCTAAGTGCGTGCCTCGGTGTCTTTAATTTTGAAGTGTTTGAGTTTAGGGATTTGTAATTTGTTTTACTGAAACCTGGTTTTATCTTTTAGCGTAGACAAAAAAAGGAAGGCTCAAGTGGCGAGCCTTCCGGGAAAGATTGTTTGGAAAAAGTCGATTATTTTTTCATGATGCCGAGGGGGGCAACCGTGCGGCCGTAAACTTCGTTCAATACCTGAGCGAGCCCGGCGTAGATAGCGGAAAGTCCGCAAACGATCCCTTCCCAGCCCGCGATGGTTTTGAGCAGGTGGCTTTCGGTGGCATCGCCGATGGCGAGAAGGAAAAACAGGATCGTTAATGAAGCGAAGACGAATTGAAGAGCCCGATTGAGTTTTAACGTGCCGATGAAAAGAACGGCGGTGAACAATCCCCACATGGTCAGGTAGGCCACCATGGCCGATGCATCCGGGGCCTGACCGAAACCGGTTTTGGGGAGAATGATCAAAGCGACCAGCGACAACCAGAACAGGCCATAGGAGGTAAAGGCCGTGGCGCCGAAGGTGTTGTTCTTCTTCCATTCCATGATGCCGACGATGATCTGGCCGATGCCGCCGTAGAAAATCCCCATTCCGAGAATCATTGCATCGAGAGGAAAGAAGCCGGCATTATGAAGGTTCAGCAGAACGGTGGTCATGCCGAAACCGAGCAGTCCCAGCGGGGCGGGATTAGCGGTGGTGTCGTTGAGAGCAAGAGTCGAGGTGCTCATTTGCTGGCTTGAAGTTGTCATTTGCGTGGTGTCTCCTTGGGGTGACTGAATGGCAGGATGGATACGGGCAATAACGATGCTATGTGGCGACAATTAAAACTAAGTTGGGGTTTGCCTGTCCTGGTGGCTGGGGTGGATGGGTAAAGACCGGCATGTCCCCCATGGGTTCAGTATATTTCCGTTTTTTAAGGAATGGCGTCTGCCTAAATAGCAAGTGGCATGCCAGCCGTATACGATCGGCGGTCAAATTTAAAGCGTTGTAATTCCGGTGGATTAGGCGGGCTGACGAGGTGGTGTGGAATCGAGCATAGAACGTTTTTTGCATTTGTGCAAAAAAATATCCTTGCTGTTCGAATTTACCGCAAAGAGTATCCAGCGGGGAGATGGCCGCATTGAATGTAAGGCTTTGATTTAGCTACCTTTTCCGAATATTGAAATAAGAGTCGTCCGAGACTTTGCATTGTTGAAATATATTCATGATAATTTTGCAAGTCTGCAAAACATGGCCGGGCGTAGGGTCAGGACGGGCGCTTCTGGACCATTCGAGGCGTCGGGCAGTTATGTTCCCCCAAGGGGACGACGGAGCGGCCAAAAATCTCGTTCAAGATCTGGGCAAGGCCGGTGTAGATGGCGGAAAGGGCGCAGAGGACGCCATCCCAGCCGGCACCCGCGAGGATGATCCGGTTGCCGGTTGCAGTGCCGGCGGCCAGCAAGAAATAAAAAAGCATTAGCGATCCAAGCACGAATTGCAGGGATCTGTTCAGCCGCAGGGCGCCGATGAAGAGGACCAGGGTAAATAACCCCCATAAAACCAGATAGGCGGCCATGGCGGCATCCTGGGGAAATTGCCCGAAACTGGACCCGGAAAGCATGGACATGGCGATCAGCGACAGCCAGAACAGGCCCAGGGAGGTAAAAGCCGTGGCGCCAAAGGCGTGATGCCGTTTCCATTCTAGGAAGCCGACAATGATCTGGCAGAGACCCCCGTAAAAAACCCCCATCCCGAGCATGGTGTTGTCAATGGGCAGGAGGCCGGTCTGATGAAGGCTGAGCAGCGCCGTGGTCAGGCCGAACGCGAGTAGTCCCGAAGGTGCCGGCTTGGCCAGGGTATCGCCGGAAGCCCGGGAATTATTTTTACCGGCATGTTCAGGGGCCATTGCGAGCTTCGCCCCGAGCATGACTGCCGCCGAGG
>MHXM01000011.1:26940-35674 GCA_001825565.1 Desulfuromonadaceae bacterium GWC2_58_13
AGGGGGGCGGAATTTTGAAGCGCCGGGGCCGATTCTGTCCAGGCTGGATGAGCGGCAATCCCCGGGTGTCGTTCCATCAGGTATTGGAACACCGGACAGCGATCTGGATGGGTGGAACAGAACTGAATGATTTTCTTGACGTCGGACGGCGAAATATAGCCACAGCCGACATCGCAATAATCTTCGTTTTGTCCAAAAAAAGGGCAGATCATTCAGTAATCCTCAGTCGACGCTGACGCATCGGTCGGGCGTGCCACGGCTATTGGTCAGGTAAGATAAGGGAAATGACCGTCGGTTCTCTAGAGCAACCGTCGTACCAATCCTGAATAATAGTTTTACCGATCGAGAAAGTATTGTTATGTCAATAGGTTGAGCTTGGCAAGAAGGTGCCCGCAACGGCACCTGGAAACGCAAACTTTTGCATAAATGCAAAGTGGCCGGGATTATCCCGAGCGGCATTGGAGTCTGTCCACTCCGGAGGGAGGCTGGTTAACCATTATATTCTCACGAACTTAATGGAGCCGGATCGAGAGTTTCGCATGCTTGCAGTCTTGCCAAAGCGAATTTTCGTGGATTTGCAGCAATGCAAGAACCGGTCAGGAATAATCTTCTTTCTTGATATCGTATTTTTTGAGCTTGCGATAAATGGTGGCCATGTTCATGCCCGCCTCGCGGGCCGCGGCATCGATATTTCCCGCGGTTTTTTTCAGCAGGCCGATCAGGTAGCTGGTTTCAAAACGGGAGAGAGCGGCAGAGTAGCTGTCTCCGTCGGTCACCTCACGGATCGGCGCCGAATCGATGTCGATGAACTGCGACAAGACCGGCAGGCTGATCCATTCGCCGTTCTCGATGGCCATGCAGGCTTCGATGACGTTGCGCAACTGCCGGATATTCCCCGGCCATGCATAATCGCAGGCGGATTGAAAGGCTTCGGGCGAAAGCCCTCGGATCCGGGTGCCGAACTTTTCGTTCTGCGATTTAATGAAATGGGCGGCCAGCAGCGGGATGTCTGCTCGACGGTCCCGTAGCGGCGGCAGGTGTATGTTGACCACATTGAAGCGGTAATAAAGATCCTCGCGAAAGGCCCCGGCCTTGATTTCAGCCATCAGGTCCGAGTTGGTGGCCGAAATGACCCTGACATCGACCTTGGTCGGTTTGGTGTCGCCGAGGCGCAGGAATTCCTGCTCCTGCAGAAAACGCAGCAGGGTCTTTTGCACGTTCATCGGCAGGTTGCCGATTTCGTCCAGAAACAGGGTACCGCCGTCGGCCGCCTCGAGCAGGCCCTGGCGGTTTTCGGTGGCGCCGGTGAAAGCCCCTTTCTTGGTTCCGAACAACTCGCTCTCGAGAATGGTTTCAGGCAGGGCGCCGCAGTTGATGGCGACGAACCGTTTGCCTTTGCGCGGCGAGTTATAGTGCACGGCCTGTGCGATCAGCTCTTTGCCCGTTCCCGATTCCCCGGTGATCAGGACCGAGGTGTCGCGGATGGCGACCTTTTCAACTTTCTGCAGAAGTTCCTTGAGCTGGAGAGAGTCGCCAACGATGTTGTCGAAACGAAATTTGCCGACCAGCTCGTCTCGCAGTTCCCGGTTTTCGGTCAGAAGTTGGGTGTGTTTGAGGGCGTTCTTGACCCGGTAGAGGAGTTCCTCGGGTTCGAAGGGCTTGGTCAGCATGTCGTAGGCCCCCTTTCTCAGGGCCTGGATCGACATGTCGACGGTGGCGTGGGCGGTGATCATGATCAGCGGAATGTCGGGGGACTTGGACTTGATCCGGGCCAGCACTTCGAGGCCGTCCATTCCCGGCATCTTGATATCCGAAATCACCAGGTCCCAATCGCCATGGCGGTAATCCTCCACGGCCTCGAAGGAGCGGGTGCACCCCTTTACCGCATAGCCGCTATCGATGAGGATCGCCTCCATCATCCGACATAGACCTTCTTCGTCGTCAATCAGCAGGATTCGTTTAGGAGCCATCTTAGTCCTCCCGTTTCACTGGCAGCCGGATGGTAATGGTGGTGCCCACGCCGACCGTGCTGTCCAGGGTGATTTGTCCCCGATGCTGTTCTATGATCTGTTTGGTGATGGCCAGTCCGAGCCCTGTGCCTTGAGCGCGGGTGGTGAAAAACGGTTCGAAGATCTTGTCCAGGTTTTCCTCCGGAATCCCGGCGCCGTTGTCGGCAAAGATGATACTGACATGGCTCTCGTCGAAGGCGGTTCGGACCACCAGCTGCCCACCTTCCTGCATGGCCGCGCCGGCGTTGAGAATCAGGTTGATGGCCACCTGGCGCAGCTGATCTCCATCCACCCGGATATGGGGGAGCTCCGGAGCGAATTCCTTGAGCACGCTGACATGGTGCATGTCGGTGTGATTGGCGGCAAAATCGATGATCTGGTGCAGCAGTTCGTGGATGTCGGTTTCAGCCAGGGATGGCTTCGGCGTGCGGGCGTAGCTGAGCAGATCCTGGACGATTTTCTTGCAGCGTTTGCTTTCCCGTTTGATTTCGTGGATGAACTTGTAATAGGGCTCCTCCGGCGACATCTTGCCTTCCATGTAGCTGGCATAGCCGAGAATGACGCCGAGCGGGTTATTGATTTCGTGGGCCACTCCCGACGAGAGGACTCCCAGCGAGGCCATTTTGCCCTGCTGCGCCAGCGAGGCTTCCATCTCGTGGTTACGCTGGATCATGCTGGTCATTTTGTTGAAGGCGATGGCCAGTTCTCCCAGCTCATCGTTGGATTCGACCTGCATGCGCTGGTCGAGGCGCCCCTTCTTGACCTGACGGATGACGGCGATCATGTTCTGAATCGGCTCGGTCAGGATCCGCGAGGCGACCAACAGCAGGACCATGGCCATGGTGCCGACGAACAGGGGGAGGATCAGCATGCTGACCAGGATCCGCCCTTTAATGACGTTGGCCTCGTGAAAGAATTCGTCTTCGTAGGAGCCAACGGCGATAATCCAGTCCCAGGGTTTGTAATAGCTGTACCGGACAATTTTCATGCGCGGTTTGACATCCCCGACGTTCTTCCAGGGATAGCGGATCCAGCCGTTCCTTTCCTGGCTCATTTCCCGGATGAAATAGCGGCCGTCCGAGTCCTGGCTGTTGGCGACATTCTGGCCTTCGGCATCGGGGTGGATGGTCAGGGTTCCCTGGCGATCCATGCAGAAGATATAGCCGGTCTGGCCGACGCGCTTGCTTTTGATCTTGAGTTTGAGATCGGCCAGGGATTCCTTTTCAAACGCATCATCGCCGTAGGTTTCTTCGATGTAGCCGCCGGTGGCGATGATCCAGTCCCATTTCGGAAAATACCGGTAGGCAACGATCTTTTTGCGGGGAAAGCGGTCGCCCAGGGCCTCGTTGCGCCAGGGATAGATGGAGAATTGGACTTGTCCGGGGGCGGAATTTACGGCGGATTGAATCAGGGCGCGGATAAAATACCGGCCGTCCTGATCCTGCTCATCAAAAACATTGTCCCCCTCGCGAGTCACATGTACCAGCAGGTCGCCGGAACTGTTCATCACATAGGTATATCCGTTTTTGCCGAAGCTGACCTGTTTCAGGGACTTCCGGGCTTGGGCCTGGGCCTCCCGCAGGGAAACGGTCCCCTTTCGATGCAGGCTGTATTGGGTTTCGACCAGGTTGTAGGCCAGGCTGGTGAGGGTGTCCAGTTCCTTGCGGATGATCTGCTGCTGGTCCTGTTTGTAGACCTGAAACAGTTGATAATGGGAGTCCAGCAGGTCGATGGTGAACTGGGCCATATGGTCCAGATCGTCTTCGCTGGTCTGGGTGATGCCGCGGTAGGCTTGTTGGGTGGCAAGGATGCCGATTACTCCGCCAATCATGAAAATGGGGAAGATAACCAGCGGCAAGACCAGCCAGATAATCTTGCCGCGCAGTTTCAGGTTGTGGAAAAAATTTAAATGGTAACGCTTCATCGCATCGGATTCATTTGAGTTTTGCATGGTTATGTCGCAGTTGGAGCGACAAGGTCAAGAGTGCGGCTGCCGCCTGTCGCTGTCCGGCGGTTTTGCCCTCCCGATCGTCTCAGGTCGCCCGGTCCCGGTCCTGTGCCGTGTCCGGCAGGGTGAACGTGCTCCGATAGTGGCGGATCTCAAGCAGGGCGATCTTGATGGCGCTCGCCACGGGAACGCCGATGATCATCCCCAGCACCCCGTACAGCTTGCCCCCCATGATGATGGCCAGAATGACCCAGAGCGGGTGCAGGTTGGAAACCCGCGAAATGAGGATCGGGATGAGAATGAAATTGTCGACGATGATTTGGGCGATGAGAATATAGACGACGACGATCCACCAAAATTGTCCACCAGTGCCGAGGTCGACCAAGGCGACGAGGATGCCGGGAATCACGCCGATGATCGGGCCGACATAGGGGACCAGATTGGTCACCCCGGCAAACAGGCCAAGGATGGGAGCATAGCGGATGTCGGTGAGAGACAGGCCGGCGGTTACCACCAGGCCGACGATGAACGCCTCGAGAATGCGGCCGCGGATGAAGTGGGCCATCTGCCGGCTGACCAGGGAGGAGAGGTCATGGGCCATTTCGAAGTAGCGGTTTGGGGTCAAAGCCACGCAGAGACGCAGAATCCGGCTGCCATCGCGAAGAAAGAAAAACGAAAAGAGCGGAACCAGGATCAACAGACTGCCCAGCCGCAGGAAGGATTTTGGGGTTTCGACCAGAATTTGGGCCACTAACTCCTCGACCAGGGTGCGGGCGCGGCCGGGAAGGTCATAGGATTCGATGTAGGGGAAGCGGTCCAAAAGGGTGGCCTGCCCCTCCCGCAGCAGGGCGATGAACTTCGCGGTATAGCGCGGCATATCGGTGCGCAGCGAATTCCACATGTCCTGCCAGTGTGGGCTGATCCAGTTGACGGCCAGCAGGAGCAGCGCGGCGACCAGCAGGTAGAGCAGGAAAATACTGGTGGTCCGGCTGATGTTTTCCCGTTCGACAAAGGTGACCATGGGGTCGAGCAGGAAAGTGACGATGAGGGACAGCAATATGGGCAGGAACAGGCCGGTGGTGGCGGTCCGTATCAGTGAAATGACGGTCGATGCCGAGGAAAAGATCGCCAGTCCCGAAGCGATGCCGGCGGTCAGAACCAGAAACAGCAGCAGCAGGTGAACGCGGGTCAGGTCTTGCTTCGGCGCCATGAGATCACACTTCAGGATTCTGGATCGATGTCGATTGGGGTCCCGGATGTCGTGCCGCTTGCGGCCGTGCGCAACTTTCGGATGGCAATTTCGGCGGCCTGCAAACGTTCGCTGAGGGTGCGGGCCAGACCGATCAGGATGGCGTTGGTGATCGCCGGATGTTTTTGGTTCGCTTCCAGCAGGTCGGCGCGGAACAGCCCGATCAGTTCGGTCGGTTCAAGGGTTCGGGCCGACGCGGTTCGTTGCGCCGGGGCCATCAAGGTCGATTCTCCGAAAAAATCCCCCGGGCCCAGCAGGGCCAGTTGTTCTTTCTGGCCGTCCGGCGTACGGACGAAAATAGACACCCGACCGGAGCGGATCGCGTACATTCCGGAGCCCGGATCGCCTTCTTCGAAAACTATTTCCGCCGGCGCATAACGGCGGGAATGAACGAGGGTTTCGATGAAATTCAACTCGCGGCGGCCGAGGTCGGCGAACACGGCCAGATTCCGCAGAAAATGGGCGAGCGAATCCTCTTCGGATTTTTTTCGGAAGATGTTGCTCCACAGCGGATTCACGGTAAAACTCCCGGATAGGAATATAATAATGTGGATGGATTATACCAGTCCGCATGCGGAAGGCCAGCAAAATCGCACCCCGGGCCGATCGCCGCGACCTCGGTTTCTGGCGGGCGGTTGCCGGTTGATCAGCTCGGTTGACAGCAGGTTGGCTCCTTGTTATTCTTCACGGCAATTCAACAGGAGACTTAATTCATGAACGTTTATCGCTGCCGTATCTGCGGTGATCCCTATCTGGGCTCGGATCGTCCGAGCCATTGTCCTTTCTGCGGGGCTCATGCGGAACATATCGTCCCGGCTGCCGACTACCGGCCGGTGCCGGTCGGCGACCTTTCCAAGAAAAGTCGTGAAAATATCGAGCGGGCACTGGAACTCGAAGTCAGTAACAGCACCTTCTACCGAGGCGCCGCTCAGGTCGCCGACAACGAAGAAGGACAGGCCCTGTTTTCCGCCCTGGCCAGGATCGAGGCGGAGCATGCCTCGGTCCTCTGCAAGATTCTTGGCATTTCCAAACCCGAAGAACTTTTCGAGCCCGGCGAATGCTCTCCGTCGCACAAAGAAAATCTGGCCGAGTCGCACAAGCGTGAAGGCCGTGCCGTGCAGCTCTACACGCGGTTTCTCGAAGAGACCACCGAAGAGCGGGTCAAGCAGGTGCTGAGCGCTTTTATCGAAATCGAGTCGGACCATCTCGGCATGTCCGAATGATGGCTGATGCGGAACTCGACAGCAAGAAAAGCCAGGGTCTGCCCTGGCTTTTCTTGCTACAGCCGATGATCGTCTCTCCCACGCGTCGTTACGGACGTCCCAGTGATCGATTTTGATCTGAAAAAAATCCCTGCCGCGCACGGTGTTTACCTGATGAAAGGGGACGATGGAACGGTCCTTTACGTCGGCAAAGCCAACCATCTGCGCAATCGGTTGCGCAACTACTTTTCCGCCGCTGGCGACGGCCGGGCCCACATTCGTTTTCTCATGGCCAGGGTCCGCGATATCGAGACGATCGTCACGGACACCGAAAAAGAAGCCCTGATCCTCGAAAATACCCTGATCAAGCAGCATCGTCCCCGTTACAATATCAACCTGCGGGATGACAAAACCTACGTTTCGTTGCGTTTCGACCTGCGGGAAACCTTTCCCGCCCTGCAAGTGGTCCGCAAAGTCCGCCGTGACGGGGCTCTCTATTTCGGTCCTTTTGCCTCCTCCTCCGCGGTTCGCGACACCCTTAAGGAAATTTACCGGATTTTTCCCCTCCGGCATTACCCCATCGCGACCTGCCGGCGGCGCGGGCGCCCCTGCTTGTTTTTCCAGATCGGCCAATGCAGCGCCCCATGCCATGGCCGGATCGGTGTCGAGGGGTACCGGGAACTGGTCGATGGCGTGATCGCCCTCCTGTCCGGGCATGAAAGCGAGGTCCTCGGCATGTTGCGGCAGAAGATGCTGGCGGCCTCGGGCGAGCTGCGTTTCGAGGAGGCGGCCCGGCTGCGCGACCAGATCGGTTCCATCGAGCAGACCATCGAGCGGCAGAAAGTGGTGACCCGGGCCAGCGGCGACCAGGACGTGCTAGGCCTGCATCGCGAAGGGGGAGAGGTCGAAGTGGTGATCCTGTTTGTTCGTCAGGGGAAGTTGGTTGACCGGCGCAGTTTTGCCATCGACTGGAAACTGGATGAGGATGAACTGCTCTCCTCGTTTCTGCAGCAGTTTTATGGGCGGGAGGTGCTTATTCCCGATCAGTTGTTGCTGCCGTTGTTGCCCGAAGATGCCGCGACTTTGGCCGATTGGCTCGGTGACCGCAAGGGGCGAAAAGTCGAGGTGGTGGCGCCCCGCCGGGGGGCCAAACGGGAACTGGTAGAGCTGGCCAACCGCAACGCCCTCGAATCGTTTCGGGAGCGGGGGAGCCGGCGCGAAGCCATCGACGGCGTGCTTGAGGAATTAGTTCAGCGGCTGCAACTCAGCCGTTTGCCCAAGCGCATGGAATGCTTCGATATTTCCAACGTGCAGGGGCAGCAAAGCGTCGGCAGCATGGCGGTGCTGCTGGATGGTGAACCGGCCCGGGCCGAATATCGCCAGTTCAAAATCCGGACGGTGACGGGGGCGGATGACTACGCCTCGCTCTATGAGGTTTTGCAGCGCCGCCTCAGCCGGGGGCGCGACGATGGGGTGTTGCCGGACTTTATCCTGATCGATGGCGGCAAGGGGCAGCTCGGAGTGGTCGGCCGGGTGCTCGATGAACTCGGTCTGGTCGGACGAATCGACTGTGCCGGCATCGCCAAGAGCCGGGTTCTATCCAACGTGCGCGGGCGAGCCTTGGAGCGCAGCGAAGAGCGGTTTTTTCTTCCCGGGCGCAAAAACCCGGTGTTGCTCCGGCAAGGTTCGCCGGCGTTGTTCATGCTTGAGCGGTTGCGGGATGAAGCCCATCGCTTTGCCCTGACCCAGCATCGCAAACTGCGCGGCAAGGCCGCGCTCAGCTCGACCCTCGAAGAAATCGCCGGTGTCGGCCCGACCCGGCGCAAAATGTTGCTAAAGCATTTCGGTAGTTTGAAGCGGATTCGGGAGGCGACCCTGGATGATCTGTTGCAGGTTTCCGGTCTGCCGGAAGGGGTGGCCCGCAAAGTCTTCTCCGCATTATCGCAGGCCGGCGGCGGAACCGATTCGAGGTGAAGGCTCTCCGTGAGGACGGCATGTCTCGGACAGGCCGTCGGAGGTTCAGATCCCCTCCATCTGCAGGGCGATTTCCTTCAGCAATTCCCGATTGATCCGGTTATCGGGGGTTTTGGGCAGATATTTGGTGAAACGGATCTTGTCCGGCAGGTTCAGTTCGCCGATATCCTCGATGATGTGTTCGCGGACGTCGCGTAGTGTTTTTTCCCGGTAACTCTCGTCGCGAAAATCCTTTAACACGCAAAAAGTCACCAGCATATAGCCCTGCAGCGGATGATCGATGACAATGGCGGCGCATTCGCGGATGCGCCGCATGGTCATGACGGTTTCTTCAATTTCGGCGATACTGCGC
>MHXM01000011.1:35699-47393 GCA_001825565.1 Desulfuromonadaceae bacterium GWC2_58_13
TATCCAGGCGTCCGGTCAGGTCAATATTGGCGTGATCGTCGTAAACGGCGCCATCCCCCGTGGTGAAATAGGTCCGCTCCGGGAATTTTTTCCAGAAGGTTTGTTGGTAGCCGACCGGATCCTTGAACAGGTCCTGCAGCATCGAGGGAAGCGGCGAGGCCAGCACCAGGCGTCCGGGTTCTCCCGCGGCGTTGATGGTCATGCCTTTGTGGTCCACGATGCGGGCATCCACCCCCGGCAGTGGACGCATCATGGTGTCATCCTCAAAATCCGCCACCCCCGGCACGCCGGCGATCAGGCATCCTCCCGTTTCGGTCTGGCCCCAGATCTGGATGATGGGGAGATTGTGTTTGTTGGTCAGTTCGTACTGCGCCCAGTTGTACACCTCTTCACTGAGCTTCTCGCCGCCGCAACCGATCAGGCGCAGGGAAATGCTGGAACGGTTCATGTAGCGTTTGCTGCTTTTCGCGCGCATGACGCTTCGCAGCAGCGATGGGTTGGTATACAGCACGGTCACGTGGTAGCGGTCCAGGTAGTCTAAAAACCCCTTGGTATTTTCATAGGAGATGGCGCCTTCATACAGAAACAGGGTGACTCCCAGGGCCAGCGGTCCGTAAACGGCATAGGTATGGCCGTTGATCCAGGCCAGATCCGAGGTATTCCAGAAAATGTCCGTATCCACCAGATCGAACAGCACCTCGGTGGTAAATTGCGCCCACATCAGATAGCCGGCCAGACCGTGCAGGACGCCGCGCGGCTGCTTGGACTTGGTCGAGGTATAGAGCATGAACAACGGCTCGTCGGCATTGCGCAGGGGGTTATAGACCGCGCCGGTGGCGAATTCGGGATCGGTAATCAGATCGTCGTACCAGATGTCGCGCTTCGGCCGCATCAGCGTGTGCTGACCGGTGCGGCGAACCACCACGCAGTGATGAATGTCGTAATCGATGCGCTCCAGCGCTTCATTCACCACCTCTTTGAGTCCCCGGCTGCGAAAACTGGTGCCATCGCAGGTAATAATGAATTTCGCCTGGCAGTGCTGCAGGCGCTGCGCCAGCGCTTCGGCGGAATAGGCCATGTGGTAGTTGATATGGATGGCGCCGATGCTGGCGCAGGCGAGCATGGCCACCACGGTTTCCGGCAGGTCCGGCAGATAGATCAGGACGTGGCTCCCTTTTTTCACACCCAGGTGCAGCAACCCGTTGATCAGGCACAAGACCTCATAGCCCAGGGCCTGATAGGTATAGGTGCGTTCCTCGGAATTGACCCCGCGCCAGATCAGCGCCGCCTTGTTTCGGCGCAAGGTATTCATATGCTTGCCGACCAGGTTTTCAAACACATCGAGCTTGCCGCCGGGAAACCAGTGGAAATAGGGCGGCGCCATATCGTCCAGAACCTTGCGGTAAGGTTCCGACCAGTTCAGGTACTTGCGTGCCAGCACGTCGAACAGTTCGATTTGCGACATGTTTCTGTAGGCTTCGTACTGATGGACGGAAATCTTGCGCCGCTGATAGTCAAGCTTGGGATGAACCATTACATATGATCCTTACGGGATAGATCCTGCTGGGCGCAGAACAGATCGTTAAGCGTCTTGTAGGACGATGCCAGTTCCTGCAAAATCTTCAGAAAAACCTTCGTCGTCGCAATGGAATCGCCCAGGGCCCGGTGACGCTGATCGCAGTTGACGGAGTAGGTATCGAGCAGGTCATCCAGTTGGGTATTGGTATTGTTTTCCATCACCAGTTTATGCAGCAGCATGGTGTCGAGCCAGGGCGCCCCTTCCAGGCCGCAGTCGAAATGCTCTTTCAGATGCCGGTTGAGCATCCGCAAATCAAAGTTGATGTGATGGCCGACAATCATGCTGGACCCGATGAAGCCGAGAAATTCCGGCAGCACCTCGGCGATCGACGGCTTATCCGTCAGCATGTCATCGGTAATGCCATGCCACTGGATCGATTCGTGTCGAATGGGAAGCGGCGGTTTGACATAGGACTCGTAGATTTTAGTGATCTTGCCGCGCTTCACTTTCACCGCGGCCGCATTGATGATGGCATCCTCGGCCACATCCAGCCCCGTCGTCTCCAGATCGATAATGCAGAAGGTGGCTTCATTCAAGGACAACTTCAAGACGCTTTGCGAGCGGATGACCTCGCAGCGTTGCCGCACATAAGCCGCCAGGGGGTCGCGTTCCGCATCGCTTTTGCGCGGACTCACGGTTTTCAGAAGGGTCTTCCACATATCCGGCTCCGCTGGTGGAGCAACATAAAAACTCCGGGCTGACAGTCTCCTGCCGCTATCGGAAAAAGAAGGCGTTCTTCAAGGCGCTCATGTGATATCCTGCCAACCCAATTCAGAACGTTGTGTTCACCAGGGGGGCGAATGCCAAAATTGGCAATACCGTTTTAAAAAACCCGAGGAGCCGTTGCCGGTTCTTTAACTTTGAGCTGGAGATTGCCCATCCGAGAGTTTATACTCATCTCCATATTTTTCAACAGGAGTCTTGTCTCATGAATTTAAAACCCTTCTTTATTCTCGGCATTATCGTTTCCCTCATCATGTTGCTATCCCGGTGCGAATACGGCGCGGAGCATCAGGAGGTGGAGACGAAATACAAAAACGCCCACCTGACGGCGGTCAGCGCCCAGAAACTGCTCAAATTGAAAAATTACGAAGAGGCCCTCAAATACTACGAGATGGCCCAACGGGAGATGGAGCACCCCAATGTTGGGGCCGACAAAGGCGAAGACCTTTACATCAACTATGGTTTTGTCATGAACGATATCGGCGTCATCCATATGGGCTGGGCGCTGTACGGCAAAGCGTTGAACACCCAGCGAGACCAGGTGGACATGGCCGCCATTGACCAGACGGAACTCAAGACGGCGCGCCAGGCACTGGAAACCGCCATCGATTTTTACCAGCGCTGGTTCGAGCATAATCCCAAGGAATATGAACGGTTTTCCCAGGCCATTGCGGAAAGCCTGGCCAATTACGGCGTGGCTCTGAAATACTCCGGTGAAATGGACCAGGCCCAGGAGGCGTTTCGCCGGTCGTTGTTGTACAATCCCGGCAACGGCAACGCCGAGCGGTCGCTCAAAATGATCGGCGTCGATCCACAACCTTTCATCGAAGCGGGTAAGGCCGAACAGAAGAAACATAAAGAATTTTCGTTATAATTCGCTTCCGCTGGTTTCTTTTTCCTTGCGGCGGGGTGCAACCCTGCCGCAAGGAAAGAACCGGAGCAAGCAGTCGCCGGACGGAAACCGTCGCGGCCATTCGTCTCCGGCGCTTTTTTCCCTTTCGTCTCTCACCTTTTCATTTCAACCCCTCTTCAATTCCCATTCGGGGCCGGATCGATACGTCCGTCCAAATCTCTTGTGTTAACAAATCCATGCCGAAGCTTTTACCTTGCTGGAGTTCCGCGTGGTCAATCCTGCCGCCCAATACCGACTCATCAAAGCTGTTGCCCGTAGTTGGCGTAATCCAGGTCGGCTTGCCGCATCGCGTACTGCCGGCAACCGCCGGCGGTGTGTGATGCCCCGAATGGAAAAGGCTGCTTCCGGGGGAAGCAAAGCAAAAAAACCCCCATTGCGAAGGCGCAATGGGGGCAAATGAATCGAATCAACAAGAAGATCTATTCGTCGTTATGAACCCGGTAAAGCAGTTCCTTGATCTCCCGGGCGGGCTCGGGCGTCATGAATGAAACCACGATCATGACAAGCAGCACCAAGGGTACGCCCAGTATCGCGCTGGAGGTGAAGGGGACGTAGTACGCCAGCACCGAAGTCTTGGGAATCAGCATCGAACCGAAGGTAACGACCAGACCGACGATCATGCCGGCAATGGCCGCTTCCTTGGTGGTGCGGCTCCACCAGATCCCGAGCAGGAACAGCGGGAAGAAGGTGTTCGCGCCGAGGGCGAAGGCGACGGCGACGATCTGGGCGATCAGGGCCGGCGGATTCAGGGCGACGACGATGATGGAAAGCCCGAGCGCGACGGTGCCGATACGGGCGATCTTCATCTTGGTTTCTTCCGTCGCGTTCGGTCTCAGCACGCGGAAGTAGATGTCGTGGGCGAAAGCCGAGGCTCCGGCCATCAGCAGACCGCCGACGGTGGAGAAGGCGGCGGAAACGGCGCCGGCGGCGAGGAAGCCGGCAAACCACTCGGGCAGCCCCGCCAGTTCGGCTGCGTTAACGACGATGGCGTCCGGCGCTATGGCGACGCCGGTGGTTCCCATCAGGTTGGAGAATTTGGCGAATGCCGCATAGCACGGCGCCGACCAGTAAACCAGGGCGATGAAGAACAGGCCCCATACCACCTGCCAGCGGGCGTCGCTGACTTTGGGAACGACGTAAAAACGGCCGATAACGTGGGGCAGGCCGGCGGTGCCGAGCATCAGGGTGATACAGAGGGCGAACCAGTGATAGGCCGTGTTCTGGATAAACGGCAGATAGAAGCTTGGCTCGGCCAATTCTGCCGAGAGACCATTGCCGCCGTGGCCGATGTCATACAGAGCGGCACCGTAACCGATCTGCGGCACGGCGGAGAAGTAGCCCAGCTTGTTGGCGATGAAAAACAGCGGCAGGAAAAAGGTGATAACGATAACCACGTACTGAACCTGCATGTTCTTGGTGGCGCCGAGCATCCCGGAGATCAGCACGTAGGCCAGAACGACCAGGGTGCCGACGACGACCGAGGTCTGGTAGTTGATGCCGAAGATCCAGTTGAACATCATGCCGATCCCTTTGTACTGGCCTACGGAGTAGACAAAGGAGATCAGGATGACGATCAACGCCGACAGCAGGCGCGCGCCCTGGGAATAGTAGCGGTCGCCGACGAAGTCCGGCGCCGTGTATTTGCCGTAGCGGCGCACCGGGCCGGCCATGAGCACCAGCAGCAGAACGTAGCCGCCGGTCCAGCCGAGCACGTAGGAAATCGCGAAAAAGCCTTTCAGGTAGATGAGGCCGGCCATCCCCAGATAGGAGGCGGCGGACATCCAGTTCGACGCGATCGCCGCGCCGCCGCCCATCTGGCCGATGCCGCGCCCGGCCGCCCAGTAGTCTTCGGTGTTCTTCGCCTTGGCGAAAACGCCGACCAGGACGAACAGGATCAGCAAGCTGATCATCAGGAGGCCCGGAATAACCTTGAATTTTCCTTCCGGGTTCAGGTCTTCAACCGCAGCGAAAACATTGCTTGCCATCAAGACAAAGAAAAGAGACAAGCCCCATTGCACCATTCGTTTCATTTTAAGGTCTCCCTTCCTTTTATTTGGGTTGTCCGGGCTTCTTCTCGGTCTTGCCGTGCTTCGCCTCGAGATCGTCGGAAAACTTGCAGTACCACCAGCACTGGGCAATGAAGAGCGCGATGCAGAACTCCGCCATATAAAAGTAATGGAACGGGAAACCCAGGAATCGCATTTCCGTCAGAAAGCTCTTGCCGGTGACCTGGGTGACCACTTCACCCGTGCTCAGGGTGACCTGCACCGTGTCGTTGGGGTCGGCAACCATCACCAGTAGGAACAGAAAACCGTACACGGCCACAAACCAGACCGCCAGAATGATTTTTGTCATGGCCACGTCTTTGGTCATGAATTCGCCAACCGGCTTGAAAAAATTGATATTGATATCTTGTGTTCCTAAACCTTGTTTTTCCATACCCATGCCTCCTTGGTGTGAAGTCTTCGGGGAACCACCCCCGTTGACTGCATAAACGTCAAACCGTTGTGAATCTTGAACAAGCCGATGTTTGTTATGGGCACCTCCTTTCGGTTAGATGGGTTATGAAGGGGTTGTGAAGGACTCGTGAAAAATTACTCGTATATTTGCATGGCTTTCTATTTGTGTTGCCGCCGCATTTCCGATCTCTTGGCAGGTTCGATCCAGTGGATTCAAACTGTGTTTAAAAGTAGATGCAGGAACCAAAACCGGAAAGCAGGGCGCTTCTATTCAGGGTTTCCGGTCCGTCATGAGGTTGCCAAAGAGACAACCCATGTTTTACTTCGCCAGTGTTCCATGAAGGCAAAAATGTTAACATGATGTCTATTGCCAGCTGAATTTGGCTACCCGGGTTCGGGGATACCCTTGTTTGCTGAATGTAGTCATGGCTCTCGATTTATGATCGAATATAACGAACGCCGTTTTCGGCAATGCTGTTCACGGTAATCGGAATAGTAGGAGAAAATAAAACAGATCAACGCCCCCCCCGTGATAATACCACCCAGGATGTAGTAAAGGGTATCGTCCATGCCTTCCTCCGTTACGCCTTTTAGCGTATAATTAAACAGTGTTTTGATCTCGCTGCTTTTATGCCACAGCGTATTTCGTGGAGTCAAGTAAAATGTTGTTATAAAATAATGAAGGGTACCAGGGCGCCTGTCAAGCGGTCGAACCACATTTTTATCGCAGGAATTCCCATCGAGGGTGAGACACATTAGAAACACCATGTTGGAATCCCTTTTGATCCACCGCAATGAATCGGTCAAGGTCGTGTAATCAAAGGGCTATGGCTGGGATATCGCACCCGGACCGGTCGGCTGGCCAACGTTTGGATGCCAAACGATTGGAGGATGGCTGGCATTTACCTGATTTGTAACTATTGAATATGGCAGCACAAAAATAATGCCAAGGGATGGATTAAAAACTGCGATACGTGGTTCGTCCCGGAGGGAAACGTCTTGTGGATTTCTTTGTTTCGGCGTCATTCTCACGGTTTTCTCACCCCCACGAGCAAGACACTTCAGAAAATATCGCCTCACAGGGATTTTTTAAAACAAAAATTCATTTCTGAAACCCTGTATTATCAAAGTCGTCCCGCGAGGCAACGTTTGCAAAAAGCGTTGCCGATGTCCGCTTTCCTCCCGGGGTGAAACTTTCTGATTGCATTTTGTTTCTCTGTTTTGTTTAATCTATGCCGTGCTTAATTAGTGAGGGGGAAAGAACTTTCCTGCGGGGAGCTAGACATGTCCAAAATAAACTATCCCAAAAAAATTCTTCTGGGCGAAGCCTTCGGCTTTGCCGTTATCATTCTGATGTTGTGGGTCGACGAGATCTACGATTTGCCGCATCGACTGCTGGGTGCCGAGCCGACCGCCGTCAATACCGTCGAAAGCCTGTTCGAAACGGCGATTATCCTGGTTTTGGGCTTGGTTGTGTTGACGATTTCGGCAACCTTGGCGAACCGACTTCAGCGTTCCGATACCGAAAAGTCCCGGCTGTTCGGGGTGATTTCCCACGATCTCAGAAATCCGTTCGCCAACCTGATCGGCAATGCCGATCTGCTCAGGAAGAATTTCAACACTCTTTCCGACGAAGAGCGGCGAACCCTGAGTTCCGGCATATTCGAGTCGGCCGACAAGGCCCACGACCTATTGAAAAACCTTCTGGATTGGTCCGAGATTCAGCTCCATCGGTCGATTCCGACGGCGACGGTTTGCGATCTGCGCGAACTCGTCGATGAGTGCATCGATCATGTCGGGTTGACGGCGACCCGCAAGCAGATCGTCATCACCAACGACATCCCCGGCGGCACCCTGGTGAATGTCGACGAGACCGCTATCCGTTCGGTGTTGCGCAATCTGTTGTCCAACGCGGTCAAGTTTTCCAAGGCCGGCGGGGTCGTCGAAGTGGTCGGTAAGGGACGCGGCGGCAAGGTGCGGGTGAGCGTCGCGGATCGCGGAATCGGGATGTCCAGAAACGAGCTTAGAAGTCTGTTTAGAATGGAGACTCGTTTGTCGAAACCCGGTACTTCGGGCGAAGTCGGTAGCGGGCTTGGCCTACTGCTCAGTCACGAGCTGATTCGTCGTTGTGGCGGCAAGCTCAAGGTTCGTAGCGACTCGGGCAAGGGGAGCACCTTCTCTTTTGCTCTGCCCAAGGTCAAGGGACAGAAACCCGCGGCAAAAGTTTCGACCAGGGCGGAGGAAAATCGGGAGGTCAATTTACAGGACTGAGCGGAAACACGATGGATTTTTCGGGGCGGTGTGGGCATGGATGGCCTTCATCGCCCCTTTGTGTTTCGACGTCGGGGCGAGGCCGCCAATCCTTCAGAGGTGGGGGGATAGCGCGGGCATCCCGAGTTTTTTCATGAATTGACGGATCAGTCGATAGGTGATCCCCCAGAGCAACGGGCGGTTCGGACCAAGCAGGTCGATGGCCGGCGCCCGTCGAATTTTCTGGTTCCAGGGAATGTCAGCCTGGACCTGCCGGGCGGGATTCCGCAGTTCGTCCAGCGGGAAAAAAAACAGTTCGCTGACTTCGTGGTTGAGGTCGGTGGCGTGGGCGACATCCTTCGCCAGCGCGTAAACGAAGCAGGAAACCTGCACCGGCAGATAAGCGCCGATTATATCGTCCAGTTGCCCCAGGTAGTCGGCCTGAGTCAAATCGAGCCCGACCTCTTCGAGGGTTTCCCGTTCGGCGGCTCGACGAGCGCCGGCATCGCCAGGGTCGATGCGTCCGCCGGGAAAGGCAAGGTTCCCCGACCAGGGATCCCGCGGGTGGCGCGCCCGCTCGATGAACAGCACCTCCAGCCCCGGTTTGGCGTCGCGCAAAATCAGGGCCACCGCGGCCTGTCCCCGTCCGGGGTCGTCTAGGAGCTTCGGCGGCTTGTCGGCGAGAGCGCGGCGGATGCGGTCGATGTCTACTGCTGATGAACGGGGCATTTGGTAAACCTTGGATAGCTGGAATTACCCTGATGATTTCGAAAATCTGATGTTTGTCCAGTTTGCCACAAATGAGTTCGGCAATCCAGCGACTGTCTTTGGATTCATGGTTGCCTGGAGGGCATTGGTGGATAAGGGGTCAGTTCGATCAGGGTGATTTCCGGCGGCGAGAAGACCCGGACCGGCGGACCCCAGGTGCCGGCCCCCCGACTGACGTAAAGGCGGGTTCCGGTGGCCAAACGGTACAACCCGTTCTGCATGGGGTATTCCAGGGCGGTCACCAGGTTGAAGGGAAAAATCTGGCCGCGATGGGCATGTCCGGAGAGCTGCAGGTCGAAAAATTCTTCGGCGGCGGCGGAAACCAGCGGTCGGTGCTTGAGCAGGAGGGTGAAGTGGCAGCGGTCGGTCGGCTTAATCAGGGCCGCTTCGTCGCCCGGATGACCGCCGGCCGGATCATCGACGCCGGCAACTATCAGCGGACCAACGCTGATCGCGCGGTTGCGCAGCAGGGTGAAGCCGCTGCGTTGCAGAAACCGCAGGGCTTGATCGAGGCCGGCGTAATATTCATGATTGCCGGTGATGGCATACTTGCCGAGAGGCGGCGAAACACGGGAGAAGATTTCGGCCAGGCCGGCCAGATGGTCGATCCGGCCGTCGACCATGTCGCCGGTCGCGACCAGCAGGTCGGGCTGAAGCTGCTCGACCTGTGTAATGACCCGGTCCAGCATGGCGTTTCTGTGAATCAGCCCGAGGTGCAGATCGGATATCTGGACGATGCGGAGGGGTTTCGCTTCGACCGGCAGCTTGTCTGTTTTAATGTGAATCGTTTCGACTTGCAGCTGGTTCGCCTCGAATGATCCATGGATACACAGGAGAACGGCCAGGGCCGGAACGAGGACGGCGCAACGCGGCCCGTGCAAGGAGTATTCGGTCAGCCCACGGTGGAGGCGCCCCAGGGGGCGCAGCAACAGATCCCAGGCAAACACGACAACAAAGCCGGCGAACGAGATAAAGACCAAGGCCATCCAGCTATAGCCGATCAATGCCAGCATCCTGGCGCCCGTTTCCAGCTCGATCCGTTCCAATACGCTGACCAGCACCGGGGATATGACCATCAGGGTCATAAAGGCCAGGGTTGTCCAGCGGGATCGGGGGCGAGGCGTCAGGATGGGACGGATGCCCCGGTAGACGAGGACATGCATCGCCCCATAGAGGGAAAGAAAGACGGTCAGGAAAATTGCCAGGCGGATCATGGGCGCCAAACTCCTTTGCCAATAAAATAGCATAAAAAAGCCCCCGGTCGGCAGACCGGGGGCTTTTAACCGAAATGGAAGCGATTATTCGGCGGTAACTTGGCCGTCTTCGATGATCAAGGCATATTGGTAGCCGTGCCCGAAGTCTTTGTCGGTGGTGAGAACGCCGGTAACCACGACGGTGTCGCCGACATTGGCCGTGGAGGTGGTGGTGATGGTCAGGTCATTGGTTCCCTCGGCGCCGGTGCCGTCCTGCAGGTGGATCCAGTTTTTGCCCATGATCTCGGGACTGAACTTGACGACCTTGCCGCGGACGGTGATTTGCTGGCCGGCCAGTTCGGTCTTGCCGGTGTAGATTTCCTCGATGGTCTTACCGCCTTCGGCCTTGACAATGCCGGTCAGGTCAACGTTGTCCGCCTTGGCAGCGCCGATTGCGGGATGTCCGCTGGGAAGTTCCGCGGCCGGGGCGGCTGCCGTCATGTCGCCGGCGCCGCCGACCATAATGGCCGGGACGAAATAGACCAGGTCGAAATCGCGATTGAGGGTTTTGCTGTGGTAGTTGGGCATGGGCATCCCCTCGGGAACCGCGACGCTGTCACCGACCGCAACCTTGAATTCGGGGGCTGCCGCCCAGAATTTTTCGCTGCCGGTATCGACCTGAACGTAGGTATAGCCGGCGGCGTTGATGGTTTCCGCGACGGTGCCGCTTTTGCCCGGGGTGGCCGTCGGCGCGGGAGCGGTGGCCTCGGCGGGAGCCTGGGGCTCGGCAGCGGTTTTGGGCGTCTCATCCTTGCAGCCGGCGGCCATGGTCAGCACCAGGGCCCCGATGGACAGGTATAAAAGTTGTTTTTTCACAGGGTTTTCCTCCAGATGGTTGTTGGTTTTGGGGCGTTGGCCCACCACGATATTGGTTTGAATGTTAATTCGACTTTGAAATCTAGCATAAAGGCAGGGAATGAAACAAGGGGGTTTTGATCTGTTGTGCTTCGTATATATCCACACTTCGATTAAAGGAGTTAGCATTCCGTCGGGTTTTTGCCGTTCGGTAGGTTGCAGGCATCCCTGATCCCTTGCCAGGGACCGGGAATAGTGTCATCATAATGCGGATTAAATAAACGAAACAAGGAGTCGGGATGGTTCGTGACAATGATCTGGTCGCTATTTTTCATTCCATTCACCGAGTCATGAAAGCCGAAAAGGCACTCAAGCAAGAACGGGTGGACATTCTTCTGATCCCGGTGCCGCGCCAGCTTACCTCGGATTGTGGGCTGGCCATACGTTATCCGGAGCAGGAACGGAACCGGGTGTTGCTGGTGCTGCTTCGGGAGGACCTGCTTCCCGCCGAGCTGTACAGTTACACCGGCAAGGAGTTTCGGCGCGTGGAGTTCTGATCCTTCCAGGGGGTTGTTTTTGGTTGGTTTTTCCCTTGACAAGGATTTTACGCTTAACTATAGTTCCCATTTTGGCGATAACCCGAACGGGCAGTGTGTGAATCTGGATGCTTGACAACCTGACGGAAAAATTTGATTCGGTTTTCAAGAAGCTCCGTGGCCACGGACGCCTGACCGAGGATAATATCAAGGAGGCTCTGCGGGAAGTCCGTCTGGTTCTGCTTGAAGCCGACGTGAATTTTCGGGTCGTCAAGGATTTCGTCGAAGCGGTGCGGGTTCGGGCTGTCGGACAGGACGTGCTCAAGAGCCTGACCCCGGCCCAGCAGGTCGTCAAGGTTGTTCGCGACGAGCTCGGTCGCCTGATGGGCGAGGGGGAGGACAACAGTCTTCAGCTCGG
>MHXM01000011.1:47409-78185 GCA_001825565.1 Desulfuromonadaceae bacterium GWC2_58_13
TCCATCAAGCTCTGCGGCCTGCAGGGCGCCGGTAAGACGACCACCTGCGGCAAGCTGGCGCTTAAATTGCGCCGTGACAAGCGCAACCCGCTACTGGTACCGGCCGATGTTTATCGTCCTGCTGCAATCGAGCAGTTAAAGACCGTTGGTCGGCAGCTCGATTGCGCCGTTTACGATACGCAGCCCGGCCAGGATCCGGTGGCGATCTGCGAGGCCGCTCATCGCTACGCGGAGCTCAACGGTTACGACACGCTGATCCTTGATACGGCGGGGCGTCTGCATGTCGATGAAGTCCTGATGAACGAGCTGGTGCGGATCAAGTCCTCGCTGGCCCCCAGGGAAATCCTGTTGGTCGCGGATGCCATGACCGGCCAGGACGCGGTCAATGTCGCTCAGAGTTTCGACGAAAAGCTGGCCCTGACCGGAGTCATCCTGACCAAGCTCGACGGCGACGCCCGCGGTGGCGCCGCGTTGTCCATCCGGGCCGTGACCGGCAAGCCGGTCAAGTTGGTTGGACTCGGCGAAAAAATGGACGCTCTCGAGGTGTTTCATCCGGATCGCATGGCCCAGCGCATTCTCGGCATGGGCGATGTCCTGTCGCTGATTGAAAAGGCCGAAGCCGCTATCGGCAAGGACGAAGCTGCCGCGATGGAGCAGCGGCTGCGCAAGGAAGGATTCACCCTGGAGAATTTTCGCGATCAACTGCAGTCGATCAAGAAGATGGGTTCTCTCGAATCGATGCTAAAACTGATTCCCGGTGCCGGCAAGGCTCTCAAGCAGGCGCAGGGGATGCAGCTCCCGGATAAGGAAATGAAGAAAATCGAGGCGATCATCAATTCGATGACCCTTGATGAAAGACGCAATCATAAAGTGATCAACGGATCGCGTCGGTTGCGCATCGCCAACGGCAGCGGCACCAAGGTTCAGGATGTGAATCAACTGCTTAAGCGGTTCACCGAAGCTCAGAAGATGATGAAGAAAATGCAACAGCTTGGTCCCAAGGGTCTTAAAAGTCTTATGGGGCGGGGCGGCGGTCTGCCGTTTTAGGCAAAATCCGGCAAGCCGGTTCCGGGGAAAGTGATTCCCGCGAGTGCTTTGATCAATACCAAATACCGACCAATCTTATAAATCGTCAACGGGAATCCCGTTCAGAGACAAGCAGGAGGAAAGACAGATGGCAGTAAAAATCAGGCTGGCTCGTGGTGGCGCAAAAAAGAAACCCTTCTACCAGGTAGTCGTCGCCGATGAACGATGCCCGCGCGATGGCCGTTTTATTGAGAACCTCGGCCAGTACGACCCCAAACAAAATCCGCCCATGATCAACCTCAATGAAGTCAAGGCTCTGGAGTGGTTGAAGCTGGGGGCTCAGCCGACCGAAACCGTGCGTCAGATCCTTCGCAAGCAGGGAGTCTGGGCGAAATTCAAGCAGCCCGAGGGGGCATAGTTCTCATCCTGAGAACCGGATGGGGGCTGTTTCGTTTCTGTTTCAGAAGAGAGGTCGGGTGCAGCCTGCCTCCGAAGGACGGACTCCATGAAAGAACTCATCGAATTCATCGCAAAATCCCTGGTGGAGAATCCCGACGCGGTGACCATCTCGGAAGAGCTTGACGAGGACGGCAGCACCCTTATTAAGCTGGCCGCCGCCCAGGAGGACATGGGGCGGATCATCGGCAAGCAGGGCCGGACGGCGAAAGCCATGCGAACCCTGCTCAATGCCAAGGCTACCCGGGAAAGCAAGCGCGCCTCTCTCCAGATCATGGAGTGATGAAAGAGGAGAGAGAGCAGTTGTTTCAATTGGGAGTGGTCGTCGGAACCCACGGTCTTCGTGGCGATCTCAAGGTTCGTCCGTTGACGCCCGATTCCGATTCGTTGCTGGCGGCCGGGCAGGTGGTTTTTCGCGACAAGGGGGGACGGCTTCAGTCCTACGAGCCGGCACGGGCGGTGCCTCAGAAGGGCAACGTCCTTTTGCGTCTGCGCGGGTTGGAAACTATCGAAGCGGCCCGTCACCTGGTTGGTAACGATGTGTTGATTCCCTTTGCCGACCTGCCCGATCTGGATGACGATGAGTTTTACTGGTACGAATTGCAGGGGCTGAAAGTTGTCGACAGGACTCGCGGTGAACTGGGAACCCTGGATGAACTTCTGGTTACCGGGGCGCATGATATTTACGTGGTGAACGGTCGCTTTGGAGAAATCATGGTCCCGGCGGTGAGCCGATTCGTGATCGAGGTCGATCTGGAGTCCGGCCAAATGACCGTTGATCTGCCGGAAGGGCTGGTTCCCGAAGTTGATGACGTTTGATGTTCTGACCCTGTTTCCGGATATGTTCGTGTCGCCTTTTGCCGGCAGCATCCTCGGTAAGGCGGTTGAAAAAAAACTGATTGAAATCAGTGCCCACAACCTGCGGGACTGGGCCGAAGGCAAGCACCAGATCGTTGACGATACGCCCTATGGCGGTGGCGACGGCATGGTGATGAAGCCGGACCCGGTCTGTCGAGCGTTGCGGGTGCTGAAACAGCGACATCCCGGCGCGCGCGTGCTGCTGATGACACCGCAGGGAAAGACCTTTCGGCAGCAGGATGCCGCTAAACTATCGCGGACCGATGGCCTGATTTTTATTTGCGGTCGTTACGAAGGGTTCGACGAGCGGATTCGCGCCTATGTTGACGACGAATATTCGCTGGGCGATTTCGTGTTGACCGGCGGCGAACTTCCGGCGATGGTGATGATCGACGCGATTGCCAGGCTTCTTCCCGGGGTTCTCGGCAACAGCGGAAGCGCGGAAACCGACTCTTTTTCCGATGGGTTGCTCGAACATCCCCAGTATACCCGCCCGGTCGAGTTTGAAGGGCAACGAGTGCCGGATGTTCTCCTTTCCGGTAACCACGGTGAGATCGCTCGCTGGCGTCGGCTGAAGCAACTGGAACGTACGCTGGATCGGCGTCCGGATCTGCTTGAGGCGGCTCCCCTGAGCGCCGAGGATCGGCAATATGTCGACCATTTGCGCCGGTCACGGGAGGGCGATCCGCAATGAACGGACATCCCCTGGCGGTAGCTCTTGTTCACTCCCCGGTTGTAGACAAGCGAGGGGATCGGGTGGTGTCCGCCGTCACCAACCTCGATCTTCATGATATCGCACGCACGGCCAGAACCTACGGCGTTGACCGTTTTTACGTGGTGACCCCGGTTGCCGAGCAACAAGTGCTGATTAATCGGATTCTGCGGCACTGGCGGGCAGGGCATGGCGCCGGCTACAATCCTCATCGGGGCGAGGCGCTTTCACTGATCGAGATCGTCCCTTCGCTGGAGGAGGCCGTCTCGGGCTGGTCCCGGGAGATTGGCGAGAAGGCGCTGCCGGTATTAACCGGCGCCAGGCGTTCCGACGGTGTTTCTTTCGATCAATGCCGGCAGCTGCGGCAGGACCATCCTCTGATGCTGGTGTTCGGAACGGGTTGGGGTCTGGCGCCGGAGTTGTTCGATCAAGGCTGGCCCGTTCTCGAGCCGATACGCGGCGTCGGGGATTATAACCATCTGCCGGTGCGGGCGGCCACCGCCATCATTCTGGATCGGCTGCATGTCGAGCCGTGGATAACGATAACATCCGGACCCGCCGACCACGGCGGGATTCGCAATTGAATCCTGAAAAAGGATCGGTATAGAGGAGGAAGTCATGAATATTATTGATCGTCTGGAAATGGAACAGATCCGCAAGAATATTCCCCCGTTCAAGGCCGGGGATACGCTGCGGGTTCATGTAAAGATCGTCGAAGGCGACAAGCAGCGCATCCAGGTATACCAGGGCGTTTGCATCAAGCGGGTCAACCGTGGGGTAGGCTCGACTTTTACCGTTCGCAAGATTTCCAACGGCGTCGGCGTTGAAAGGGTTTTTTCCCTGCATTCTCCGGCCGTTGAAAAAATTGAAAACATTATGGTTGGCCGCGTTCGCCGCGCCAAACTCTATTACCTGCGTAACCTGCACGGCAAAGCTGCCCGGATCAGGGAAAAACGTTCGGCTTGATGGGATCAAACAAAAAAGCCCCGGCGAAATGCCGGGGCTTTTTGCGTTGGTGGGTCAGGCAAGCAAGGGTGCTCTTTCTCAGTGATGGACCGCCGGAGCGATGGCAGCAGTTTCAGGGCCGGTCAACACGGCGACGATCAGAACAGTCAACACGATGTAGACGCCAATGACAGCCCACCCCCCTTGGCGGATGACCCCCATAAATTCCTTCCAGTCAACCGTCAATGCCAGGTATAAAACGACAAACAGCAACGTAAAAAAGACTCCCATGAACTCTCTCCTCTCATTAGAAAAATTATAGGTGTGCCTTTCAAATTGTATATCATGGTGCGCCTGAAATCCAGCCGGAATTTTGGCGACAGGATATTTCATGAATTTGGATCTGTTTGCTTCACCAGAGGTTTCCACCCTTTTTTTTGAGGAACAGGCTCAAGGAAAAGGGTTTGCCAACGTTGCCGGTGTCGACGAAGCCGGTCGTGGTCCACTGGCCGGGCCGGTAGTTGCCGCCGCCGTGATCCTTCCCGCAAAATTCGATCTTCCTGGTTTGACCGACTCGAAAAAACTTACTCCCCAGAAGCGGACCGAGCTATTTTACCTGATCCGGTGCCAGGCGGCAGCGATCGGGGTTGGGATTGTTTCCGCCGACGAGATCGATCGGATCAATATTTTGCAGGCCACACTGCGGGCGATGTCTCTGGCTGTGGGGCGACTGAAGCTTCCAGCCGATTTTGTGCTGGTTGACGGCATTACTCCGATACCTCTTCCGATCGCTCAGCAGACCTTGAAAAAGGGCGATTCCCGCTCTCTTTCGGTCGCCGCCGCCTCGATCATTGCCAAGGTGTTGCGGGATCGTCTCATGATCGCCTATGACCGCCGCTTTCCCGGCTATGGACTGGCCAAGCACAAGGGGTACGGCAGCGTGGAGCACATGGTCGCCATTGCCCGCCTGGGCCCTTCCCCGTTGCACCGCAAAACCTTCGGTGGGGTGCGCGAGCATCTGCCGCCCGTATGACCGAGGCGCGTTTATCGTTGGGCCGCTGGGGGGAGGATCAGGCGGTCGTCTATCTGCGGCGCCAGGGGTTGAAAATCATCGAGCGCAATCTGCGCACTCCGGTGGGGGAAATCGACATCATTGCCCGACACGGCAGGACGCTGGTCTTCATTGAGGTCAAAACCCGCCGCAGCCTGGCGTATGGCACTCCTCAGGAGGCCGTCGGGCCGGTCAAGCAACGCCAGATCCTGCGGGCGGCCCAGTGGTACTTGGCCGATATCGGGGCCGTGGGGACGCAATCGCGCTTTGATGTCATCGCTATCCTGGCCGGCAACGGGGATGCCAGGATCGAGCATATTCCCGACGCCTTCGGTCTGCGCTGATCCACATTCATTGCGTTGTGTGAAATTTGTTGTTATCCTTGGTACTTCGCAAGTTTTCCGATTAAAAGTGAAGGGGTGGCTTTGCGGGAGAGGTGCTTGTTATGAACATGACATTGTCGGACCTGGGATATTGCCGGATCGGTGTCGCCTCGCCGGAATTGCGGGTGGCCGATATCGCCTTCAACTGCGAGCAGCTCCGCCGGGTCATTGCCCGGGCCGAAGCTGTCCAGTGCAATCTGCTGCTCTTTCCCGAGTTGTGCATCACCGGCTATACCTGTGCCGATCTGTTTTTTCAGCCACTCTTGATTGAGCAGGCCCGGCAGGTTCTTTTTGAATTGGCGGATTTTCTGAACGGGCACCCGGTTTCGGTGGTGGTTGGCGCCCCGGTAATTCTGGAAGGGCGGCTGTTCAATTGCGGGATAATGATCGCCAATGGAAGGATTCTCGGAATTGTGCCGAAAACCTTCCTGCCCAACACCCAGGAGTTTTACGAAGAGCGTTGGTTTTCTTCGGCGCGGGATCTCCGGGTCAATACCGTTGAATGGCGAGGAGAGACGATCCCGGTCGGATGCGACTTGTTGTTCCGCGCCCAAAACCGGCCCGACTGCCTGGTTGGCATCGAAATCTGCGAAGATGCCTGGGTCGCCAGTCCTCCCAGCGGCCGCATGGCGGTGCGCGGGGCTACCGTGCTGCTCAACCTCTCGGCCAGTCCCGAGATTCTCGGCAAAGAGGTTTACCGCCGCGACCTGGTTCGGGCCCAGTCGGCCCGTTGCCTGGCCGCCTATGCCTATGCCTCGGCCGGACCCGGAGAGTCGAGTACCGACCTGGTTTTCTCCGGTCATTCCCTGATTGCCGAAAACGGTGTTGTGCTGGCGGAAACCGAACGGTTTCAGTTCGATTCCCAGCTGGGGGTGGCTGATGTCGATCTGCAACGATTGGTCAACGAACGGCTGAAAAACAATAGTTTCGCCGCGACGGACGATGATTCAACCTGGCGTGTGATCCCTTTTCCGCTGGCCGAATTGTCATCGGGCCCGGTGCGGCGCCCGGTCCCCGCGACCCCGTTTGTCCCGATGGCCGATACCGAGCGATCCTGCCGCTGCCAGGAAATTTTCGCCCTGCAGACCACCGCGCTGGTCAAGCGTCTGCGGCATACCGGGGTGAATCATGCGGTAATCGGGATTTCCGGCGGTCTCGATTCGACCCTGGCCCTGCTGGTGACGGTTAAGGCCTACGACCGGCTGGGGCTCGACCGAAAAGGGATTGTCACGGTCACCATGCCCGGTTTCGGGACCACCGTCCGCACTCGCGGCAACGCCGAAAAGCTTGCCGAACTGCTCGGCGTGACGCTGCGGATCATTTCCATCGATGCCGCGGTGCGCGGGCACTTCGCCGATATCAAGCATGACGAGAAATGCCATGATATCACCTACGAAAATGCCCAGGCCCGGGAGCGGACCCAGATTCTGATGGATGTGGCCAACCAGGTTGGCGGCCTGGTGATCGGCACCGGCGATCTATCCGAGTTGGCGCTTGGCTGGTGCACCTACAATGCCGACCACATGTCCATGTATGGCGTCAACGCCGGAGTGCCGAAGACCCTGGTGCGTTACCTGGTGGCCTGGTGCGCCGAAGTTGAATTTACCGGAGAAGCGACGGTGGTACTCAACGACATCTGCGCCACTCCCGTTTCGCCCGAGTTGCTGCCGCCGGCGGAAAATGGCGAGATCCGCCAGGTGACCGAGGATCATGTTGGCCCGTATCTGCTGCACGATTTTTTTCTCTACCACATGGTGCGCCTGCAATTTGCACCCGCCAAGATCTATTTTCTGGCATGTCAGGTGTTTGCCGGTCAGTTCGCCCCGACCGAGATTTTGCGTTGGCTGAACATCTTTTACCGGCGGTTTTTTTCTCAGCAGTTCAAACGTTCGTGCCTGCCGGATGGGCCGAAGGTGGGGAGTGTGGCCCTGTCCCCCCGGGGAGACTGGCGGATGCCGAGCGATGCCTGCGTCGATCTGTGGCTGCGCGACCTGGAACGCCTTGAGACGCGGAACGCCTGATTTTGCTGTGTTCGCTCAATTTCCCCCTGAATGACAATCTGCTAATTTAGATTTCTAATTTTAGGATTGTGCACTATAGTTATGGCTGCTGGAATCCTGTACCTGGTTGCCACGCCGATCGGCAATCTTGAAGACATTACCCTGCGTGCATTGCGGGTTCTCAAGGAGGTCGACCTGGTCGCCGCCGAAGATACCCGTCATAGTCGCAAGTTGTTCAACCATTTTGGCATTGCCACTTCCCTGACCTCGTTTTTTCAGCACAACGAGGCGGCCAAAGGGGAGCGAATCATCGAGTTGTTGCGGCAGGGAAAGTCGGTGGCGCTGATTTCGGATGCCGGCACCCCGGCGATTTCCGATCCCGGATATCTGCTGGTCTGCCGGTGTCGCGAGGAACGGCTGCCGGTGACCGCGGTTCCGGGGCCCTCTGCGGTAGTGGTTGCCCTTTCCCTTTCCGGTCTGCCGGTGTCGCGATTTGCTTTCGACGGGTTCTTGCCGGCCCGTTCCAGCGCGCGCCGCGAGATGTTTGCCGGGGTCGCAAGAGAATGTCGGCGTACCGTTGCTTTTTACGAGGCGCCCCATCGCCTGCTGGCGGCGCTTCAGGATCTTCGGAGCGAACTGGGGGACGAACGCCAGATCGCCGTGGCCCGGGAGCTGACCAAAATTCACGAAGAACTGTTTCGGGGGACGGTGGTCGAAGCCCTGGAACATTTCGGGCAAAACCGGGTGCGGGGCGAGATCGTCCTGATGATTGCTCCGGCCCTGCTGGAGCCGCCCCAGGAGACGGTTCGCGAAGCCCTGCGCAGACTGCAAGCCGACAACCGGTTGTCGCGACGGGAGATTGTCAAGCAGGTCGCCCGGCAGTTCGGGCTTCCCGGTAGCGAGGTCTACCAGGAAAGTCTGGACATGAACGACGAAATGGAGGACCTGGATGGATAACCCAAAGATTCTGGTCGTGGATGATCACCGCACCGTCGGCATGCTCATGGAGGCCGTGCTCAAGCTGCGCGGATTTCAGGTGTTTTACGCGGAGAGCGGTGCCGAGGGTATCGAACTGGCCCGAAAGGAAACGCCGGCTCTGATTTTTTTGGATATCATGATGCCTGCGATGGATGGTTTCAAGGTCTGCGAATTGCTGAAACAAGATCTCGCCACCCAAAATATTCCGGTCGTCTTTCTCTCGGCACGGGGTGAATCCGTGGCCATGGATCGGGGTAAGCAGGTCGGGGGTGACGGCTTTGTTAAAAAACCCTTTAAAACCCTCGAACTCCTTGGTGTCTTGAATCGCTTCGTTAAAGGCAGATAAGCCGGCCGGTCAGCGACGGATTTCAAAGTTTTCAAACTCGCCGCGGAACTCTTCCCAGTCGATCAGCATCTCGCTGACCCGGCTGCCGGACGGCCCTTGCTGGCAGAATTCCAGAACGCTGCGGATTTCCGATTCCCTCCCCTCGAAAACCGCTTCCACTTCCCCGTTTAAGAGATTGCGGACCCAGCCGGTTAATCCATGGCTCAGGGCCGTGCGGCAGACGAAATAGCGGAAGCCGACGCCCTGGACCATTCCCTTGAAACGCACTTTGGCCTGGATTCTTTTCATGTGCCCTCTTCGCTCCGAGTCATTTGAAGAAATTCGTCCTCGGTCAGAATTCTGATCCCCAGCTTCTGCGCCTTGTCCAATTTGCTTCCGGCCGCTGGACCGGCAACCAGGTAATCGGTTTTCTTGCTGACCGAGCCGGCGGCGCGGCCCCCCAAGCGCTCGACCAGATCTTCCGCTTCCTTACGGCTCATTCGTTCCAGGGTGCCGGTGATGACCAGGGTTTTTCCGGTAAGTGGGCCGTTCTGCCGAACCACCGCCTCTTCGGTCGGGCTGACTCCCAGGTCTCGGAGTTGTCCGAGAAGTTGTTTCTGGACCGGATCGGCGAAAAAATCGATCAGCGATTCTGCGACCTTGCCGCCGATTTCGTGAATTGAAATCAGACCCTCGGCATCGGCTTGGGCAAGCGTGTCGAGGGAAGTGAAACGCTTGGCGAGAATTTTCGCGGTATGCATGCCGACGTGGCGGATGCCGAGGCCGAACAACAGGCGCGACATGGGGCGGAATTTGCTTTGTTCGATGGCGTGCAGAAGCTTGTCGGCCAGCACATCCCCCATCCGTTCCATGGCAAACAGGTCTTCTTTGTCCATCCGGTAGAGGTCGGCAACGGTCTTCACTTTGCCGAGAGAAATCAGTTGCAGGATCTGTTTTTCCCCCAGGCCTTCGATATCCATGGCGTTGCGCGAGACGAAATGCTTGATTCGCTCGACGGTTTGCGATGGACAATGGCTATTGGTGCAGCGCGGAACGACTTCCCCCTCGTTTTTGCGAACCGGGCCGCCGCAATCAGGGCAGACGGTCGGTATCTCGACCGTCTGTTCGCTTCCGGTACGTCGCTCCGCGAGAACCCTGACCACATCGGGAATGACGTCGCCGGCCCGTTCGACCACGACGTGATCGCCGACCCGGATGTCGAGGCGGGCAATTTCATCCCAATTGTGCAGGCTCGCCCTTGAGACGGTCACGCCGCTGATGTTGACCGGCTTCAGGTGCGCCACCGGAGTGATGGCCCCGGTGCGGCCGACCTGCAGGCCGACTCCCTCGACAATGGTTTCTTCCTGCCGAGGGGGAAATTTGAAAGCGACCGCCCAGCGGGGGGTGCGACTCAGCGCACCCAGCTCCTGCTGCAGGGCAAGGTCGTTGACCTTGACCACCATGCCGTCGATTTCGAAGGGGAGGCTGTCCCGCCGGGCCAGAAGGTTGCGGTAGTGTTCGAGCACCCCTTCGGCGCCTCGAACGCTGACCGTCTCTGCCAGGTTGACCCGCAGGCCCATTTCGGCCAGCCGTTGCAGGGATTCGAGATGGCTCTTGTGATGGCCATCCTGCCAGCGCCCGGTGCCGTAGCAGAAGATTTTCAGGGGGCGTCGGGCGGTGATGGCGGCATCCAGTTGCCTCAGGCTACCGGCGGCGGCATTGCGTGGGTTGGCAAAGGATCGCTCTCCCGCCTCTTCCTGGTCGCGGTTCAGTTGCTGGAAATCCTTCAGGTCGATGTAGACTTCCCCCCGCACGTCGAGGAGGGGCGGAAAGGGGGGGGCGAGGGTCCGGGGGGCCGAGCTCAGGGTACGGATGTTTTCGGTGATGTTTTCGCCGGTCGATCCATCGCCTCGGGTGCTGGCGGTGGCCAGGATGCCGTGTTCGTAGGTCAGTTCGACCGCGACCCCGTCGAGTTTCATCTCGCAGACATAGTCGATCGCTTCTTCGCGGGCGAGGAAATTCTTGCGGATGCTGGTGTCGAATTCGAGGAACTCTTCTGGGCTCTTGACGTTTTTGAGCGAGAGCATGGGAACGGCGTGAACGACGGGGGAGAATTTTTCCGCCGGTGCGGCGCCCACCATCCGCGAGGGGGAATCGGAGGCCACCAGTTCCGGCCAGGTGTTTTCCAGCTCGACCAGCTCGCGGAACAGGCGGTCGTAATCGGCGTCGGAAATTTCCGGGCGATCGAGAACGTGGTACAGGTGGTTGTGGCGGCGCAGTTCGTCGCACAGCTTGGCGTGTCGAGCGGCGGCCGCGCCTCTGTTTATGTCATCGATTGGCAAACTGTCCTCCTGGCCTGCGGCCGCCGGATGCGGCATTTGGAATGGGAATTTATAGCACGGCGGCCGCTGCGGTTCAAGTCGGCCGGTATTTTGCTCGTTCCACGCTGTTTTATGCTGAAAAAATTGAATTATGTCGGCCCTTCATGTAAACTGCGCAGCAACTTTTTCTGGAGTTTCCGGAGTGGATGACCAACTGTTTCGACTGATCGTACTGGGAGTATTGTTCTTCCTCTCCGCCTTTTTTTCCGGCTCCGAAACCGCCCTGATGTCGATGGACCGGTTGCGGATCAAATACCTGGTGCAGAAGAATCGGCGCGGGGCGGAGCGCCTCGAAGCGCTGCTGGCGCAACCCGATCGCCTGCTGGGAACGATCCTGATCGGCAACAATCTGGTCAATATCGCCATTTCGGTCCTTGCGACCGGCCTATTCGTGCATCGCTACGGCGAACGTGGCGAACTGATCACCATCCTGGTATTGACCCCATTTCTGTTGTTTTTTTCCGAAATAAGCCCCAAGTCCTACGCGGCCAAGTATCCGGAGAAAATGTCTTTTATCGTGCTGCGGCCGATTCTGATGGTGGTCTTTCTGCTGTTCCCGTTGGTTTGGGTGATCACCGGCTTTTCCCGATTGTTCACTCGCCTGCTTCCCGGTGAAAGCGGAATCCGGCCGGTTATTTCCGAAGATGAAATCCGAACCCTGATCAACGTGGGCGAGCAAACCGGGGTGGTGGCCAAGAATCAGCGGCGCATGCTGCACGGGGTGTTCGAACTCTCGCAAACCCGGGTTCGGGATGTCATGATTCCCCGCACCGAAGTGGTCGGCATTGACGTCGGATCTTCGTTTGCCGACGTGCTGCCGCTGGTGCAGAAGTCGCGGCATTCGCGATTCCCGGTTTATCAAGGGAGCCTTGACAATATCATCGGCATCATTCATTCAAAAGACATTCTCGCCTCGATCGATCAACCGGATGCCTTTTTGCTCGAACAGGCGGTCCGCCCGCCCTATTTTGTTCCCGAGTCGAAACGCATCGAGACGCTGTTGCAGTCCTTCCGCAGGCGCCGCATTCACCTGGCGGTGGTGGTCGATGAATATGGCGGCGTCGAGGGGATCGTCACTCTCGAAGATATCGTCGAGGAAATCGTCGGCGAAATTCAGGATGAGTATGACGACGAGGATGTGCTGCTGCGCGAACTGGAGCCTGGACGCTATCTGGTTGACGGCAGTACCTCGTTGCGAGCCATCAACCGTCGCTTCGCGCTTAACCTTTCGGAAGAACACGTCAATACCCTGGCCGGTCTGATGCTCCGGTTGCTGGGGACGATCCCTCAGGAGGGAGACAACTGCCAGTCGAACGGGACTCTGTTCACCGTGCGCAAGGTCGTCGACCGCCGGGTCGAAGAAATCGAGATGGTTCTTCCGTCCTCCCCGCTTAAAACGTAACCCTTTCTTTATAATACTTAATCCGCACTTCGAAGCCCCGAAAAGGGGCTTTTTTCGTCCTGCGCGGGAATCCTAAGCCCCTAGAAAACAGGAAAAATTTCTTGACAACTAAAGGGTGGGTAGTTATAGTCCCAAAAAGTGGAAAATAGTGTCAACTTGGGCCAAACAGGGGCCGGATATGATCTTCCAGGGCGAATTCAACAACTCGATCGACCCCAAGGGGCGTGCCAGTATCCCGGCCAAATTCAGGGATGTGCTGTCAGGTTCCGGTCCTGGCGACTGCCTGGTGGTGACCAAGAATTATGAAGGGGGATTGTCGGCTTATCCTCCCTCCGTGTGGAAGAATATTCATGAGCGGGTTACGCAGTTGCCGGCCGGCCCTGAAAAGAACGCTGCCTTTCGCCTGGTTTTGGGACCGTCCGTCGAGTGTTTTTTCGATAAGCAGGGGCGGATACTGATTCCTCCCTCCTTGCGCACCTATGCCGGCCTGGAAAAAGAGATCGTGTTGGTCGGCATGGCTGAAAAGATCGATATTTACAGTCAGTCGGCCCATGCCGAAGTGACCCGCAAATCCGAGGAGTTGCTGTCGGCCAATCCTGAATTTGTTGCCAGTATGGGCTTTTAGCGTTGACCGAAATCGACTTCGAGCATCGCTCGGTGATGCCCTCCGAGGTGTTGGATCTGCTTCAGCCCAGGGCGGGCGGTATCTATCTCGATGGAACCCTCGGTGGCGCCGGACATGCCCAATTGATTCTGGAGCGTTCGAATCCGGATGGCCGCCTGGTCGGCCTGGATCGTGACCCGGAGGCACTGCGAAAGGCGGCCGAGGTGCTGACCCCCTTCGGCGACCGAGTGGTGCTGCGGCACCGGAATTTTTCCGAGGCGACCGAGGTGCTGGCCGAATTGGAAATCGATGGCCTGGACGGGATGCTGCTCGATCTTGGGGTTTCGTCGCACCAGTTGGATTCCGTGGAGCGGGGGTTTTCTTTCCGTAGCGATGCGCCGCTGGACATGCGGATGGACCCGACCACCGGGATAACCGCAGCCGGGGCGCTGAACGAACTGACCGTCGAGGAGTTGACCCGGATCTTTCGCGAATACGGCGAAGAACGCTGGGCCGGGCGGATTGCCCGGAAAATTGTCAAAGTGCGCGAGGAAGCACCGATTCGGACCACTCTTCAACTTGCCGACCTGGTTCGGGACACGGTTCCCGGGGGCCGGGTGCCAGCGAGAATCCATCCGGCGACCCGGGTTTTTCAGGCTCTCAGGATTTACGTCAACCAGGAACTCGCGCATGTTGAGAAAGGTGTCCGGGCCGCCATTGAGTTGTTGAAGCCGGAAGGTCGCCTGGTGGTGATCAGTTTTCACTCACTCGAAGATCGGATCGTTAAGCGGATTTTTCAGGATGAAACCAGAACCTGTACCTGCCCTCCGCGCCTACCGATCTGTGTCTGCCAGACGATCCCCAGGGTGGAACTGTTGACCCGTAAGGCCTTGCGGGCGACGGATGTCGAAATAGTGGAAAACCCCCGTTCGCGGAGCGCCATCCTGCGGGCGATCAGGCGTCTGGCCGGGTAGTGTGTATTGCTGGTTCAAGGAGGGTGTTATGTCGGATGCTACGGTGAGGTCTCTTCCCAAAATTAACGGCTTTGTCCTGGTGCGGCCGCGGTTGCTGCCCTTGTTCGCCTATCTCGCCATTCTGCTGGTCGTTTCCCTCTTTTTTGTCTGGTCGCGGATCACGGTGGTCAATCTGGAGTACGACATTTCCAGATTGGGCAATCATATGCACGAAATGGAACAGGAAAACCAGAAGTTGCGCCTGGAGGCCGCTCATTTGCGGAGTCCGGAGCGTATTGAGCGGGTGGCTCGCACCGAACTCGGTCTGCGTATGCCGACCCTTGAGCAGGTGGTTATTATCGACTGATGGATAAGCTGGAGAAGTGGGTGCGCATCCGCATACGTCTGGTTGGCTTCTGTTTTCTGGTGGCCTTCAGTTTTATTGTCGTGCGGGCTTTTCAGCTTCAGGTTCTTGGTCAGGAGGAGTGGAAAAAGCGGGCGGAGCGACAACATCAGAAAGTTATCTCCCTGACTCCAAAGCGGGGCACCATCTATGACCAAAGTGGCGAGGAACTGGCGTTGAGCGTTGAAGTCGACTCCCTCTTTATCGAACCTCAGAAGGTCACCGACCCGAACCGCGTCGCCAGTGTGCTGGCTAGTGCCCTGACCCTGTCAAAATCTTCAATCCAAGCAAAAATCAAATCAAAAAAGAATTTTCTCTGGCTCAAACGGCAGATCACCGAGAGTGAAAGTGAAAAAATCCGGGCCGCGAAGCTTGCCGGCATCGGATTTATTAAAGAGCATCAGCGTTTTTACCCCAACTCGGAAATCGGTGCTCATGTCCTCGGTTTCACCGGCATCGATCCCAAGGGGTTGGAAGGGCTGGAACTCGGTTACGATTCGGTGATTCTTGGCCAGGGCGGCTATCTGGTGGTCGAGCGGGATGCCCTTGGTCGCAGTATGGGCAGCGGCGACAAGGTGGTCGAGGGCGAGCAGGAAGGGGCTGACCTGTACCTGACGCTCGACAAAAATATTCAATATATCGCCGAAAAGGAATTGGCTGCGGGAGTCGCCGAGGTCGGCGCCAAGGGCGGCAGCGCGGTGGTGATCGACCCGCGCACGGGAAGAATTCTCGCCATGGCCAATCTGCCCGACTACAACCCCAACGCCATCGGCAATTACCGGCCTTTCCAGTGGCGCAACCGGGCGATTTGCGACACCTACGAGCCAGGGTCGACGCTCAAGATCTTTCTCATGTCGGCTGCCCTCAACGAAGGATTGGTGAAGCCGGGAACCGTCATTGATTGTGAGAAAGGGTCTTTTGCCGTTGGCGGCAAGGTTATTCATGACCACCATGCCTACGGCCGAATTACCGCGGCCGAAGTCATCAAGGTCAGTTCCAACATCGGGGCGGCAAAAATCGGCAAGGCACTCGAGCGCAATCGATTGTATCGCTACCTGACCGATTTCGGATTCGGCACCCCGACGGCAATCGATCTGCCGGGCGAATCAACGGGTCTGCTCCGGGAGCCGTCGGCCTGGTTCGAAATTGATTTGGCGGCCATTTCTTTTGGCCAGGGGATGACGGTCACCCCGCTGCAATTGGCCCGGGCGGCGGCAGCGATTGCCAACGACGGGGCCCTGCTGTCGATGCCGATTGTCGAAAAGATTGTTAATGATCGCGGCGAAATCGTCGAACAGCGCAAGCCGGAAGTCGTCCGGCAGGTGGTCACTCCCGAGGTGGCGCGACAGGTCCGGGACATGATGGCGTTGGCCGTCGGCGACGGTGGAACCGGAACCCTGGCGGCGGTTCCCGGCTTCGTGGTGGCGGGTAAAACCGGCACCGCGCAGAAAGTGGACCCGGTCACCGGCGGCTACTCGGTGGACAAACGAGTGGCTTCTTTCGTCGGCATGGTTCCCGCTCCCGCTCCGCAACTGGTGGTGCTGGTCATGGTGGACGAGCCGGCCAAGCATGTGTACGGTGGCCTGGTGGCCGCCCCGATTTTCTCGAAAATCACCACTCAAACCCTGCGTTATCTGAAAATTGCACCAACCGACCGCGGCTCGGTCGATCCGCTTCCGCCGATGCCCGCCGAAGAGGCGCTGGCCCAGCCGATCCAGGCAGTGATCGAACCGGTTGAGGCAGGAGGCATGGTCATGCCGGACTGTATCGGCATGAGTTACCGGCAGGTGCTGGAAACCATGGCCGAAAAGGGACTGAACATCAAGCTTCGCGGATCGGGCCGGGTGGTTCAACAATCACCTATGCCCGGCCGGGCGATACGTTATTCAAACGAAGTCTGGGTCAGGCTGGCGCCGCCAACCTGAAGAGAGTGAATTGTCTGCTCGAAGGAACTGCCGAATGATGAAGCTAGCGGAACTGATTCAAGATCTTCCCGGGAGCCGTCTGATTGGATCGGGGGAAGGCGAAATCACGGGGCTTTATTACGACTCGCGGAAAGTCGAGGCGAATGGAGCCTTTTTCGCTTTGCGGGGAGCGACCGTCGACGGGCACCGCTTCGTCGCCGATGCCCTGGCCCGTGGCGCCAGCGCGATTTTCATCGAGCAGGAGATGGAATTGCCCATCGGCGTGTCCGGGGTTCTGGTGGACAATGCCCGGCAGGCCATGGCCCGGGTCTCCGCCAGGTTTTTCGGTGAGCCCGCCCTGGCTATCCCGGTGGTTGGGGTGACCGGAACCAACGGCAAAACCACCATCACCTACCTGATCGAGGCGATTTTACGGGCTGCCGGACGTCATCCGGCGGTCATGGGGACGATCAACTATCGCTTCGGCGACCATTGTCTGCCCTCGCTGCATACCACTCCCGAGTCGGTGGACCTGCTGCAGACGGTAGCTGGGTTCCGAAAAGCCGGAGCCGATGCGCTGGTCATGGAAGTATCGTCTCATTCCCTCGACCAGTACCGGGTCGACGGCGTTTCCTTCGATGTCGGTGTTTTTACCAACCTGACACCCGAGCATCTCGATTATCACGGCACCATGGAAGCGTACTTTGCCAGCAAATCACGATTTTTTGGCGACCTTCTGGCCGGCGGCAAGGGGGGGGTGATCAATATCGACGACAGCTACGGGCAACAGCTGGCGGAGCGGTTTCCCGCCGCCATAACCTGCGGCACCAGCGATCGGGCCGATGTTTTTCCCCGGCAGGCGAGCCTGTCGCTGGACGGCATCCGGGCCGAACTGGAAACCCCGGCCGGGCTTGTTGCCGTGCAGTCCAGCCTGATCGGCGAATTCAACCTGCAGAACCTGCTCTGCGCGGCAGGCGCGGGGATCGCTCTGGGATTGCCGCTTTCGACCATCGCCGATGGTTTGACCCGGGCACAGCAAGTGCCTGGTCGGCTGGAACGGATCGAAAACGACCGCAAGGCATTGATTCTGGTCGACTACGCGCACACGGGCGATGCCCTCGAAAAGGTTCTGCAAACCGTCAGCGGGCTGTCGCCGGCACGACTGCTGACGGTGTTTGGCTGCGGCGGCGATCGCGACCGGCGCAAGCGTCCGGTCATGGGCGAGATAGCGGCCCGCTTTTCGAATCTGGCGGTGTTGACCTCCGACAACCCGCGTACCGAGGATCCACAGGCCATTCTCGATGAAGTGCGGGTCGGCGTCCTGCGCGTGCATGCCCGGGAGTGGTCGATGGAGGAAGCGCGGCAGCTGTCCGGCCGTGGTTTCGTGACTATTCCCGACCGGGCTACGGCCATCGGTTTCGCGGTATCGTTGCTGGGCGAAAACGACCTGCTGCTGGTAGCCGGAAAAGGGCACGAAGATTACCAGATTCTTGGCACCCGGAGGATTCATTTTGATGACCGCGAAGAAGTCCGGCGCGCCCTGGGCCGACTGGAGGAATTCCATGATAAACCTTGACATACAGACCATTGCCAGGATCACGGGCGGTCGGCTCACCCCCGCTGGGGCGGCCGGAACCGTGACCGGGATTTCGACCGACAGCCGGACGCTCAAATCCGGAGAACTGTTCGTCCCTCTGCGCGGACCGAATTTCGACGGCCATGATTTCCTGATCCGGGCGCTGCGCAACGGCGCGGCCGCCTGTTTGAGCGAAGAGGTGGTCGGCGCCTTTCCGGTGCCGCTGATCCAGGTTCCGGACACCCTGGTGGCGCTGGGCGACTTGGCAGCGGCTCGCCGCCGGGAATTTTCCGGCCCGGTGGTTGGGCTGACCGGCTCGACCGGCAAAACGACCACCAAGGATATGGTCGCCAATATCCTCGCCCTGACCGGCCCCGGCCTGAAGACCGAAGGAAACTTCAATAACCTGGTGGGATTGCCGCTGACCCTGTTCCGGTTGCAGCCCGACCACGAGTGGGTGGTCCTCGAAATGGGGATGAGTGCGCGTGGCGAAATCGCTCGTCTGACCGAAATCGCCGAGCCCTTTGTTGGTGTCGTCACCAACGTTGGTCCGGCCCATCTCGAAACCCTGCAGAATATCGAGGGTGTGTTGCGGGCCAAGGGCGAGCTGTTCGCCTCGATGAAGCCCGGTAGCATTGCCGTGGTCAATGCCGACGACGAGCGGGTTGCTCGACTGCCCGTGGCCAACGGAGTGCGGCGCCTCTGCTTTGGCTTGAACGCCGAAGCTCAGGTGCGCGCCGAAAACATTGTCGCCACCGGTCAGGCTCTCGAATTTGATCTGCTGCTGCCTTCTGGCCGCTGGCCGGTATGCATGCAGGTGGCCGGCCGCCACAACGTGCTCAACGCGCTGGCCGCCGCGGCTACCGCATCCGCCCTGGAGGTGGACGGCGAACGGATCGTGCGTGGCCTGGAAGCTTTCCGGCCGGCGCCGGGGCGCATGGAAGTGGTATCGGTCAAAGACGATATTCTTATTCTCGAGGACAGCTACAACGCCAACCCGCTGTCGGTGAAAGCGGCCCTGACCACCCTCGACGAACTGGGTGGCGAAGGACGCCGGGTCGCTGTGCTCGGCGACATGCTGGAACTTGGAAACACCTCCGCCGAACTGCATCACGAAATTGGTCAGGCCGCGGGCCGGCGGGTCGACCTGCTGGTATTGCTCGGGCAGATGGCCGCCGAAGTGGCGGCCGGGGCCCGCGAGGCCGGGCTGGCCGATGCTCGGATCATCATTGTCGGGTCGCACGAAGAGGCGGTCGCCCAGTTGCGCAGTCAGCTGCAATGCGGCGACCGGGTGCTGGTCAAAGGGTCGCGCGGAATGAAAATGGAAAAAATCAGTAGTGTGCTGCGGGCCGAGGACGTGTGTCTCGCCGCGGGCAACTGCTAGGAGCCGTCGATGCTGTATCATCTGCTCTATCCGCTGCACACCGAATTTTCGGTGCTTTATATTTTCCGGTACATCACCTTCCGGACGATCTACGCGACCATTACGGCCCTGGTGATTTCATTTATTCTCGGCCCCTGGTTGATCGACAAGTTGCAGCGCCTGCAGATCGGGCAGACCATCCGCAAGGTCGGTCCCGAGTCGCACTTCAAGAAAGAGGGGACGCCGACCATGGGAGGCACCCTGATTCTGCTGGCCATCGTTCTGCCGACCCTGCTCTGGGCCGACCTGACCAACCTCTATGTCTGGGTCACCCTGCTGGTGACCGTCGGTTTCGGCGCCGTCGGCTTCGTCGACGATTACCGCAAGGTCAAATACAAAAACAGCGACGGCTTGTCGGCTCGCAAGAAGATGTTCTGGCTGATGCTGATTTCGGGGCTGGCGGGAGTGGCGCTGTATCTTTACCCACCCTTCCAGACCAACCTGGTTTTTCCGTTTTTCAAGGGGGTGCGGCCCGAGCTGGGGCTTTTGTACATCCCCTTCGCCATGCTGGTGGTGGTCGGCTCGGGCAACGCCGTGAATCTTACCGACGGCCTCGACGGCTTGGCCATTGGGCCGATGATCATCGCTTCGGGGACCTACCTCCTGTTCGCCTATCTGGCCGGCAACGCCAGGCTGGCCGAATATCTGCAGATCAGCAGCGTGCAGGGGGCCGGCGAACTGGCCGTATTGTGCGGGGCAATGGTCGGCGCCGGGCTCGGCTTCTTGTGGTTCAATACCTATCCGGCCCAGGTCTTCATGGGGGATGTCGGCAGCCTCTCGCTGGGGGGCGCTCTCGGCATCATCGCGGTGATCACCAAGCAGGAAATCGTCCTGGTGATCGTCGGAGGAATCTTTGTGGTCGAGGCACTGTCGGTGATTTTTCAGGTGACCTCGTTCCGGTTGTGCGGCAAGCGGATTTTTCGCATGGCGCCGATTCATCACCATTTTGAATTGAAGGGGTGGCCCGAGCCGAAGATCATTGTGCGATTCTGGATCATCAGCATCATTCTGGCCCTGGTGGCCCTTTCAACCCTGAAGTTGAGGTGACATGCAGCGCGACTACCGTGGTAAACAGGTTGTTGTGACGGGGGCGGGCCGAACCGGCCTGGCCCTGTGCGCGTATTTCCGTCGTCGCGGCGCCGCCGTCACCCTCTCCGACAGCCGCAGCGCCGCCCAGATCACCGGCTTGGATGCACTGGAGCAGATGGGGGTCGCGTTCGACCTGGGTTGCCACAGCGAAGGCTTGTTCCGCGCCGCCGATCTGGTGGCGGTCAGCCCCGGGGTGCCGCTGACGGTGCCGGCGGTGGCGGCGGCCATCGCTGCCGGGGTGCCGGTACTGGGCGAAATCGAGATCGCTTTTGCCGAGTTCGAGGCGCCGCTGGTGGCGATTACCGGAACCAACGGCAAGTCGACCACCACCACGGTGATGGGAGAAATCTTTCTGGCCTGGGGCAAGGCCACCTTTGTCGGCGGCAATCTGGGAACCCCGTTGATCGAAGCGGTCGATGGTCGCCGCTGGGACTGGGGAGTCGCCGAGCTGTCGTCGTTCCAGCTTGAGGCGATCGCGTCGTTTCGTCCCCGCTACGCGCTGCTGCTCAACCTGACCGAAGATCATCTCGATCGTTATCCCGACATGGCCAGTTACGTGGCGGCCAAAATGCGGATGTTCGAGAATATGACCGCCGCCGATGTGGCCATCCTGAATGCCGAGGATGCTCTGGTCATGCAGGCGACAACGGCTATCCGGCCGCGGCGGGTGCTGTTTTCCTCGGCCCGGATTCCCGATCGGGGGATGGGCTACGACGGCAGCGATATCGTCTGGCGCTGGCAGGGCGTTGAGCAACGGTTTCCGGTGCGGGCGTTGCGCCTGAAGGGGCTGCACAACATTGAAAACGTCATGGCGGCGATGATTCCCCCCCTGCTTGAGGGGTGCCCGGCCGAGGTCGTCTGGCAGGCCGCCTGCGGCTTTTCCGGCCTGCCTCACCGAATGGTCGAGGTTCGGGTATTGGGCGGCGTTCCCTGGTACAACGATTCCAAGGGGACCAACGTCGGCAGCGTGTTGAAAAGCCTGGCCGGGCTGGCCGCGCCGGTGACCCTGATTGCCGGCGGCAAGGACAAGGGGGGCGACTATGCCCCGTTGGCCGGGCCGGTTAAAGAAAAGGTGGCGCACCTGGTGCTGATCGGCCAGGCCGCCGGACGGATGGAGTCCGCCCTTGGCCGGCTGACCCACACGGTACGGGCCGGCTCGTTGGCGGAGGCGGTACGGTTGGCGCGCCAGCTGACCCCGGCCGGCGGCGCGGTGCTCTTTTCCCCCGGCTGTTCGAGCTTCGACATGTTCAAAAATTATGAAGAACGCGGCGACCTGTTTGCCCGCGCCGTTATGGAACTCACGGACCAAGAGGCGGTTTAGGGATGGAATCGAGGAAAGGCTTCGATACGACGATTCTGCTGCTGGCGGTGGTGCTCACCTGCTTCGGCGTCGTCATGGTCTATTCCTCGTCGTCGATCATGGCGGAGAAGCGGTACGCCGACGGTTTCTTTTTTCTCAAGCGCCAGGGCATCTATGCCGTCGTCGGGTTTCTGATCATGGCGGCGGCCATGCGTTTCGATTACCTCCATTTGCGCAAGCTGGCGGTTCCTTTTCTGCTCTTCTGCGTGGCCCTGCTGGCGATGGTGCTGATACCGGGCATCGGTAGCCACGCCGGCGGCGCCGCTCGCTGGATTCGACTGGGTCCGGTGTCGGTGCAGCCGGCCGAACTCGCCAAGCTGGGACTGGTCATCTATATGGCCCACTCGCTGGCGAAGAAAAAAGAAAAGGTCAAAAACCTGGCCAACGGTTTTATTCCTTATATGATTGTGCTGGCCCTGCTGTTGGCCCTGCTGTTGTTGCAGCCCGACCTCGGCAGTGCCATGACCCTGGGCGGGGTCGCCATGATCATGCTGCTGGTCGCCGGCACCCGGCTGACCTACCTGGTGTCGATCGCCATCATTGCCGCTCCGCTTCTTTATTATGCGGTTATGACGGTCGATTACCGCCGCCGGCGGATCATGGCGTTTCTCAATCCCTGGGAGGATCCGACCAATACCGGGTTCCAGATCATCCAGAGCTGGATCGCTTTCGGCACCGGCGGTTTGGGCGGCAACGGGCTCGGACAGGGGAAACAGAAGCTGTTTTTTCTTCCCGAGGCACATACCGACTTCATCTTTGCCGTGGTCGGAGAAGAACTGGGGTACGCCGGAGTCTTTGTGGTGACCGCCATGTTTCTGGTGCTGATCCTGCGGGGGATTCGCACTTCCCTGACGGCGCCCGACGATTTCGGACGGTTTCTCGCCTTCGGTCTGACCCTGCTGCTCGGACTGGAAGCGTTTGTCAATATCGCGGTGGTGATGGGGATGCTGCCGACCAAGGGATTGGCCCTGCCGTTTCTTTCCTACGGTGGAACCAGCCTGCTGACGACGATGCTGGCCATTGGACTGTTGTTGAATATTTCGAGTCATGCTCCCGGGGAGGTCCGATGAAAATGCTGTTGGCCGGTGGCGGCACAGGCGGACACCTGTTTCCCGCAGTGGCTCTGGCCCAGCGGTTGCTGGCGGCCGAGCCCGAATCGAAGGTGCTGTTCGTCGGTACCCGCCGAGGGATCGAGGCGAAGGTGCTGCCCGAACTCGGGCTGCCGCTCGCCACCATCGACATCAGCGGACTGGTTGGCAAGAAGCTGGTCGGTAAGCTGATCATGGGGCCGCAACTGATTCGCAGCCTGGTTCAGTCGCTACGCATTCTGCATAAGTTTCAGCCGGATGTCGTGGTCGGGGTTGGAGGATACGCTTCCGGGCCGGTACTGCTGGCGGCGCGGCTGAGAGGCTATCCGACCCTGATCCACGAGCAGAATGCCGCCCCGGGACTGACCAACCGCCTGCTCGGCCGTTGGGTGGACCGGGTCTGCACCTCCTTTTCCGAGATGGACTGTGGATTCAAGCGCAGTCGCACCGTTCTTACCGGCAACCCGTTGCGCAGCGGCATGGACGACTGTCCGCCGGTGCCAAGCGGAACTCCCCGCCTGCTGGTCTTCGGCGGCAGCCGTGGCGCCCGGGCGATCAACGATGCGGTGGTGGCCATGCTCCCCGACCTTGCACGGTTCAAGGAGCAGCTGGCCATCCACCACCAGACCGGGGCCGAGGACCTGGAGCGGATTCGCCAGGGCTATCGGGAGGCCGGCTGGGAGGCGGCGGAGGTGGTTCCGTTCATCGACGACATGGCCGCCGCCTATGCCCGCAGCCATCTGGTGATCTGCCGGGCCGGGGCGACCACCCTGGCCGAATTGACGGCCTGCGGCCGGCCGGCGATTCTGATCCCCTATCCCTACGCCGCCGCCGACCACCAGACCGCCAATGCCCAGTCCCTGGCTTCACGGGGAGCGGCCCTGATGCTGCCGCAGAGCGACCTGACGCCCGCCCTGCTGGCCCGTCTGGTGGGCGACCTGCTCGACGACCGCGAGCGTTTACTGGGGATGGCCGGCGTCTCCTGGGCGCTGGGAAAAAAGGGGGCCGCCGACCGGATTCTGCAGGAATGCCGGGTTATTGCCGGAGTAGTCAGCGAAGTGCCGGCCAATCTCAACCTCAACGAAGAGATGTGAGCTTATGTACGGAAAAATCCGCACCATTCATTTTGTCGGCATCGGCGGCATCGGCATGAGCGGCATTGCCGAGGTGCTGCTCAATCTCGGCTACCAGGTTTCCGGATCGGACCTCAAGGAATCGGACATCACCCGCCGCCTGGAGGATTTGGGCGGTCGGATCGCCTTCGGCCATGCGCCGGAGAATCTCGGAGATGCCGACGTGGTGGTGACTTCCACCGCCGTCAAAGCCAATAATCCCGAGGTGCTCGAAGCGCACCGCCGGCTGATTCCGGTGATTCCGCGAGCGGAGATGCTGGCGGAACTGATGCGCATGAAATACGGCATCGCGGTGGCCGGCACCCACGGCAAGACCACCACCACCAGCATGGTGGCGACGGTGCTCTCCCACGGCGGCATCGATCCCACCGCCGTGATCGGCGGCAAGCTCGACTCCCTCGGTTCCAACGCCAAGCTGGGGCAGGGCAAGTTCCTGGTGGCCGAGGCCGATGAATCGGACGGTTCTTTTCTGCACCTGTCGCCGACCATCGCCGTGGTCACCAATATCGACGCCGACCACCTCGATTACTACAGCGGTCTCGACCAGATCAAGGACACCTTTGTCGATTTCATCAACAAGGTGCCGTTTTACGGGTTGGCCGTCCTCTGTCTCGACGACCCCAACATTCAGGAGATCATCCCCAGGGTCAAAAAACGCTTCATCACCTACGGACTGCAGAACCAGGCCGATTTTCAGGCGGTGAACATCGAGCACGGCGAGGGCCGCACCGCCTTCGATGTGATCAGCCGCGAGGAGACTCTCGGCCGGATTTCCTTCAACATGCCGGGGCGGCACAATGTGTTGAACGCACTGGCGGCGGTGGCGGTAGCCATGGAGCTGGGCCTGAGCTTCCCGGTTATTGCCGCCGGGTTCAAGGATTTCGGCGGCGTGCAGCGTCGTTTTCAGATCAAGTACGACGCGCGCGGTATCATGGTGGTCGATGACTACGGGCATCATCCGGCCGAGATCAAGGCGACCCTGGCGGCGGCTCGATCCGGCTGGAAACGCCGGGTGGTGGCGGTATTCCAGCCACATCGCTATACCCGCACCAAGTTCCTGATGGATGATTTCGCCACCGCCTTCTACCAGTCCGACTACCTGCTGGTGACCGACATCTACCCGGCCGGAGAAGACCCGATTCCCGGGGTTAACGCCGAAACCCTGACCCGGGGAATTGTCGGCCACGGGCACAAAAACGCCCATTACGTGGCCGATCGTGAACTTCTCGTGGCGCATCTGATGGCGGCCGTGAAAGAGGGGGACATCGTCATTACCCTGGGCGCCGGCGATGTGTGGAAAATCGGGGAAAGCCTGATCCAACTCCTCAAGGAAAAGGATTAGAACCATCGGCGCGATCATTAACAACCTGCGCGATTCCCTCACCGGCACGGTGCTGGCCGACGAGCCGATGTCGCAACATACCACCTGGCGGGTGGGCGGGCCGGCGGACCTGTTTATCGAGCCGGCCGACCCGGCCGATCTCCAACGGACGCTGAGTTTGCTGAAGGCGGCGGGGGTGCCGTGGATGGTGGTCGGCGCCGGCAGCAACCTGCTGGTCAAGGACGGCGGTATTCGCGGCGCGGTGATTCACCTGAAGCATTTCCGTCGGCTCGATATCGAAGAGACGGGGCGGGTGACCGCCGGCGGGGGGCTGCCGCTGATGACTTTGATCCGCGAAACCACCGCTTGTGGCCTGGCCGGACTGGAGGCCCTGGCCGGAATTCCGGGAACCGTCGGCGGCGGGGTGGCGATGAACGCCGGTGCCGGCGGACAGCAGTTGGCCGACGTGGTTGAATCGGTTGAGCTGGCCGGGCCGGCGGCATTGGAAATCTGGACGAAGGATCGGCTGCGGTTCGCCTACCGGCGCTCGGCGTTGGCCGGCGAGCGGATTCTGATATCGGCGGTCATGCAGTTCCGGCGTGGCGCCGCCGCCGAACTGGCCGCGGCCGTCCGACAAAGACTGGCGGACCGTCGCGAGGCCCAGCAGGTTGGCGGACCCAATGCCGGGTCGGTGTTTAAAAACCCGCCGGGACGGTCGGCCTGGAAGCTCATCGAAGCAGCCGGCATGCGCGGAGCGACGATCGGCGGGGCGCGGGTTGCCGATCGGCACGCCAATTTCATCGTCAATGGCGGCCAGGCCAGAGCCCGGGACATCCTTGAGCTGATCGACTGGATTCGCGAGCAGGTCCGGCTCTCCAGCGGGATCGAACTTGAACCGGAAGTGCGGATCGTCGGCGCCGACCCGATAGCTTAAACGTCAAAAAAACAAGGGATAGCTATGACACGGCAGGAATTGAAAGCGAAGAAAATCGGGGTACTCCTGGGGGGCATGTCGGCGGAGCGCGAGGTCTCGCTACGCACCGGCAAGGCGGTGCACAATGCTCTTCTCGAAGCCGGCTTTCAAGCCGTCGCCATCGATGCCGGCCGCGATCTGGCCGCCCGTCTTGCGGCGGAAAGGATCGAGGTGGCTTTCATCGCCCTGCATGGGCGGTTCGGCGAAGACGGCACCGTGCAGGGATTGTTGGAGATGCTCGACATCCCCTATACCGGCAGCGGGGTGATGGCGTCGAGCATGGCCATGGACAAGGTGACGACCAAGAAAATCCTGCTCTACCACGAATTGCCGACCCCGGCTTTCAAGGTTTTCAAACGGGGCGAGGATCTTGAGGGTTTGCTAGGTGGTTGCCGGCATTTCCCGCTGGTGGTCAAGCCGGCTCGGGAAGGATCGACCATTGGCATCAGTATCGTTCGCTCCCGGGAAGAACTGATCGCTGGTGTTCACACGGCGCTTGAACACGACGACCTGATCCTGGTCGAGGATTTCATCCAGGGGGCCGAGGTAACGGTCGGGGTGCTGGCCGGCAAGCCGCTGCCGATCATCCAGGTGGTTCCCAAGGGCGGATTCTACGATTATCACGCCAAGTACACGGTGGGGCAAACCGAATACCTGCTGCCGGCGCCCATCGATGAAGGCATGCAGCAGCGGCTGCAACAGGCGGCGGTCGACGCCTACCGGGCGCTTGGGTGCGACGGCGCGGCGCGCATCGATTTCATGGTCCGGGAACGGGAATTCTACTGCCTCGAAGTCAATACCATCCCGGGGATGACCGAAACCAGTTTGTTGCCCAAGGCGGCCCGGCATGCCGGGATCTCGTTCACCGAACTCGTGCTGCGAATACTCGAAGGGGCGGGTGTGCGCAAGTCTTAAGACGGGCGGAGCCTACAATGGAGCGAGTCAGGATTTTGAGCAGCGACGGGGGGAGATGCGGCATGCGGGATCTGAAGGCGCCGAAAGCCGGCCAGGCCGGCAAAGTCAAAGGAAACCGCCGCAAGAAACAGCCGCGGGACTGGAAAAGAATCTTCCACCTTGTGCTGCGCACCCTGGTTTGCCTGGTTTCCCTGGTGCTGATTGTCGGCGGCGGCGGACTGCTGGCCCAGTTGCTGTTTGATTCGACCTACTTCAAGGTCGACACGGTGCGGGTTGAAAACCAGGCCCGGGTCAGCGAGCAGGAAATCGTGGCGCTCTCGGACGTTACCGTGGGTAACAATATCTTCGAACTCGATCTGGAGCGCATCGGCCGCAAAATCGAAGAAAACCCCTGGATCTTTTCCGCCCGGGTGCAGAGATTGTTCCCCCGAACCGTGGTGATCCGGGTGGAAGAGCGGTCGCCCATGGCGGTCATTAATCTCGATTATCTCTATTACGTCGATGGCAGGGGAGAAATATTCAAAGTGCTTGAAGCCCAGGACAGTCTCGACTACCCGGTGCTCACCGGCCTGGAACGCCAGGATCTTCTGGATTGTCCGGAAGAGTCTCGCCGGCAACTGCAGGGGATGATGGAATTGGTGGAAGAGCTGACCGGGCGGCAAATTTTTGCCCTGAACGATGTGTCGGAAATTCACCTGGATCCGACCGATGAAATTGTTCTTTATACCCGTAACGGCGGGATCCCGGTGCGCATGGGCACGGGCGACTACCGGGCCAAGCTGGATCGCCTGGAAAGAATCTACGGAGACTTGAAGCCGAGGCTTCGCGCGCTTAAATATATCGATTTGAATGTCATGGATAGAATAATCGTCAAGGTTGAAACCGGAATCACCCGCAAGGGCTAGCTTCAAGGGGGAAGGGAAAGATATGAGCAATCGGAGAGATAATCTGATCGTTGGGCTGGACATCGGCACCACTAAAATCTGCGCCATCATCGGCAACCTGACCGAGGATGGGCTGGATATCGTCGGCATCGGCACCAGCCCGTCGAAGGGGTTGCGCAAAGGAGTGGTGATCAACATCGAGAGCACCGTCGAGGCCATTCAGAAAGCCATCCGCGAAGCCGAGCTGATGGCCGGTTGCGAGATCAAGACGGTCTTCGCCGGCATCGCCGGAGGGCACATCAAAGGCTTCAATTCGCAGGGAGTGATTGCCATCAAGAACCGCGAGGTGACCAGCGACGACGTCCGTCGGGTTATCGACGCGGCCAAGGCCATCGCCATTCCCATGGATCGCGAAGTGATTCATATCCTTCCCCAGGAATTCATCATCGACGACCAGGACGGCATCAAAGAGCCTCTCGGCATGAGCGGGGTGCGGCTCGAAGCCAAGGTCCATATCGTCACCGGCGCGGTGGCCAGCGCCCAGAACATCATCAAGAGTTGCCAGCGGGCCGGGTGCGACGTGGCCGATATCGTTCTTGAGCAGCTGGCTTCGGCCGAGGCCGTCCTCTCGCCGGACGAGAAGGAACTCGGGGTGGCCATGATCGACATCGGCGGCGGCACCACCGATATCGCCATATTCGTCGACGGAGCGATCAAGCATACCGCCGTTCTTTCCCTGGGCGGCAACCATCTGACCAACGACATCGCGGTTGGCTTGCGCACCCCGATGGGCGAGGCCGAGAAGATCAAGCAGCAGTACGGTTGCTGCCTGACCTCGATGGTCGGCAAGGATGAAACCATCGAGGTGCCATCGGTGGGAGGACGCGAACCCCGCGTTTTATCGCGCCAGCTGCTGGCCGAGATTCTCGAGCCGCGGGTCGAAGAAATTTTCACCCTGGTCAACCGCGAAATCGTCCGCAGCGGCTTCGAGGACGTGATTGCCTCGGGCGTGGTTATCACCGGCGGAACCTGCATCCTGCCGGGAATGCCCGAACTGGCCGAGCAGGTCTTTAATCTGCCGGTTCGACGAGGGGTTCCGCGGGATATCGGCGGGCTGACCGACGTGGTCAATTCGCCCATTTACGCCACCGGCGTCGGTCTGGTTAAATACGGCAGCAAAAACATGCAGACCAAGAATTTCGCCATCGGTCAACAGAATGTTTTCGACAAGGTAATTCGTCGGATGAAAGAGTGGTTCGGCGAGTTTTTTTAAGGCATTAGAAACAGGAAAGTGATAGCATGTCAACCGATTGGTCGCGGACGCGGAGAGCCGTGATCAGCCATCGCGAACGGAGGGAGTCTATGTTTGAATTTGATGAGAGAATCGACCAGACCGCACGGATTAAGGTCATCGGTGTAGGCGGCGGCGGCGGCAATGCCGTTAACACCATGATCGCCTCGCACATCGACGGGGTCGAATTCTATACCGCCAATACCGATGCCCAGGCGCTCAGGGCGAGCCGGGCGCCGATCAAGATTCAGCTCGGCAGCAAGTTGACCAAGGGACTCGGCGCCGGGGCCAATCCCGAAGTCGGCCGCGAGGCCGCGCTTGAGGATCGAGCCCGCCTGGCCGAGCTGCTCGAAGGCGCCGACATGGTCTTCATCGCCGCCGGTCTCGGCGGCGGCACCGGCACCGGGTCGGCGCCGGTCATCGCCGAGGTGGCCAAAGAGCTCGGCGCGCTGACGGTCGGCGTGGTGACCAAGCCGTTTGGCCGCGAAGGAAAGCAGCGCCTGAAAAAAGCCGAAGACGGCGTCGAGGCGCTCAAGGACGTGGTCGATTCGTTGATCGTCATCCCCAACGACCGGCTGCTCGGGCTGGCCGGCAAAAGCATGAGCATTCTCGATGCCTTCAAGCCGGCCGACGACGTGCTTCGTCAGGCGGTTCAGGGGATTTCCGACCTGATCACCACCAGCGGCCTGATCAACGTCGACTTCGCCGACGTCAAGGCGATCATGAGCGAACGGGGCATGGCGATGATGGGCATCGGCATTGCCGAGGGCGAAAAACGCGCTTCCGAAGCGGCCCATCAGGCCATCAGCAGTCCATTGCTGGAAGATATCGACATTTCCGGGGCCAAGGGCGTGCTGGTGAATATCTCCGGCGCCTCGAATATGACCATGGAAGAGTTCGAAGAGGCTTCCCGCATCATTCATGAAAAAGTCCATGAAGACGCCAACATCATTATCGGTCTGGTGATCGACGAAGAACTTGGCGACAAGCTGAAAATCACCGCGATCGCCACCGGCTTCGGCGCCACTTTCAACAAGGGGGCGCGCAAGAGCGAAGAGCTCAAATCCCGGGCCAACTTCTCGACGGGCAAGGTCGACCACGATCTGCCGACCTTCATCCGTGACCGGCAGAAGGAAAACCCGCGCAGCTTGCGGTCGTCGGTCAGTGAAGACCAGGAATACGATATCCCCACGTTCCTGCGTCGTCGCGTCGACTGACCAGGGTTCGACCCTAAAATCCGGGACGCTTCCGGCCGCACGGCTCAATTGAGCGACCGCGAGAGGCAACCCATCAGGTTTCATGCTGACAGCTCGTGCCGGTTCTCCGCCCGGCAAGCAGACTG
>MHXM01000012.1:0-1915 GCA_001825565.1 Desulfuromonadaceae bacterium GWC2_58_13
GACGATCAGGGTGTTGCCGTCATTCCAGGCCAGGTAATCTCCGTCACCGGCGTTGATGGTCGCCGCCAGTTGCGCCGCCATGGCCGCCTGCACATCGGCGGCGCCGGTTTCGGCGGCGGTGGCGGTGAAGCTGTAGGCCAGCTCCCGCTCGCCGTCGTTGAGGGTCACCGTCCAGGTGTCGCCGGTCACCACGCCATCGGTGAGCACCAGGTTGTCCTGGGCCTGATCGAGAGCCTCGGGAGCGAAGGTGATCACCCCGGTGGAATCGAACACCGGCGTCACGCCGTGTTCGCTCCCCGTTGCCGCCGCCGCATTGAGGGCGATTGCCGTTCCGGCCAAGGCCTCGGCTTCGGTGGCCGCCAGCTCGAAGGTCTGGCTCGCCGCCCCTACCGTGATCACATAATAGGTCTGGCCGCTGACCAGGCCGCCGATGCTGGTGCCGCCGCCGTTGTTGTAAACCACGGCCTGCCCGGTAGTGAGTCCGTGGGTCGAGCCATGATCAATGGTGTTGCCGCTGATCGACGCCGGCGAAAAACCGACCGCGCCGACCGTCGGCAGATCGAGTTCGGTCGCCTCGGAACGGGCCGAGACCGACACGCCGGCGGCATCGATGGTCTGCCGATTGACGCCCTCGGCCCCGCCACCGAGGTAGGCCTCGTTGACCGTATCGGCATTGTGGATGGTCACCCCGGCGCCGATGCCGACGTCGCCGCCCGAAGTGGTACCAGTGGCCAAAGCGGAAGAACGGCTCAGAGCATTGCTGTCGACGAACAGGGTGCCACCGGTGGTAATGACGGTGGAACTGTCGGCGGCGGCGTTGTCGGCATAGGCGCGGCTGTCGTTGTCGAAATCGACATAGCTGAACGCCCCGGCCACCTGCACGCCGCCGGAGTCTTCCTCGCCCCCGGCCGCTTCGCCGATTTTGCCGACCGCCGTGTTGATCTCGGCCTTGCTCTCGGCGCTGAGGTTGTCGTTGCCGCCCACCACATCCTGAACTGCCCCGTCGGTACTGTTGATGGCGGCCCGGGACAGGGTATTGACATCGTTCTGGGTGTCGGAGTTGATAATGACGTTGGCGGCGCCGGCAACCACCGCCGCCCCGCCGATGTCGGCCCGGGTCAGATTGTCGACCAGGGCGATGGCGATGGCCAGGCCGCCGCCGGTGTCGCCGCTGACCAGATAGCCGTCGGCGACCGTCTCGACGTTCAGAATATTCCGGGCATTAATGACCAGATTGCCGCCGGCGTTCAGGATGGCGTTGCCGGTGACCTCGGCGATAGAACTGCTGTCGACGACGGAGAGGGCGAAGGCCCCGGTGGCGGGCAACAGCGACGCTTCCGACTGGGCCTTGGCCAGGGCGGAGGTCTTGGTGTCGGTACGCGAGGTGAGTATCAGGTTGCCGCCGGCCGAAAGATTCGAAGCCCCGTTGACCAGGGTTTCGGCCGAAGCGCTGGCATTGACCACCGCCACCCGGATTGGCAGCACGAAACCGTCGACTTCCATCTCCAGCGAGGCGTTCGAGTCGAGATACAGGTTGCCGCCGGCGCTCAGGGTCGAATCGGTGACCGTAACCTCGGCCTCGGTCGATTTCACCTCGAAAATGCCGTTGGAAAGGTTGGGCTTGATCTGCTGGGCGCTGGCGGCCAGGGTGATGTCGCCGGTCGCGGTCAGGGTCGCGCCGTTGAGGCTGATCGTGGCGGACAGATCGGCAAAGGGATTGAGCCCGCCGAGATCATCCAGCAGCCCCCCCTCGCCCTCGGAAGAAGCGGCGGCGCGGAGAGTCAGGCTGTCCCCCTGCAGGCCGCTGCCGACCGCCATGGCGATGAAACTGACGCCTGAGCCGCTGGCATCGAACACGATGGCGCCGCTGGTGACGATCTGTACCCCGGCCGCCACGTTGATGGTTTCGGCCGAA
>MHXM01000012.1:1962-8215 GCA_001825565.1 Desulfuromonadaceae bacterium GWC2_58_13
GTCCTCGCCGCCGCCACCGCCGATAGTCAAGTTTTCCAGTTGCGAAAAACCGAGGGTGGTGCCGCTGACCACCACCTGTGTTCCCGAAACGGTGAAGGCATCGTCTCCCCCGATTCCGAGCAGGTCATCGGTTCCGCGAATCATCAGAGTATCCGCACCGCCGCCGCCATCGATGCTGAACAGGTCGCCAAGTGCAAAACCTACATTGGCACCGCCATCCACCGAATAGACCAGATTTTCGAAATCGACCAGGATGGTGTTATCCCCTGCGGTCCCGGTGATGTTCACCGCCGCCAGACGATAGGAAAAATCCGGATCGGAGGTTTGGAACAAGGAGGATGTTTCCACGGTTCCGCGAGCGTATTCGAGTGCCCAGTCGCCGCCGAGATCGGCGGAACCGGTGGCGTCGTCGGAAGCCGCCAGATCGGCGCCGGTCAAAGAAGCCAGACGGTCGACGAATTCGATGCCGGCATCGCCGGCGGCGAGATCGCAGGCATAGAGCAGGATGTCGCCATCGGCGGTGAGGGCATCGCCCCATTGTTGCAGTTGATCCGCGTTGTCGTTGAGAGTAGAGGCGTCGAGGGTGGCATTCCCCAGAGAGAGACTGCCGCTGTCGCCATGGGAAAGAATGTGAACGGCGGAAAGATCGTCGTACTGCTGTAGGATCTGGCTGATCTGCGACACGCCGTCCCGGTCGGCGGCGAGGATTTCCACCTGATAGTCGGTCTCTTCGCTATCGACGATGCGGTCGATCAGGGACTGGGCATCAGCGACGGAGGCATCGACGATAACGAGTTCCCGGCGCGCGGCGTCGGTGGCCGGGTCGGATGCGGTCGAAGCAGCCGCCGGGGTCATGACCACCTGGGCGGGGGCGGCATCGGCGGCATTGACCTGCGCCGGGTCGAAAGCGACGTCGCTGGAAACCACCACCGGCTGCGGATCGAGCACCAGCTCCACCGGCGGCAGGGTTTCGGGATTCAGCGCCAGGTCGGCCGACAGCAGCAATCGCGGTTCGAGCGCTTCGAACTGCATGCGATGCTGGTTTCCGGAGTGGGCGGATTTTTTCTCCGATTTGGCCCTGGCCTGGCTGATTTTCCTGCGGAGGCGACGAAGCATGGAAGCTCCTTTTTCCAACTACATGATAGTTTGCTGGGGGACGAACCTTCAGTTTGTCAACGGATGGGATACTGCGGCACCCGGAAACAATCGATTGATCTACTCGGCCTGGACGAACCAAGCGCCGACCTGCGACAGATCGTCGTATTTCAGGGTGCCGGCGGCCTGCTTGAGCCGCAGGCTGTTGAGCAGGTAGTCGTAGCGGGCCAGCGCGTAATCGTTTTTGGCCTGATACAGGTCGCGTTCGGCATCGAGCACCGCCAGGCCGGTGTACAGCCCGGAACGAAACCCTTCCTGCTTGGCTTCCAGGGCCAGTTTTTGCGAGGCGACCGATTGTTCGAGAGCCCGCACCCGGCTGATGGCGCTCTGCACGCCGAGGTAGGCGGAACGGGCCCGGCGCATGACGGAGCGCACCTCCCGCACCAATTCCTGCGAGGCTTTCTGTTGCAGACGGGCAGCTTGGCGAGTCCGCGAGTTGACGATGCCCCCTTCGTAAAGGGGGATGTTGAGTTGCAGCATCAGCTCCTGGGTTTCGACTTCGCTGCCGCCGCCGAACAGGGAACCGTCGGTTTCTTCGTTGTTGAACTGTCCGACCAGATCGAGGGTGGGATAATGGCCGGCCCGCTGCCGCGTCACTTCCCGCTCGGCCACCTTGACCGCCAGCCGCTGCGCTTCGAGGGTCAGATTCTGTTGCAGGGCCGCCTCGACCCAGGGCTCGATTTCCGCCGGCTCGGGACTCTGCAGTTCCATCTCCCTGGGCAGCGGCGCCAGCTCGGTCGCCTCTTCGCCGGTCAGCTCCCGCAGGGCCTGCAAGGCATCGTCGAACAGATTCTCGGCTTCGATGGTGCGGGCCTGCACCGTCGCCAACCGCGCCTTGGCGTCGTGCAGATCGGTGATCGGCGCCAGTCCCATCTCGTACCGCCCCTTGGCCAGCTCGAAATGACTTTCGTCGGCGGCCTGCTCGGCCCGGGCGAAATCGAGCTGATCCCGAGCCGCCAGCGCCGCCAGGTAGGTTTCCGAAACCCGCAGCATCAGTTCTTGCAGGGCCAAGTCGAACAGCACGTCGGCCCGCCGCACTTCGGTTTTGGCCTGGCCCAGGCGGACCAGGGAAGCGTAGCGGAACACCGGCTGGGTCAGACTCAGGGTGTAGGAAGTGCTGCCGAAGCTGGTGCTCCCCGAAGCGAACACGGTGTTGTCGCTGCTGACGATATCCTGGGAGGTGTCGGAATATTCGTAGGAGAAACCGACCGTGGGAAGGAGCCCGGCCCAGGCCTGGGGCCGCGCCTCGGCGGCGGCTTGGTGCTCATGGCGGGCGGCCTGGAACCGCGGATCGCTCTGCAGGGCCTGCTGGTAGATTTCAAGCAGGCCGGCCGCCTGCACCGGCATCGTCAGCGATATCAGCGAGAGAACCAACCCAGCGAATAACAACCGGCAGCCTTTTTTGACCATCCGCGCGACCCGTTTCATTTAATCCTCCCGGAATCAGATTTATCATTTTTACAAATACATGAATAATGTTAAAGAGAAGTAGCTTTCAATCGCAACACTGCCGCAAACAAAAACGCCCGCATTAAATTGCCATGCGGGCGTTGCCATACATATCAAAACATGAATGAATCCTTATTCGGCAGCCTGGCGATCCGGGATTCCCGGACCCATGGTTTTGCGCGCCCACCTTGCAATGGGGTTGCTCTTATCGAAAGGACTTTGTATACATGTTAATGAATTATTCAGGGGCCGTCAATCGTTAAATCCCTCATATGAACTTTAAACCACTGAATTCCTTAACGAAAGGTAAATTTATACATAACGGGTTCGTGATCGCCCGTTCCTCAAACCTGGCCATGGTCTGAAAGTCACGGCAAACCATAGCCGCCACTGGTATCAAAATTCATTGAAATCTCTCGCCAACCGGTTCTTTCTGCAATACTGCCCGGTTGATGATGCGAAGCCGATGTCTTGCAGGAAACCCGTCCTCCAGGGATGGCCGCCGCTGGGGCCTGTCGATCAAGGTCTCTTCAACAGAAATTTTCAGTACCCGTTTTTTTTAACGTCTTATGGATAAAAAGCCCGACAAACTGCTATCATTCATAAAAACCCGCCGGGCAACCGAGACGGCAGACTTCATCAAAAATCTATTCGGGAGGGATTCATGCGCAACCTATTCTTTGTCGTGGCAACCCTGCTGACAACCCTGCTGACTGCGGTTGCATCTCCAGCCCTGGCCGACCGCGTTGACAACAAGGATTACATCAACGAGGTCCTTGAACCGGAAACCTACATGGAAAATGCCTCGTACAAATTGGTGCGAGGACTTACCAATATTGTCACATCACCGGCCGAGATTCCTAAACAGATCATTGTCACCGCCCGGGACCGGGGCGCCATCGGACCGGTTGTCGGTTTCTTCAAAGGCATCGGCATGACCATCATGCGAGCCGGCATCGGCGCCTGGGAAACTATCTCCTTCTTTGTGCCCAACAGCCTGGATGGCGATTACGCTCCGATCCTCAAACCCGAATACGTGTGGGACCCTTCGGTACCTATCCAGAGATAGCTCTCCAACATGCACAAAGGGGCTGCCCGGTGTTCAGGGCAGCCCCTTTGTGCATGTTGCGCGACCTGACTTTACCTTTTTTCCACTACCAGCAGATAGGGTGCGTCGTCCCGATTGACCACCTGAAGCCGCACGATATGCCAGTGTCGGGATGAAAGCCCCTGCAACAATGCGTCGACCTGACGGCTTTCGTCGCCACCGGAGGGATGACCGACATACGCCACCACGGCCAGCCTGCCTCCGGGGACAAGCAGCTCCAACGCCTGGCGGATGGCGGCCAGGGTCGATCCGGCTCGGGTGATCAAAGAGGGGTCGCCGCCGGGCAGATAGCCGAGATTGGCCACGAATGCCTTTACCGGACCATCCAGGTATCGATCAAGGCGATCATGGCTGTCGTGAATAAGGCAGACGCCCGGAACTCCGGGCAAATCTTCCGGCGAGGTGAAATAATTGCCGGCGATCCCCTCGGCGGCGAGACGATCAGCGGTGTTTCGCAATGCCTGATGCTGGATATCGAAAGCGAGAACCCGGCCGGCCGTACCCACCTGGCGGGCCAGGAACAGCGTGTCGGCGCCGTTGCCGGCGGTCAGGTCGACGGCGGTGTCGCCGGGAGAAAGAACTTCGGCCAGCAGTTGGTGGGCCCAGAGAACGATACGGATCAGGGATGCCCGGCGCGCCACGATTCATTGACCCTCGGAAACTTCGGCCAGAATCCTGAGCTTGGCATCGATCATCTGGCGGTGGGAAAGCCGCAGCAGTGTGGTCAACTGACGCATGAGATATTCTTCGTATTTATCGAGCAGGCCATCGACATAAACAATGCGCCAAAGGGACTCGATCAGCTCGACCTTTTCGTCAATGGTGAAATGCTCATTAATCTGGCGGGCGAAGTGGTACAGATCGAAGCTGGCTCGCCGCTCCTCGTGGGCCAGTTCGATCAGCTCGGCAATGGCTGCGGGCGACAGGTTGAAACGGTTCCGCAGCAGATCTTCAATCAGGACCGCCTCGACTTCATGAAATTCTTCGTCGGTGTGAGCCATTTCCAGCAGCAATGCGCAGGTCGCTACCTGGATACGTTGGTGGCGGAAACCGGGCGCCGTGTCTTGCGCCCGGTTTCCGATCAGAGTTTTCAGCAGTTTCATCATCATTCAGCAATAACGGATGACCCTGACTTTTTCCAGGGTAATCATCCCTCCCTTGATCATGGTATCGAGAATCGGCAAAATCCCGTCTATTTTCCCCTGACTTTCGACCACCTCGATAACCACCGGCAAGTCGGAAGAGAGGCGCAGAAGGCGGTCGGTGTGGGTGATGCTACGAGCCCCGAATCCCATGGCACCTTTCAGAACCGTGGCTCCGGCGAATCCCTGATCGCGAAATAATTCGACCAGGGATTCATAGAGCGGCTTGCGTTCCCAGCGATCGTTTTCACCGACAAAAATTCTCATCAGGGTCTGTTCTCCATCCAGTCTGGTCATGGTCACCTCCATCATACCTGGCGCGCCAGGAAGATTCCCAAGGCGGCAAAAACAATACATACAACGACATTGAGAAGCACATTGACGCCGGCCTGCAGAAGGCTACCCTCTTCGAGCAGGCGGCACGTTTCGAAAGAGAAGGTCGAAAAGGTCGTAAATCCGCCCATGAAACCGACCGTAAGCCCCATCCGCACCTCCGGAGACAATAGCGAACTTCGCAGGCTGCCCTCCATGATCAGGCCCAACAGAAAGGACCCGAAAACATTCACGGCCAGAGTGCCGTAGGGAAGCCCACGGCCGAGCAAACCATAGGTCCAGCCAGAAACGAAATAACGGGCCAGACAACCCAGGGCACCGAAAACGCCGATGTAAAAGAGCTGCATATGATTCTTCATCCCGCAAAACTTAAAATTAATATGGATCGATACGGCGCCATTATCGGGGGCCGAGACTCCCCTGTCAACCACCCAGTTCCTTGTGTCCTCTTGCGTCCTTGCATAGAATTTGATATATGTATTTAGCACTCAGTGTGGCAGAGTGCCAACGGCTAGATTTATCGTCATTTTCTGGAGAGATCAAATGACCACCCCCAATCTTCCGCTCGTCATAGACGGGCTTGATCACTACATGGCCCAGATTAAACAATTCGACCTGCTAAGCCGTGAGGAAGAATACCAACTTGCCATGCGCTATCGCCGTCAAGGGGATCTTGAAGCCGCCCACCGGCTGATCTGCGCCAACTTGCGCTTCGTGGTCAAGATTGCCCATGAGTACCGAAACTATGGGATGAAACTGTTGGATCTGATCCAGGAAGGCAACATCGGCCTGATGATGGCGGTCAAAAAATTCGATCCGGACCGGGGAATCCGTCTCATCTCCTACGCCGTCTGGTGGATTCGGGCCTATATGCACAACTATATCGTCAAAACCTGGTCGCTGGTCAAAATCGGCACGACCCAGGCCCAGAAAAAACTGTTTTTCAAACTCAAACAGACCCAGGCCGCCATGCTGCGACTGACCGGCAGGGAAGACCGAGACGAACTGGCCCGGGAACTCGAAGTTCGCGACGAAGACGTCGAGGAGATGGTGCAGCGGATGGCGG
>MHXM01000012.1:8235-16103 GCA_001825565.1 Desulfuromonadaceae bacterium GWC2_58_13
GCTGGATACACTGGCGGATGAGTCCGACAACCAGGAAACCCGCCTGATCGAAAACGAACGGCAGCAGGTGCTGGCGAACCAGGTACAATCAGCCCTCGGCCGGCTCAATCAAAGAGAAAGGCAGATCATTTACGACCGGATCCTCAGCGACTCGCCCAAGACTCTGAAAGACTTGGCCGACAACTACGGCATCAGTCGTGAACGGGTCAGGCAATTGGAAAAAAACGCGTTGATTAAAATGAAGGGAGAACTTGAACCGGTCTCCTCTTTCTAAAGAGAAAAGGCCGCCGGGACAAGGCCGGGTTCACCCTCCCGCGGGCCGGGAGAAAGTCACGAATGACATTGACAAAAGGTGCCCCATCCCTTACTTTCAACGGACCCGCCATCATTAAGCTTTCAAGGACAGATACTCCATGAAAAAACTGTTTGCCGCTTTCGTTGTGCTGTTGCTGGCAACGGCCTGCTCGTCCACCGTTGTTCCTCCTCCCAAGACTGCCGACTACTATCTTCAGGAAGGTGAAACGTTCTTCGATCAGGGACGTTACGACGACGCCATCGCCAATTGGGAGAAGGTTCGGGACAGTTATTATTCGCCGGAGTTAAACATTCTGGCCGAGATGAAAATTGCCGAGGCCTATTTTCTCTCCGGTCGCTATGTAGAAGCGGCAACCGCTTACGAGGACTTTCTCAAACAACATCCCGAGAATCCCCGCACCTCCGAGATTTTGTTTCAACTGGGGCTGTCCTATTTCAACCAGATCCTCTCACCGGACCGGGATCAGACAACCACGCGAAATGCCCTGGCGACATTCACCGACCTGCAGAACCGTTTCCCCGATTTTCCTCGCCAATACGAACTGAAGGAGAAAATCGCCCAGTGCCGGGACCGGTTGGCGGATCATGAAGTGATCGTCGGCAATTTTTATCTGCGCACCGACAAGTACCAAGCTGCCGTCAACCGTATCCTGCCGGTTTTCAGCCAATATCCCAACTACAGCAAAAAGGACGAGGCCTACTTTTACCTCGGCCATGCCTACCTCATGCTCGAAAAACGTCAACAAGCCGCCGATGCCTTCAATACCCTGTACCGCGAATACCCTTCCAGCAAGTATGTGTTGGCTGCTCAGAAACTGGTGGAAAAAGAGTACTGACCCTCCGTCGCCATGCCAGTCTGCCCCCCTCGACTTTATATAAAGTCGAGGGGTTTTTATTTCAAGCGCCCTTCCCGGACATCCAACCTCCAAGCCCCCCCTCCGACCTGTCCCCGACATCTTTTCACACCACGGACCAGATGGTCCCACGCATGATATTTTCTACAACAAGTTAGGGGAAAATCACAGAATTGTGATTTTTTATCTTGACTGTAGCCGCGGCGAAATGTAAAAAGTAGCAAAGGTTAAGTGTATACAGTATGCAATCCTAGACGCCCTGGAGACCGTTCGGATCTATCTCTGCGTGGCGTCGCAATGGCCTTCGAAACAGTCAGTGGTCATGAATTTACGCCGTCAAACCTGTTGCCCGGGTCGGACCAGGCTGCGGCTCATCACACGGAAATGGGAGGAAACAAATGTCTACGCTTGAAAGTCGCATCCGCCGCAAGGCCCTGTTGAAAAAAGTGGTCACCGCCGAGGAAACCATCCAGTACTTCAAAGACGGGATGAATGTGGGCTGGTCGGGATTTACGCCCGCCGGCTACCCGAAAGCAGTGCCCATCGCCCTGGCCAATCACGTCGAAAAAAATAACCTGCAGGGCAAACTGCGCTTCAATCTCTTCATCGGTGCTTCCGTCGGCGCCGAGACCGAAGACCGCTGGGCTTCGCTGAACATGATCGACCGCCGCTGGCCCTACCAGACCGGCAAAAACATCGCCAAGGGGATCAATGAAGGGCGCATCCGCATGGGCGATAAACACCTCTCGCTCTTTGCCCAGGATCTCGCCTACGGCTTTTATACCAAGGATGAAAACGGCAAGGGGAAAATCGATATCGCCATCATCGAAGTTTCGGCCATCACCGAAGATTGCGGTCTGGCTTTGACCTCCTCCTGTGGCGTAGTCGGCGAAATCCTCTCCATTGCCGACAAGATCATCATCGAAGTCAATACCGGACAACCTTCTTTTGAGGGAATGCACGACATCGTCATTTCCCAGGATCCCCCCAATCGCCAGCCGTACCTGATCACCAAAGCCAGCGACCGCATCGGCACTCCCTATGTCCCCTGCGACCCCGACAAGATCATTGCCATTGTCGAGAGCAAGCACCGCGACAAAGGTCGTGCCTTCACCGAAATGGACGAAACCTCGGAAGGCATTGCGGCCAACATCCTTGACTTTTTCAGCCATGAGGTCAAAGCCGGCCGCCTGCCCAAAAACCTGTTGCCTCTGCAGTCGGGCGTTGGGTCCATCGCCAACGCCGTGGTCGGCGGCCTGGCCAAGGGACCTTTCTATAATCTCAGCGTCTACACCGAAGTGTTGCAGGATACCATGCTCGACCTGTTCGATTCGGGACGCCTTGACTTCGCCTCATCCTGTTCCCTGTCCCTTTCGGAAACTCCGGGTTTCCCCCGCTACTTCGACAACATTGAAAAATACCGTGACAAGATTGTTCTGCGTCCCCTGTCCATTGCCAATGCTCCGGAACCAATCCGCCGCCTCGGGTGTATCGCCATGAACACTCCGGTGGAATTCGACATCTATGCTCATGCCAACTCGACTTTGGTTGGCGGCACCAGGATGATCAACGGCCTTGGTGGCTCCGGCGACTTTTTGCGCAACGCCTATCTTTCGATTATGCACTCTCCCTCGGCCCGTCCGACCAAGACCGACCCCACTGGCATCACCTGTGTCGTGCCGAAAGCTCCGCACGTCGACCACACCGAGCATGACCTCGACGTACTCGTCACCGAGCAGGGTCTGGCCGACCTCCGCGGCATGTGCCCGAGAGACCGCGCTCAGGAAATCATCAACAAATGTGCCCACCCGGATTACAAGCCAATTCTCCAGGAATACTTCGACATGGCGAGCAAAGTCTGCCTTGCCAAAGGGATTGGCCACGAACCGCAACTCTTTGACCGCTGCTTCAAAATGCAGATGAATCTGGCTCAAAAAGGGACGATGAAAGTCGACAATTGGGATATTTAATTCCTAGTCCCTCCTAACCCGATAAACCCGATAAAAAATCCCCGACGACCATTTAGGTTGCCGGGGATTTTTTATCGATATTTAAACCTTCCGTTGAGCACTTCGACAGCGAAGCCATCCCTCAAACAAAAAAAACACACATGAAGCACCGACTTCAATTTTGCAAGCTCAGCTTATTTTTATCCAAAGTAAAGCGTATTTTACCAAAACTAAACCGCAGGCATGGGCATATACCATGGACGCTAACTATCAATTATCATTATGTAACAGTGGTTCACTGAAATCAGAAAGCTGGACCCTGAGACCGAAACAGTATTAGCTGAAACCAATGCCGGTAGAGTATAAAACATGCTCCCAATTCACCGGACAACCCATTGTTTAAACAATGTTTTTTAAATTGGTCCAGGCCTACAAAACGGCCAATTAAAATCATTTAGGGTTTATTTTACCAGAAATGCAAGAAAAAAATTTCCTTGACTCTTGTATTGACAGCATTATATAAGTCTCACCTATAACATGATTTTACGTTTCGTTATATTTTCTGTAGTTTTGGCCGCCCCCTGACCGTGGTTTGATTGGTGATAGCGGATAAAGAGCCACGGCAAAGATCGGCATATCCGTAAAATTCAATGAAGGAGAGAGATGATGTCCGAGTTCGGTACACTGGAAAGTCGCGTACGTCGCAAGTCACTGCTCAGCAAAGTCATGAAGGCTGCAGACACGGTTCCGATGTTCAAAAGCGGCCAGAACCTTCTGTGGTCCGGTTTTACTCCTGCCGGCTACCCTAAAGAGGTTCCCATTGCTCTGGCCGAGCACGTCGAAGCCAACAAACTGCAGGGCAAATTGAAGTTCAACCTGTTCATCGGTGCTTCCGTCGGCGCCGAAACCGAAGACCGCTGGGCGGTCAACGACATGATCGACCGCCGCTGGCCCTATCAGACCGGCAAGAATATCGCCGCCGGGATCAACGCCGGCCGCATCCGCATGGGGGACAAGCACCTCGGTTTGTTCGCTCAGGACGCCAGCTACGGCTTTTACACCGAAAACGGCCGCTACGACATCGGCATCATTGAAGTCTCCGCGATCACCGAAGATTGCGGGCTGGCGCTGACTACCTCCTGCGGCATCGTCGCCGAGGCTCTGCATCTTTGCGATAAGATCATCATCGAAGTCAACACCGGACAGCCTTCCTTCGAAGGGATGCACGACATCCACATGCAGCAGAAACCGCCGCATCGGGCACCGTTTCTGATCACTGCCGCCGACACCCGTATCGGCACCCCGTATGTTCCTTGTGATCCCGACAAGATCGTTGCAATTGTAGAATCCAAGCGTCGTGACAAAGGCCGGGCCTTCGCCGAAGAGGACGACACCTCCGAAGCCATCGCCGGCCACATCATGGAATTCTTCCAGCACGAGATTAAGATGGGCCGTCTCCCCGAGAACCTGCTGCCGCTGCAGTCGGGCGTCGGCTCCATCGCCAACGCCGTTATCGGTGGTCTGGCCAAAGGACCGTTCCGTAACCTGTCGGTCTACACCGAGGTTTTGCAGGACACCATGCTTGACTTCTTCGACGGCGGCAATCTGCTCTGCGCTTCTTCCTGCTCGCTCTCCCTGTCGGAAACCCCGGGCTTTCCCCGTTTCTTCGACAACTGGGAAAAGTACTTCAGTAAGATCACCCTGCGCCCGCTCTCTATCTCCAATGCGCCCGAGCCGATCCGTCGTCTCGGTTGTATCGCCATGAACACCCCGGTCGAGTTCGACATCTATGCTCATGCCAACTCGACCCTGGTCGGCGGCACCCGTATGATCAACGGTCTTGGCGGGTCTGGCGACTTCCTGCGCAACGGTTATATCAAGCTGATGCACAGCCCGTCGGTTCGCCCGAGCAAAACCGACCCGCACGGCATCACCTGCGTGGTTCCCAAGGCGCCGCACATCGACCACACCGAGCACGACCTTGACGTGCTGGTCACCGAGCAGGGTCTGGCCGACCTGCGTGGTCTGTGTCCGCGCGACCGCGCCAAAAAGATCATCGAGAAATGCGCACATCCCGAGTACAAACCAATTCTTACCGACTACTTCGAAATGGCCAAGAAAGAGACCCTGGCCAAAGGGGTCGGCCATGAGCCGCAGCTGTTCGACCGCGCCTTCAAGATGCAGCTCAACCTGGCGAAGAATGGCACCATGAAAATCAAAAACTGGGACATCAAGATCGACCTCTGCGAATAGTCCCTGATTGTTGCACAAAAAAGCCCCGCCGGATCTTTCCGGCGGGGCTTTTTTTGTGTTTTTTCGCATACATCTACCGTTCGCGGCATTGACTGTACGGATGGCATCTGTTAGAGTCCCAAACGTTCAACCCTTATCACGCCAAAGGAGTTCTCCCCATGACTGAAAAAAATCCCGTCGTCCAGATGCAAACCTCCATGGGCGACATAACCATTGAACTGGACGCCGAAAAAGCCCCGATTACCGTTAAAAACTTTCTTGCCTATGTGCAGGACGGATTTTACGAAGGCACGATATTCCACCGGATCATCGGCAATTTCATGGTCCAGGGGGGCGGCATGACTGCGGACATGAAAGAGAAGAAAAACAAGGCCCCGATCAAAAATGAAGCCGACAACGGTCTTTGCAATGTCCGCGGCAGCATTGCCATGGCCCGCACCCAGGTGGTCGACAGCGCGACCTCCCAGTTTTTTTTCAATGTGGTGGACAATGACTTTCTGAACCACAAGTCAAAAACCCCAGCCGGCTATGGTTACGCAGTCTTCGGCAAAGTTACCCAGGGAATGGAAGTGCTCGACACTATTCGTCAGGTCAAAACCGGAACCAAGGGCTACCATCAGGATGTCCCCGTTGAACCGGTAACTATAGACAAAGTCACCTTGGTTGACGCGGAATAAACGTTGGGCCGCAAATCAAAAAAGCCGGGGAAAACATCCCCCGGCTTTTTTCGTTGGTGACCAGCCATTCCCTGTGCTAGATTTCTAATGTCCTAATACGCTGTTATATTTGCATATTGACAAAGGGTATCCGGTGCGCGTCAACCAGATGATCGACAGGTTGTTCAGGATCTACTATTCTTTGAAGTTTTACCTGTTTCGCAAGGAACGGCAAGCCAGTAAAGCATCCGGCCCCGGACGGGGTTTCGTCGGCATCCAGATTGACGGCCTCTCTTATCCGCACCTGCAAACGGCCCTCGACCGAGGATACATGCCCAATATCCAACGCCACCTGAACCGGGGCTTTGTCGTGCGGGAATACCAGGCAGGCCTACCCAGCACTACCCCGGCCGCCCAGGCCGCCATTTTTTACGGAGAAAGCGGCGGCATTCCAGCCTTCCGCTGGTTTGAAAAAAGCACTGGACAGCTTATCAGCTGCAACGACCCCGATCACGTTCAACACTTTCGCGAAAACCTGTTTGCCACTAAACCTGGACTTTTGTCCGGCGGATCATCCTATTCCAACATCCTTGACGGCGGGGCAGCGCGCAGCATCTTCACCGTATCCTCCCCCCATCCTCAAACCATGTTCGGCCGATTCGGGGGATTTCGCTTCATGATCCTTTCGATCCTTCACCCCCTGCGCATCTGCCGCATGGTCGGGGCCACGGTGGTGGAATACTTCACCGACATTTACGAACGCTGGCATTACCGAAAAACCCGCCCCTGGCGAGTCAGCGAGGGACTGTTTCCGCTTATCCGCATCATCTGCAACGTCATCCTCCGCGAGTTGCAGACATTCGGCGTCATTGCCGATATTTATGCCGGGGTTCCCTACATCTATACCACCTACAGCGGGTACGACGAACTGGGCCATCACTTCGGCCCAGGATCTCAGGCGGCACTGAAAAGCCTGCGCCACACCGATAAACGGATCGGTGAAATCATGCGCATGCTCAGGTACGCTCCCGGCGCGGACTATCAGTTGATCATCCTCTCCGACCACGGCCAGACCCCGGGATATCCCTTTCACAACCGCTTCGGAGCCACCCTCGGCGACGCCATCAGCGCCTTCCTGAAGAAAAATCAACAGGCCTCCGTGGCCTCCGGGCCACTTGACTTCACCCGGATCCAACTGGGATATTTGCGAGATGAACTGGATGCCCGCCCCGGTGGCTGGCGCAACCGCGTCTACCGGGCAAGCAAGAATCTGATCCAGAAAAAAATCCGGGAACTGGTTCCTGAAACCATCAAGGTCGATCAGGAAGGGGGGGTGGTCGTCACCTATTCAAGCTCTCTCGCACACCTGTATATTACCGGGAGCCGTCGGCGGCTGAATGCCGTCGAGGTCGAGGAAGCGCAGCCGCTGCTGGTGCGCTTCCTCAGCCATCACAAGGGAATCGGCTTCGTCCTGGCCAAAGGGATCGGCGAGGACACCTGGTGTTATCATGACGGCGGGCACATCCGCGCATCGGCCGAATCTCCGCCGCCGGAACCGGACCTTGAGTTCCTGCAGCCCTACGGCAATCCCGGCAAACTTTGGCCGCACCTCTGCCGATTTGCTCAGGACGATGCCTGCGGCGACCTGATTCTGTTCGGCGCCTACGACGGTGAACGCATCGCTTGTTTTGACGACCAGGTGGGCGGCCATGGCTCGGTGGGTGGTGAACAATCACGGCCCTTTCTGATCCTGCCAAAGGCCCATCCCCTGCGGAACAAAACAGAACTGGTCGGCAACGAATTCCTCTACTACGACGTTTTTGCCCCCTGCCGAACCGACC
>MHXM01000013.1:0-9696 GCA_001825565.1 Desulfuromonadaceae bacterium GWC2_58_13
GGCCCAGAACGAAAGGAACAACAAACCGATCCAGGTGACGAGGAAAAGCAGCGGGGGCAGGCGGCTCAACAGGTAGAAGGCGGGAATTCCGGCCAGGGTGCCGAAGGTTCCCGAGGCGACCGGAGCGTAACCGAGCCCGGCGTTGCTGGATAAAAACAGGATGAAACGGCGCATGATTAACTCGTGAGTTTTTTGGGTTTTGAATTTTTTTTGACGAGTTGTTTTTCCTCGGACTTGACCCGCCGCGCCAGCTTTTTGATGTCCTCGGCCGGCGGCAATTCTTCCGGCCTGATTCCCCGGTCGGTCAGCACCTTGCGCACGTCCTGGTTGTTTTTGACGTGCTCGTCGGCAATTGTTTGTTCGTGGTGCAGCTCGTCGCGGCGGATGTTGAAGTTGGTGATTTCCGTGGCGAAGTCCTTGGCCTTGATGGTGATGGTCGGAAGGAAATCGGCCAAGGCGCGGTTCCCGGAAACGCCAAGCCGGTCTTTCATTTGCTGGGTGCTTTTGCCGCCGAAGAGCGCGGAGTCCCCCCTGCTGCGGATGCGGGCAAAACCGCTGTTGTCGCCGATACGCTCGAAGATCAGTCCCGAGAGTTCTTTTTCCGAGAGTGAGAGTTTTTGCCGGGCGGTCAGGCGTTCCTGTTCGGCCAGGCGTTTTTCGATCAGCTCGATACGGCGGGTCTGGACGGCGAAATAGGTTTGCGCAAAAGCGATCTCGACTTTGCGGGGGTCGCCGTTCTGGGCGATGAGATAGCAGGCGTAGCGGGTGAGCATGAGATCGTCGATCTCTTTTTCCGCGCCCTTGGGCATGGGGATCGTTTTCCTGACGTCAGGAAAATGATCCTCCACGGAGTGCCCGGCGGTCCCGCAGGCGATTTTCGCCTTGTCGACCACTTTGGCGAAGTTTTCCCATTTGGCATAGCCGAGTAGTCCCATGAGGTCGCGGGCGAACCAGAACTCCTCGCCCTCGGCCTGGTGGGCGTAGTCCTCGAAATTCTTGTGCAGTTGGATGATGATGTCGCTTTTCAAGTTTGCTTCCCTCCTCTGTCGATCAAAAGGCTTGTTCGATTTCATTAAATGAAAACGCTTTGCGAGAGGGTTTGCTGCCTCTTATGCCGGTCCTTTTTTACTTCCTTCCCGGTTCAACGCCAGCAATCGGACCAGCACTTCGTCGTCGGCGAGGGCGGCAGAGCGCTCCTTGAGGGTCGAGGCCCTCCACTTGGCGATGAAATCCCGCGCGGTCACGTATTCTTATCGAGTTCTTTAGTCCCCTCTTGGTCAAGGAGGGGGTTGGGGGTGGTGATCTCCGCCGCCCGTTCCACCAGTCGGTAGACCTCCGGCAGGGGGGTGCCGCTCTGTTGGGCCAGGTGCCGGCAGCTATCGAACTCGGGAGTGATGCGCAGCAGATGTTCTCCCTCATAGATCAGCTTGACCGTCGCTTCGCCCAGGGGAGTGCTGACGGTGGCCCTCTCCCGTCTGAGTTTGAGTCGTTGGGTTTCGTAGCGGCGCACGCCGATGGCGCTGCTTTCGCGCAGCAGCAGGCGGCCGAGCGCCTCGGCCAGATGCAGCGGGCAGACCAGGGTCAGGCGCACGCCGGGACGGTTTTTTTTCATCTGCAAGGGGGAGTAGCCGACGTCGAGGGCGCCGGCGGCGAACAATCGTTCCATCAGATAGCCGAGGATTTCCGGCGTCGAATCGTCGAGATGGCTTTCCAGCACGGTCACTAAATCCGTTTCCATGCTTTCCGTTTCGGGGGTTGTGCCGAGAATGCCGCGCAGCAGGTTGGGGCGGTCGGCCAGGTCGCGGCTGCCGACTCCATAACCGATGCGGGCGATGGTCATTTCCGGCATCGAACCGAATTCGGCGATTTCGGCGGCGATGGCGGCTCCCGTGGGGGTGACCAGCTCCTTGTCGCAGCGGCCGTCGACCACCGGTAGTCCCCGGAGAATTTCCAGGGTCGCCGGGGCGGGGAGGGGGATGGCGCCGTGGGCGCACTGAATGGAGCCGTGGGACATGGGGAGTGGGGCGCAGACGATGCGGTCGAGGTCGAGCAGTTCAAGGCCGATGGCGGCGCCGACGATATCGATGATCGAATCGACCGCGCCGACTTCGTGAAAATGAACGGTTTCGATGGGACAGCCGTGAACCGTCGCTTCGGCCTCGCCGACCCGATGGAAGATCCGCCGGGCCCGGGTCTTGACCGCCGGGGAGAGGGGCGATTCTTCCAGCATCCGGTCGATGGAAGCCCAGGTGCGGTGGTGGTGTTGTTCGGCAATGGCCACCCGGACGCGGGCGCCTTCGATGCCCCGGCGGATTTCCCGGCTGCCGGCGAGGGAGTAGCCGGTCACCGGCAGTTTATCCAGCTCGGCCGCGATGGTGTCGAGGCTGACTCCCAGGTCGGCCAGCAGGCCGAGCATCATGTCGCCGGAGATCCCGGAAAAGGTGTCGAGATAAAGTATTTTCATGGCGTTGTCAGTCGGTTGATGCGGCTGGCGGCATAGGCGGCGCCGAAGCCGTTGTCGATATTGACCACGGTGATGCCGCTGGCGCAGGAGTTGAGCATGCCGAGCAGCGCGGCTACCCCGCCGAAAGCGGCGCCGTAGCCGACCGAGGTGGGGACGGCGATGACCGGCGCCGCGACCAGGCCGCCGATCACCGAAGGGAGCGCCCCTTCCATGCCGGCAACCACGATGATCACGGCGGCCTCGCGGAGTTGATCGCCCATGGCCAGCAGCCGGTGAATGCCGGCAATGCCGACATCGACGATCTCGACCACCTGGTTGCCGAGCATGCGGGCGGTCACGGTCGCTTCGCGGGCCACCGGGATGTCCGAGGTGCCGGCGCAAATCACCAGAATCTTGCCGCGGGTGGCGATATCCAGCGGTCGTTGCTCCAGGCAGAAAGTGCGGCTGTCGCCATCGAAGCAGCCGTCGGGAAAGCGGGCCAGCAGCGGCTCGGCTTTTTCCCGATCGATGCGGGTGACCAGGATGTTGCTCCCTCGTTCAACCATCTTCTCGACGATGGTAAAGATCTGGGCGGCGCTCTTGCTCTCGCCGAGGATAACCTCGGGGGTGCCCTGGCGCAACTCACGGTGGTGGTCGATCATGGCCACGCCGACATCCTCGAAGGGGAGGGTGCGCAGCCGGTCCATGCCGTCGGCGACCGAGAGGTTGCCGTCGCGGATGGCTTGCAGCAGAATTTTCAGTTCGTTCGGATTCATGTCCTCGCTCATAAAGCTGGAAAGATTAATTTGCCGGCGGATGGCCGTTTTTCAAAACGGGAGCCGGTTTGCCGCAAGGCGGGTCTCCGAACCGGGGGACGCCGGATTCAAGTCGGGTCATGCCCTCGCAGTTGGCATTTTCCGTGCAAGCATTTCGTATACACATAAGAGCTAAGCAGGCGAAATGCGAAAGAAAATTTGCTCAAGTTAATGTTTGTCCCCGATCCGGCGCAAGCTCCGGAATGAGGAGGTCACATGGGATTGAATATTGAAGACACCGCGTCGCTTCGGGATTTCAACACAGCGGTTTTCGCGCCGGTTTCTAGCGAAGCGGAATGCCGGTTCCGGATCGACCGGTTGCAGTCCCTTTCCCGCAAAGGCTTGTGGGGCATTATCCTGTTCATGGTGCTCAGCGCCGCGGGTTATGCGGTGATCGGCTATCAATCGGTGATCCCGGCCGAAATCTTCGACCGGTTTGGAGCCGCCCCGCCGGTTTCGCTGATCAGCCTGGCCTTGGCGGTTTACTGTTTCTCGGCGCTTATCCTGACCCTGCCGCGCATCGTCGACGGCAGCGATACCTATCGCGGCTGGGCGGTTGTGGCCTATCTGGGGGCGTTCTATGGCTTCTATTTCTATGCCCGGGCGCTGGATGTCAACTTCTGGGCGGTGTTTGCCACCGGAGCCCTGTTGCTCACCCTTGAATACATCAGCCTGCTGATCCACTGCCGCCGGGAAATCCAGCTGGAAAAAGAGACCATTGAGCGGTGCCGCCGGCTCCAGGTCCAATGATTAGATAGTAATAACCAGCAAAATTAAATAGTTGGTCTAATCGCGACCCCCCTTCTGGCAAAACACCGAATTTCGGATGAGCCGGGAGGGGGGTCGTTGGTTTTTGCTCGATACATTTTACGCAATATATAAATAAATCAAGGTGCGTCGCGAAAAAACCGGGGTCCGGCTCAGAGGCAGACGCGCAGAACCTGATCGAGATCGGTGACGCCCATGAACACCTTGGCGATGCCGTCCATTTTCAGAGTCATCATTCCTTCCTGCAGACCGAGGTTGCGCAATTCTTCGGCCGAGGCTTCTTGCTTGATGGCTTTTTTCAGGGTGTCGCTGCCAACCAGAAGTTCATGGATACCGACTCGCCCGGAGTAGCCGGTTCCCTCGCAGTGGTCGCAGCCAACCTTGCGCATCAGGGTCAGCTCCGTGGAATATTCGGGAAGCTTGTGAATCTCGAACCAGGTCTTGCCGTACTGGCGGACCAGCTCGTCGTATTCCTGGCGGCCCGGATGATAGGGTTCCTTGCATTCCGAGCAGAGCTTGCGGGCCAGCCGCTGGGCCAGGACCCCGAGCATGGCCTCGGCGAAATTGACCGGATCCATGCCCATCTCGATGAGCCGCACGACCGTCTCCGGGGCGCTGTTGGTGTGCAGGGTGCTGAACACCAGATGGCCGGTAAGGGACGCTTCAATGGCGGTTTTAGCCGTTTCGGCATCGCGCATCTCGCCGATCATGATGACGTCGGGGTCGGCCCGCAGAAAGGAGCGCATGGCGGCCTGAAAGGTGAAACCGATCTTGGGATGCACCTGGACCTGGCGCAGGCCGGCCTGGGTGATCTCCACCGGGTCCTCGGCCGTCCAGATCTTGCGTTCGGGGGTATTGATGTGCGCCAGCGCCGAGTGCAAGGTGGTGGTTTTTCCGGACCCGGTCGGGCCGACGCAGAGTACCACCCCATAAGGCTTGGCCAGGCACGCCTTGAAGTTCTTCAGGTTGGCGGCGGAAAACCGCAGTTCTTCGAGGGGGAGGGCCTTGGCGCCGGTGAGGAGACGCAGAACAGCGTCTTCCTGGCCGCCGACCGAGGGGGTGATTTCGAGGCGGAACTCGAGATTGCGGTTGCCGGAGCGGATCAGGATCTTGCCGCTCTGGGGGCGACGGTGCTCCGCGATGTCGAGCCGCGACATGATCTTGAGCCGGGAGATGATGGCGTGCTTGTAGCTGGCCGAGATCTGGTGCGCAATGCGGCAGACGCCGTCGATGCGGTAGCGGATGCGGAAGGGGGCGGTGCCGAAGCCGGGCTCGAAATGGATGTCCGAGGCCCCTTTCTGCTGGGCGTCAAGGAGGATGTTGTTGACCAGGCGGATGATCTGCGAATCGGCCTCGGAATAGCGGGCGTCCTCCAGTTCTTCTTCGACGGTAACGACCTCTTCGGTCAGTTCGCCGATCAGCGTTTCGACCTCGTCCTTGACCTGGGCGTAATACACCTTGATCGCCCAGGTGATCTGGGCGCGGGTGGCGACCGCCAGCTCAATGCGGCAGTTGGTGTTGAACCGCAGGGTATCGGTCAGCGAGGGATCGGTTGGCGACGAGGTGACCACCACCAGAAAATCATTATTCTTTTCAAGTGGAATGACCTGCAGGCGGGTGGCCATTTCGGCGGTCATGGCGGCCAGGGCATCCGGGGTCGGAACCGTTTTCTCCAGGTCGACGTAGCGCATGCGGAATTTTTCGGCCAGGGCCGTCAGCAACTGGCCTTCGGTGATCAGCCCTCGCTCGATGAGGAGTTCGCCGATGCGTTTTTTTTTGCCGATTTTCTGGCTGGCGATGGCTTCCTCGACCTGTGCGCGGGTGACCAGGCCGGCCGCCACCAGGATGTCGCCGATGCGGGCCTTGGCCAGGGCCTTGCCCCGTTCGGTCGCGCTGGCCAACGTACTGTCGATGGTTTCCTGGGGGATGTGCTGTTGCTCGGCGATGATCTCACCCACCCGGCGGGTACGAAGTTTTTGCTGTTCTTCGAGGGCGGCCGTCATGTCGGAGGGAGAAACCAGCCCCTTGGCTTCGAGAAGGTCGCCGAGAAATTTGCGGTTCTTGCGATCCTTGATGCCGTGACGGCAGAAAAAAATCCGTGCCCAGGGGCCGCCGACGTCGACCGGAAGGCCGAAAAAACCTATGGCGTATTCCTGCTTCGGCGGAATGTACACCTGGTAGCGGTTGCCGGTAACGGTTTCCAACTCCTCCATCGATTCCAGCTTGGCCGGCGGCAGGTCCTTGATTTCACTGCCTCGGTGAAAGAGAATGCAACTCAGATCGAAAAGGGGGTAGGTGAGGCGGATGTCGGTGCCCGACAGCAGTACCTCGATTTCGTTGCCGGCGGGCTGGAAAGGCTCCGCCAGGGTCGCTTCGACGTCTTCGCCGTCCATGAATTTCAGGGTCAACAACTGTTGGTCCATTGAGTCTGCCCTTGTCGGTTGGTGCTGGATAATCAAGGCCTGTCGCTGCCGTCTGGCACATCCCGCCACATCCTTGCGGACTTTGCCGGTTGCGTCAACCGCTTTCTTTGAATCACGGCCGCTGGATATTGTTGATGAAAACTTCCCGCGGGCGGCTGGTGCCGTCGGAGGGTCCGACGATCCCCTCCTTCTCCATTTTTTCAATCATCCGGGCGGCCCGGTTGTAGCCGAGCCGCAGTCGCCGTTGCAGCATCGAGATCGAAGCCTGGCGGGTTTCGGCGATAATGGCCAGCGCCTCGTCCCACTTCTCGTCGTATTCTTCTTCGCCGCCGTTGGCTCCGCCGTCCGCCGAGGGGGGGGCGTCGAGGATCGACTTGTCGTATTCGGGCTCCCCCTGTTTCTTGAGAAAATCGACCACCCGCTGCACTTCGAGCTCGGAGACGAAGGCGCCGTGTATCCGCTGCAGGGCCCCGGTGCCCGGCGGCAGGAACAGCATGTCGCCCATCCCCAGTAGGGTTTCCGCTCCCATCGAGTCGAGAATGGTGCGGCTGTCGATGCGGGAGAACACCTTGAAGGAGATCCGGGTCGGAAAGTTGGCCTTGATCAGTCCGGTGATGACGTCGACCGACGGCCGCTGGGTGGCCAGGATCAGGTGGATGCCGGCGGCCCGGGCCATTTGCGCCAGACGGGCGATCGACTCCTCGATCTCGCGGCCGGCCACCATCATCAGGTCGGCCAGTTCGTCGACGATGACCACGATGAACGGGAGATGGCCGTGATCGAGTTCTTCCCCCTCGACGATGGTCACCGGCGGCAGTTCCTCGTCATCGGCCGGGTCGATGGTCTCGACCACGATTTTCTCCTGGGCCTTGAGCTTTTCCTTTTCTTTTTCTTCCTTGTCGATCTTCTTGTTGTAGCCGTCGATGTTGCGCACGCCCTTGTCGGACATCAGCTTGTAGCGCCGCTCCATTTCCCGCACCGCCCAGTTCAGGGCCAGGGCGGCCTTCTTCGGGTTGGTCACCACCGGCAGCAGCAGATGGGGAATCCCTTCGTAAATGGAGAGTTCGAGCATTTTCGGGTCGACCATGATGATGCGCACATCCTCGGGGGTGCCCCGATAGAGCAAGGAGAGGATCATGGTGTTGATGGAAACCGACTTGCCGCTGCCGGTGGAGCCGGCCACCAGCACATGGGGCATCTTGGATAGGTCGGAAACCACGGTGTGGCCAAAGATGTCCTTACCCAGGGCCATCGGTAGCTTGCCGCCGGTTTTCTGGAACTCTTCCGACTCGAAAATTTCTTTGAGGTAGACCATTTCCCGGTCTTTGTTGGGAATCTCGATGCCGACCACGCCCCGCCCCGGGATCGGTGCGACGATGCGGATCGACAGGGCGCGCAGGGCCATCGACAGGTCGTCGGAAAGGCCGGCGATCTTGTTGACCTTGACCCCCGGGGCCGGCAAGAATTCATACATGGTCACCACCGGGCCCGGCTTGACCTCGACCACCTCGCCGTCGACGTTGAAATCCTTGAGTTTGCTCTCAAGAATTTTGGCGTTGGCCATCAGCGCCTCGCGGTCGACCGGGGGCGGGGCTTCCCCTTCGTGGTCGAGCAGCGACAACAGCGGCTTGTGGTAGGTCCCCGAAGGCTCCAGGAAATCGAAGGCCTCCTGCAATGGGGCGACCTCCGCCTTTTTTTTCGTTTTGATCTGCGGCCTACCCGGTTCCAGCAGTTTCCTCGGTTCGGGCGCGACGATGATCGGGGCTTTTTCGACCCGTTCCTTGCGCTGCCGGGCCTGCTGTTCGCGGCGGGCGGAGCGGTTTTCCCGATTTCTTTCCAACCGGGTTCCGAGCAGGGAGAAGAGACCTTCAAGAAAGAGGACGAAGGAGAAGCGGGCGCTGAGCATCAGCGAAACCAGAAAAAAGACCAGCAGAAAGATGAAGGCGCCGGTGAGGTTCAGGTAACGGGAGAGCGTTTCCGCCAGGATGCGTCCGGTGGCGCCGCCGATCTCATTGATCCTTTGGCCGAAAAAAACGACTTCCTTGAACTTCAGCGAAATTAGTCCGGCCAGCGACAGCATCAGCACCAGCAGCGCAACGCTCTTGTACAGCCGCACTTTAACCGAGCGGAATTTGAGCAGCCGCCAGGCGAACAGAAAGCAGGCGAAGGGGAGGATGAAGGAGACGATTCCCAGCATCTGGATCAGCAGGTCGGCCAGGTTGGCTCCGACCACTCCGCCCCAGTTGCGCACGGCGCCGGTCGGCAGATTGTTGTTGAACGACGGGTCGTTGTTGTGAAAGGAGAACAGGCTCAACAGAATGAAGACCCCGCTCGCCAGCCAGAAGACCCCGGCGATTTCTTTTTTCAGATGTTCTCGGACCAGAGGCGGTTTGGGTTCGCTCATTCGGTGCTTCCGTTAAAAAGTGAGGGCGAAAACGACGGTGCCCGCCACCCAGCAGTAGATGGCAAAAGCGAACAGTCGGCGCCGGCGGATGACGGCCATCAGGCAATGGATGGAAAGCATGCCGGCAATAAAGGCGACTCCGGTGCCCGCCAGGTACTGAGGCAGCTCGACGGTCGCAACCTCCTGGAGGTGGCGCATCGATAGCAGAGCGGCACCGAGCACTGCCGGCAAGGCCAGCAGAAAGGAGAAGCGGGCCGCCGTTTCGCCGTCAACCCCCCGCAGCAGCAGGGCGGCAATGGTCGAGCCGGAGCGCGAGATGCCGGGGATGATGGCGCATCCCTGCACCGTGCCGACCACCAGCGCGTCGATCAGGTTCAGCTGCTCTTCCCGGCGATTGCCCCGGCGAAATTTCTCGGAGATAAACAGCAGGGTGCCGGTGACCAGCAGCATCAGCGCCACCAGCGGGATGTTCTCGAACAGGCCCTCGAAGAAATCCTTGAAGGTCAGGCCGATGATTGCGGTCGGCACCGAGGCGGCCAGCAGCAGCGTCAGCAGCCGACGATGGGTTTGCGCTTCCGCGTCCCGGCGAAACGGCGAGCTGAGCAGATTACCGAGCTCGCGGCGGAAATAGAGCACCACGGCCAGCATGGTGCCCAGATGCAGCAGCACGTCGAACAACAGCCCCGGCTGGTCGAAGCCCGGCAGAAAATGCTGGACGATGGCCAGATGGCCCGAAGAGGAAACCGGCAGAAATTCGGTAAGGCCCTGAATGAGGCCGAGCAATATCGCTTGCAGCAGAGTCATGAAAGTCCTTGGTGTGTCATGTGATTCGTAGGGGCAACC
>MHXM01000013.1:9752-11260 GCA_001825565.1 Desulfuromonadaceae bacterium GWC2_58_13
CCGAGGGCGAGGGCAGGCGCCGAGGGCGAGGGCAGGCACGGGGGCCTGCCCCTACAATTCCAGAATCACCGGCATGATCATTGGCCGGCGTTCGATGGTTCGATTGAAATAGCGGCGCAGGCCCTTGCGCACCTCGACCCGCAGTTCCTCCCAGTCGCTGATCGCGGCCAGGCTGTGTTCGGCCAGGGTCTCGCGGACGGTCTGGCGGGCCTGTTCGAGAAATTCGCCGCTCTCCTCCTCGGGGACGAATCCCTTGGTGAGGATCTCCGGGCCGTAGAGGATTTCGCCGCTTTTCTGGTTGATCGCCAGAAAGACCACGACCATGCCGTGATTGCCCAGGTGGCGGCGGTCGCGCAGTTCCATGGCGCCGACGTCGCCCACGCCCTTGCCGTCGACGAAGACCCGGCCGCATTCGAGCCGTTCTTCCAGGCGCAGGCCGTTTAGCGACACCACCAATGGCTGACCGTTTTCGAGCACCACCGCCCGTTCCGGTGCCACCCCCATGCGACGGGCCAGTTGGGCGTGCTTGACCAGGTGCCGGTATTCGCCGTGGATCGGCACGAAATAGCGTGGTTTGGTCAGCGACAGCACCAGCTTGAGCTCTTCCTGGCTGGCATGGCCCGAGACGTGAACCTCGCTGGTGGTTTCGTAAAAGACCTCGGCGCCGCGGCGGTACAAATGGTTGATCAGGTCGGAAATGGCTTTTTCGTTGCCGGGAATGAATTTGGACGACAGGATCACCGTGTCGCCCGGCTCCAGGCTGAGCTGCTTGTGGTCGTCCATGGCGATGCGCGCCAGGGCCGACAAGGGTTCGCCTTGACTGCCGGTGGTGATGACCAGCACCTGGTCGCGGGGCAGATCCCGCAAGTCGCGCAGGTCGATCAGGGCCGAATCGGGGATGTTCAGGTAGCCGAGCTTGCGGGCGATATCGGTGTTGGCGACCATGCTGCGGCCGTTGATCAGGACGCTGCGACCGCAGGCGATCGCCGCGTCCACCACCTGCTGGATGCGGTGGATGTTGGACGAAAAGGTCGCCACCATGACCAGTCCGTCGCCGCAGCGGGGCAAAATCTGCTGAAAGGCTTCGCCGACCACCCGCTCGGAGAGGGTGAACCCTTCTTTTTCGACGTTGGTCGAGTCGGCCATCAACAGCAGAATGCCTTCTTCGCCGCAGGCCGCCAAGCGGGCCAGGTCGGTCGGCTCGCCGTCGACCGGGGTCTGGTCGAGCTTGAAGTCGCCGGTGTGCACCACCGTCCCGGCCGGGGTGCGGATGATCAACCCGGCGCCGTCGACGATGGAGTGGGCGGCTCGGTAGAATTCCACCTCGAAAAGGCCGAGTTGCACGCTCTGGCGCGGCCTGACCGTCTCCAGGGTGGCACGGCCGCTTAAGCGGTGTTCGTCGAGCTTGTTGCGCAGCAGTCCCAGGGTCAGGGCCGTGCCGTAAATCGGCGGACAGCCCAGGGCCTCGTACAGAAAGGGAATCGCCCCGATGTGGTCCTCGTGGCCGT
>MHXM01000013.1:11274-13378 GCA_001825565.1 Desulfuromonadaceae bacterium GWC2_58_13
CCGCGGGTATCCTGTTCGCGGCCCGCCAGTGCCGAAATGTCCGGGATGACCAGATCGACCCCCATCATGTAGGCTTCGGGAAACATCAGGCCGCAGTCGATGAGCAGAATCTCGCCGCGGCACTCGACGGCCATCATGTTCAGACCGATTTCGCCAAGTCCTCCGAGCGGCAGAATCCGCAGGGCATCGGGATGCAGGGGGGGGGCCTGGGCCAGAGTCGTCATGCCGCCTCTCCCAGCGTCGCCGCGATCCGGTTGTGCATTTGATCCATCAAGAGGTCGAGGTCGGCTGTTTTCAGCCCGGCACTGTCGATGGCCGGCAGGATGGTTACCTCGATGGTGCCGCCGTGAATCCAACGGCTGGTTTTTGGCATCACCGCGTAGCTGCCACTGATGGCGACCGGCAGCAGCGGCACCTGAGCCTTGAGGGCCAGCATGAAGCCGCCTTTTTTGAAGTCCTGCAGCCGGCCGTCGACCGAACGGGTTCCCTCGGGAAAAATAACCACCGAAGTTCCGTCCTGAATACGGCGAACCGCTTCGTGCATGCTTTTTATGGCTTTCCTGCGGTCCGAACGGTCGAGAGGAATGTAGCCGCAGCGGCGCATGGCCAGGCCGAACAGGGGAACCTGGAACAACTCTTCCTTGGCCAGCCAGCGGAACTGACCCGGCAGGCCGGCAAACAGGGCCAGGATGTCGAAATTGCTCTGGTGGTTGGGCATGTAGATCACCGGCTGATCCGGACGGAAATGTTCCTGACCGGTGACCTTCAGCTTCACCCCGGCCAGCTTCAGGCCGACCTTGCCCCAGAAGCGGGCGTAGTTGTGCAGGTAGTCGGGGTTGATGAAGGAAAGGGGGACGCCGGTGAAGATGACGAACAGGGTCCAGGGGATAAACGTAGCAAAATAAAAAATGGTGCGAACCATGGATAATCTCCGCAAACTGTTGAATAAGCTAGTTTACGGGGTATGTGGAACGTAGTCAAACCTTTTTCGGGAAGACCCGGGTGGGCAAGGTTCCGGCAAAAGTCGCCGGCCGGTTGGGGAATCAATCCATCGCCAGCACGGCCGCCCCCTCGATTTTGCCGCTACGCAGGCGGTCGAGGGCTTCGTTGGCCCGCTCCAGGGCGAAGGTTTCGATCTCGGTGTGGATCGGAATCCGGTGAGCGAGGTCGAGAAGCTCTTCGCCGTCGCGGCGGGTCAGGTTAGCCACCGAGCTGATCTTGCGCTCTTCCCAGAGCAATTTGTAGGGAAAGGCCGGAATGTCGCTCATGTGGATGCCGCCGGAAACGACCTGGCCCCCTTTGTCGGTGGCCTTGAGGGCCGCGGGGATCAATTCGCCGACCGGGGCGAAGATCAGGGCGGCGTCGAGGGGGTGCGGGGGCATCTCGGTCGAGTCGCCGGCCCAGATCGCACCCAGCCGCCGGGCGAAATCCTGAGCCTCGGTGTCGCCGGAACGGGTGAAAGCATAGACTTTTTTCCCTTGGTGCACCGCGATCTGGGCGACGATGTGGGCGGCCGCGCCGAAACCGTAGATCCCCAGATGATCGATGTCGTTGCCGGCCAGCCGGTAGGTGCGGTAGCCGATCAGGCCGGCGCAGAGCAGGGGCGCGGCCCGGCTGTCGTCAAATCCGGGGGGAATCTGAAAACAGTAGCGCTGGTCGGCCACCGTGTATTCGGCGAAGCCGCCGTCGATGGTGTAGCCGGTGAAGCGGGCGTGTTCGCAGAGGTTTTCCTTCCCTTTGCGGCAATAGCGGCATTCGCCGCAGGTGTAGCCGAGCCAGGGGACGCCGACGCGGTCCCCGGGCTTGAAGCGGGTGACCTGGGTTCCCGCCTGGACCACGGTGCCGACGATTTCGTGACCGGGGATCAGCGGCAGCTTCGCCTCGGTCAGCTCCCGGTCGACGATATGCAGATCGGTGCGGCAGACGCCGCAGGCATGGACCCGGATCAACAATTGTTGCGGAGACGGCTGGGGAACGGGCAGCTGTTTCAATTGCAGCCGGCGCTGGCCGGATTCGAGCACCATCGCGCGCATGGTTTGGGGTAGGTCACACATGGGGTTCTCCGGTTGATCGATATTTTGCCCAATCATGAAATTTCTAGCGG
>MHXM01000013.1:13461-14688 GCA_001825565.1 Desulfuromonadaceae bacterium GWC2_58_13
GGGGACCGTGCGGCTGATCGCTTCCATGATGTCCTGCTGGATCATGTCGCGGCTCTGGGACAGGGCCTCGAAGCTGGCGCTGGCGATGGCCTGTTCAATTTCGGCTCCGGAGAAGCCCTTGGCCGAATGGGCCAGCATCGAAATGTCGAAAGGATCGGGTCGGATGTCCCGCTTGCGCAGGTGAATGCGGATGATTTCCTCTCGCTCGGCCAGGCCCGGCAGGGCGACGTAGAAGATTTCGTCGAAACGCCCCTTGCGCAACACCTCGGCCGGCAGCATTTCGATGGCGTTGGCGGTGGCGGCCACAAAGACCGGGTGACGTTTCTCCTGCATCCAGGTCAGAAAATAGCCGAGCACCCGCGAGGCCGAGCCCCCTTCGGCCTTGAATCCCTGATTGGATATGCCCGATTCCATCTCGTCGATCCACAGCACGCAGGGCGAGAGGGCTTCGGCGGTTTTGCAGGCCTTGCGCAGGCTGCTTTCCGGCGAACCGAAGGTTCCTTCGTAGACGGTGGCCATGTCGAGGCGGATCAACGGCAGGTGCCAGCGGGCGGCGATGGCCTTGACGAACAGGCTTTTGCCGCAGCCGCTGATGCCCATCACCAGCACCCCCCGGGGGAGGTGGCGGCCCGAGGCCAATCCTTCGGTACTGAAAGCCTGTTCCCGTTTATCCATCCACGACTTGAGGTTTTCCATGCCGCCGAGATGGTCGCCGGTGACATCGTTTTCGACGAACTCCATGATCCCGCTTTTGCGCAGGAGTTGCTTTTTGGTGCGGAACAGGGCGGCGATCACGTCCTCCGGCCCCCCGCCTTTGGTGACCCGGGCCAGCCGCAGTGCCCGGTCGAGATTCAGCAGGTCGAGTCCCTGGGCGGCGACGACCAGGCGGGAGACGTTCTCTTCGCTCGCCAGCAATTGATCGAGGAACGGATCCTTGTCGCGGTTTTTTTCGAGAAAGGCCTGGATTTCCCTGCGATCCGGCAGACCGTGGTCGAGCAGCAGAAAGTCTTCCCGCAGGGCCGGCGGGATGTCCGGTTTCGGGCCGACAAAAACCAGGGTCTTGCCGGCGGGCCGACGGACCGCGGCGAAATCCTTGAGGGTGCGCTGGACGTACGGATTGTCGTGCCAGAACCAGGTGAAATCCTTGAAAATGAAGATCCCCGGGCCGTCCTGCGCGACCGCCCAGCAGAGCCCGGCGAAAGGGTCGCTGCTGGCTTCCTGGCCGGG
>MHXM01000014.1:0-173 GCA_001825565.1 Desulfuromonadaceae bacterium GWC2_58_13
ATGGTCGGCACCAGGGCGGTGAAGATCATGCCGATGGCGGCGAAGGTCAGGCCGCCGAGAAAGGCCAGCGGAAAGAGCAACAGGCCGTGGGGATAGTGAACCAGGCCGAACAGGCTGACCACCACCAGCATCAGGGTCAGGGCGATCACCGACTTGGTCGCCGCCCAGAGGAT
>MHXM01000014.1:261-8099 GCA_001825565.1 Desulfuromonadaceae bacterium GWC2_58_13
GACAGGAGCGCCGGAGCGATGAAGGCGGTGTAGGAGACCTCCCGTCCCAGGTAGCTGACCCCCTTGACCAGCACGCCGAGACCGACGCCGAACGCCAGCAGGTAGAACAGCGGCTCCAGAAGCGGCGGCACGAAGCTGATTTTCCAGGTCTTGCGGTAGACCGTGAAATCGCGCTGCCAGACCCGCAGGCAGCGCAGCGATATCCCTTTCGGTTCTTCGTTCATTCCCGCAGCTCCCGCCCGGTCAGGCGCAGAAAGACATCTTCGAGGGTCGCATGGCGCAGGCTGCAGCCGGCGCACGACAATTCCTGGTTCAGGTGCATGAACAGCTCGCTGCCGGTCTGGTTGTAAATCAGCAGGCGCGGGCCGACCGCTTCGTGCTCGATCTTTTTATCCTTGAGAAAATCGAGCATGGCGGAACTCGGAGCGTTGACTTCAATGACCTCCCGGCCGACGTGGCGCTTTATCAGCTCGGTCGGTGTCCCCTCCACCAGCACCTTGCCGTGGTCCATGATCAGCAGGCGGTCGCAGAGTCGGGCCGCCTCTTCCATGTAATGGCTGGTCAGCAGGATGGTCAGCCCGGTGGCCTTGAGTTCTTCGAGACGTTGCCAGACCTGGTGGCGGGATTGGGGATCGAGGCCGGTGGTCGGCTCGTCGAGAATCAGAAGTTGCGGGCGGTTGATCAGCGAACGGGCGAGCATCAGACGACGCTTCATCCCCCCGGAAAGTTCGCGGATGGCGGTGCCGGCACGTCCCGCGAGGGCAAAAAACAGCAGCAGGCTGTGCGCCTCCTCGCGGGCCAGACGCATCGGAATATCGAAGTAGCGGGCGAACACCAGCAGGTTCTGCTCGACGCTGAGGTCGGGATCGAGGTTGTCTTCCTGCTGGCAGATCCCCATGCGCTGCTTGATGACGCGCAGGTTTTCAGCCAGCGGCTCGCCGAAAATCCTAAGGCTGCCGCCGGAGGCCGGGCTGTAGCCGTACAGCATGCGGATGGTGGTGGTCTTGCCGGCGCCGTTGGGCCCGAGCAGGCCGAAGCATTCGCCGGGCCGCACCTGAAAGGAGATGCCGTCGACAGCGATAAATCCATTGTAGGCTTTGCGCAGGTCGACGGCTTCGATGACGGGGGAGGTCATGGGAATTCTCGTTTACAGAGTTACTCGGCGATCAGCCAGCGAGCGAGGTTGGTCGCCAGAATCCGGTTATTGTCGCCGAGAAAACGGTTCTGAAAAATGGCGTCGTCGCCGAACACCACGAAGCGCCCGGCGCCCGTTTTACCAGCCACCACGACGCCGTAGGACTGCATGACGTCACCGCTCGAAAACGTGCCGTCGCCATTGAGATCGACCCAGGCCTTGGGCCCGGTCGTGGCAATCGGTCGCGAACGCTCGTCGAAATTGACCAGCGCCCAGCCTCCGTACAAGGCAAAGCGGTCCAGCCCGTCGAACAGGGGATGGTCGAGCAGGCGGCTGACGTGAAAATTGAGCGGTTCGCCCTCGATGGTATCGTCCTGTTCGCGAATCACCCCGTTGGAAAAATCGACACCGAATGCGTGCAGCAGATTGCCCAACGGCATCCCGATGTGCAGCATCGCCGCCAGGGCCCCGCCGGCCTCGACAAACCGCGTGACCGCCGCGATCTCGTCGGCGGAAAGAGGGGCGAACGCGCCGGAAATAATCAGCGCCGAAACGCCTTTCAGGGACGCATCGGTGAGCGGCCCGGCATGACTTAACACCACGATATCCCGACTGCGAAAGGTTTGGCCCAACGTTGACAGATCGAGCGGACCATCGCCGCCGGGAACGAATCGCTGCCCGTGACCTTCGTCAAAAAGCACCATCGGCGCCGCCGCGACAGGAAAAGCAACGGATAAAACCAGGGAAAATAACAGCAACAACGCGGACATGGCTTTCAGCATGAGTCGAATTTCCCGTATTTCTCGGTATATTCCCTGGAAATACACCGACAATGATTGTGGGTGGAGCTGGCGTTGGCCAGGTAAATCGCTTTGACTTCGGGACTGTCGATGGTCTCGGCCGTCTCCCGCAGGTGTTTTTCCAGGGATCTTTCCCGCTCGATGGATAACCGCAACGCCGCCTCTTCGGTAAATCCTTCCGATTCCAGCAGCTTCAGGGTAGCCCCCCAATCGCTTTCGGTATCCGGGGGTTCGGCAAGAAATTCCTCGAATGAATGGATATCGCCACCCCGGTAGAGGTTGAAAAACGAGTAGGCGTGCTGCCGTTCTTCCCGGGCCAGCTGGGCAAACCGGCAACTGATTTTGGGATCGGCAATTTTCTGCGCCGCCAGCCGGTAGAAGTCCATGGCGTCCTTTTCGGTCTGCATGGCCGCCCTGATCGCCTGCTGCAAGTCGAGGGGGTGGTTCATCGGTTCCTCCAACGTTGTGCTGTCGACAAGGGCGGCCGGGTTCGACTCAGAAAAACCGCTTCAGCAGACCGGCGAAGGCTGCCCCGTGGCGGGCCTCATCCTTGCACATTTCGTGTACGCTGTCATGAATGGCGTCGTAGCCGAGCTGCTTGGCTTTGACGGCGATATCCTTTTTGCCCTGGCAGGCGCCGAATTCGGCGTCGACCCGCATCCGCAGATTGGTGCGGGTATCGGGAACGACCACCTCGCCGAGCAATTCGGCGAATCTGGCGGCATGTTCGGCCTCTTCGAAGGCGATCCGCTTGTAGGCTTCGGCGATTTCGGGGTAGCCTTCACGGTCGGCCTGGCGGCTCATGGCCAGATACATGCCGACCTCGGTGCATTCGCCCATGAAGTTGGCGCGCAACCCATCGAGGATTTCCGAATCGATCCCCTGAGCCACCCCGAGGCGGTGTTCATCGGCCCAAGCGCGATTGCCGTCGACCTTTTCTTTAAAACGCTCGGCGGAAACACCACACTGGGGACATTGATCGGGAGCCGCTTCGCCTTCGTGAACATAACCACACACCGAACAGATAAACTTTTTCATAAAGTATGTTCCTCCTTGATGATTTGTCAAACTATTGAAGATAGATTTGGTCTTAATTATAGTCACAAGAAAACGCCCGTCAAGTTAAATATTACCATTATTGTCTTTTTTTCAGAAACAGCGCGAGCGCAGGCGACGAACCGTTTCCAGATCGACGTTGAAAGGGATATCGGGACGCTTTGGCGGGGGCAGCCGATGGCTGTCGAGGAAGGGGGTTTCTTTAAGTTTGAGGTTGTAAGCCATCACCATCAGGGCTTCGAGATTGACCACATCCTCGATATTGTAGGCGAGCAGGGTTTCCAGCGCGGCTCGGCACCCGCTGCGCCGGTAATCGCGCCAGAGGAGGACGGCAAAAAAACCGTCAACTCCGTCGAGATCGCCGCGTCCCAGTCCCAGCTGACGTTCACACCCTTTCAGCCCGCCCCGGTAGCCGAGGTTGTGCAGCACATAACGCAGGTCGATATGGGCCTGCGGCAAGTGGATGTTCATGGCGTTTTCGATAAACGGGAGGTCGAAGCACTTGCCATTGTAGGTCACCAGCAAAGAGTACTCGCGGATATCGCCGGCAAACGCCTCAAGGTTCTCCCCCTGCACGTAGGTGCGGATGCGACGGCCATCGTAGAGGGCGATGGTGGTGATGGCATCGTGGTCACGATCGAGTCCGGTGGTTTCGATATCGAGATAGGCGATGCCATTTCGGAACTCGGGAAACAGCCGCCAGTGCTCCTTGGAAGACAGCCGGTCGATGAACCAGCGGGGGTCGCCCTTGGCCAGGTTCGATTGGGCCAGCGGCAACTGTTCGTGAGCCGTTCGGAGCCGGCCGGCGGAGAGCGGCGGCGCGGCATGCCGCAGCAATTCGTCCCAGGTGCGGATGCCGGAATCCCACAGGAAACGCTCGCTTCGGGCGCTGACGCCGGGAAGGTGGCAAAAGGTGCTGGTCAGCATGGAATACCTGTCCGTTCGTGCCTGGTCCGGATGGACCAAGGAGAAAATGCGTGCGCCTGAAAATCGGGAAATCCCTTTTGCTCTTCGCTGAATCCATATATTATGGGACCGCCACAGGCATTTCAACGATAATTACACCATAGCCCCCTACCCTCACCCGAGCTCCCATTGAACAACGTCGCCTTCATCTACCTGACCCTGGTCACCGGCGCCTACCTCCTGCTGTTTCGCCGCTCCCGGGACAAGACCCGGCAAAGCCTGCGGGTGGCCGGCCAGTCGCTGGTCAGGATGGCGCCGATGCTGGCCGCCATTTTCGGCCTGATCGGCCTGTTCCAGGTTTTCATCCCGGCCGATCTGATCGAACGCTGGCTCGGCGCCTCATCGAGCGGGACGGCGCTGCTCACCGGCGGCCTGATCGGGGCGATCGCCATCGGCCCACCGGTGGCCGCCTTTCCCCTGGCCGGGTCGATGCTCGATGCCGGAGCCTGGCCGCCGGCGGCGGCCGCCTTCGTGGTTTCGTGGATTTCGGTCGGCGTGCTCACCCTCCCCTTCGAAGCCGAGATCTTCGGCCTGCGCTTCGCCCTGTCGCGTAATGTCATCGCCTTTCTCACCGCGCTGCTGATCGGCCTGCTGATCGGATGGCTGACATGAACCCTGAAACACCCCGCCGGCCATTGAGCGCCTGGACGTCGCTGCGCGCCCAGTGGCTGCCGTTGATCACCCTGCTGCTCTATGGCTGGGCGTTTCGCGCCAGTCCCGGGCAGGCTGGAGAGGCCCTGGCCATCGCCGCCAAAACCTTCGGGTCGGTGGCCTTGCTGATCGTCGCAGTAATGGGACTGGTCGGGCTGACCCAGGTCTGGATCAGTCGCGATGCGGTGGCCCGGCTGCTCGGCCGCGAAGCCGGCTTCAAGGCGCTGCTGCTTTCGGCGCTCTGCGGCACGGTGCTGATCGGCCCGGCTTACTTGATCTTTCCGCTGCTCATGAGCATCCACCGGCAGGGGGCGCGCTGGGCGGTGATCGTCACCCTGCTGACCGCCTACGCGGTGAAAATCCCGATGATTCCCCTCGAAATCGAGTTTCTCGGCTGGGATTTTTCCCTCGCCCGCTCGCTGCTGACCATCCTCTTCGCCATCCCCTGCGGGCTGGCGGTCGAAGCCATCATGGAAATCGGCCAGCCCAAAAATAGTTGAGCCCGGCAACCAGCCGGGCTCAGTCGTCCATCCCCGATATTCGCCCTCTATTCGAGGGCCCGGTCCGGCTGCCAACGAATCACCTGCCGGTCGTAGTCGATGCGATAATCGAGATTGCGCAGAAAATCCATGCCGAGCAGGCCATCGAAACGGGCTTCGGTAAATTTGTGATCGATGACCATCGCCCGCGCGTTGTCGATCTTGAACGGCCCCACCTTGATATACTGAAACTTCACCACGTCGGTCGAAATAACCCCTCCGCCCGCCACCTGCGAATAGCCGGTTTTTTCACTCTCGATATTCAGCCGATCAAGCGACGAGCGGTGAAACACCGTATTGGAAGCTCCGGTATCGAGCAACAGCATGACATCCGCCTTGTTGCGGTCGAAGGCCACCTGAGCCGGCACCAGCACCTGGTTGCCGCGAATGGTCACCGGCGTCTCCAGCGACTGAATCAGGGCCTGGCGCTGCTGCTCGGCCTGCTCCACCCTCTGTTCGATCCGGGCCTGTTCCCGTTCCTGGCGCTCGCGTTCGCGCAAGGCTTCCCGTTCCTCGGGGGTCAGGTGATCGAGCTGGCCGGAGTAGGCCTTGACTTCCTGCCGAAACTTGGCCGGAATCCGCGACTCGTCATCGACAAAAACGGTGACCCCGTTGTCATCGACATAGCGGTAGATTTTCGCCTGAACCGTCGAGGCGGCCAGCAGGACGAGAACGGCCAAAACTGCGATGCGTTGCTTGTTCATCTGAATTCACCTGAAAAACGGACCATTGGGATTACCGAGCCTGTTTGAATTTTTGAACCAGGATACAAATATGCGTGGACATTGACCGGCGGGATGTCGTTGTGACGGGGATGAATGACCAGGGTCGGCTCGACACGGCTTTTTTTCTGCCGCAATGCTCGGGAATCGCCATGGTTGAAAAAAATCCCGGTAGACACGACTGCTTTTCTCAGGCGGGGTCTCCGGCTAACCTGGTTTCGCCGACACCGGCCAACCCACCGGCAAGTGTTATCTTAGCATCGTTACGACGAAATTCACAAACCATTCCTTCCCTCCCGGGACTACCCCACCAGCTCGACCCAAAAGGTGGCGCCGCCCCCCGGGGTCTCTTCAACCCAGGCCCTGCCTCCGAAGAGTCGGGCTATTTTTTTGATCGTCGCCAGGCCGATTCCGGTGCCACGCCGGCTTTTTCCCGAAGTCCCGCGGAAAAATGCCTCGAAAATCTTTTCTCGCTCTTCTTCCGGAATGCCGGGACCGTGGTCGCGAACAAACAGTCGCACCCGATCCTTCTCTCGCAGCCCTCCCACCTCGATCGGGCCGCCACCGCCGCCGGCGTAACGAAGCGCATTGCCGATCAGGTTGTCGAAAATCTGGTTCAGCAGGGTTCTCGGCAACCGGACCCGGGGAAAATCTTCCACCCGGATCTCCACCCCCGATTCGGCTATTTGAGACGCCATGACATCCAGTAGTTCGGAAACCACCTGGCTCACCTCCAGGGGCTCGTCCGGAAGCTTCAGCGCCCCCACCTTGGCCAGGTTGAGCAGATCCTCGATCATGGCCGCCATGACCTGCCCTTGTCGGTCGATTTCGCCCAAAAGATCGAGCGCCTTGGCGTCAAGCTTATCGGCATACGCCGATTTCAGATATTGGGCATAGCCGACAATCGGGGTCAGCGGCGTGCGCAGGTCATGGGAAACGGTGCAGACAAACGCATCCAGTTCACGGTTAAGCTCCTGCAATTGTTCTTCCATTCGCTTCCGCTCGGTAATGTCCTGTACCAGGCCGACGCAATATTCCTCGGTACCCTCTCCCCCAAAGACACAGGCCACCGAGGTGTGGCCCCAGAACACCGTGCCGTCTTTGCGCAAGTATCGCTTCTCGGTGTCGACGATCCGGTTCTGATCCCCGGCCAGAAGCTGATAATATCCCCGGGTCCATTCCCGGTCCTCGGGGTGGGTGACATCGAAAACCGACATCTTAAGCAGTTCCGCCTCTTCATACCCGACAAACCGGATAAATGCCGGATTCACCTGCTTGAAAACGCCGTCCGGCGAAATCATCACCACGCCGGACGCCGCCGATTCGAAAATGGAACGAAAGCGCTCCTCGCTCAGTTTCAGGGCGTCCTCGGCCCGCTTGCGGTCGCTGATGTCGAGCACCATGGCCACGAAAACCGGGCGCTCCTCCAGCGTGAGCAACTGCAGATGGACTTCCACGGGATAACAGGAACCGTCCTTGCGCCGATGACTGCTATAAAAAGTGGCCGTCTCCCTGGCTTTGGATCTCAGCGGCTGGAGCAGGGTCTCGAAGGATTCCCAGGAAAACTCCGGCTTTATATCTAGCGGGGTGAACTGGCGAAGCTCATCCATGGAATACCCGAGGTTCTTCAGAGCCCCCCGGTTTATTTGTAGAAAATGGAGGGTTTCCGCATCGAAGGTATAGATTTCGTTCAGCGAAGCATCGAGCAGCCCGCCAAATTCGGCGGCTTTTCGCACGGCGCGCCGGTGATCGACAATCCGCCTCCACTCGCGCCGGCTCCGTTCGACGATATAAGGCAGGTCCGCAAAAGAATCCATCGACTTGACCACATAATCGAGAGCCCCCCGTTTGATCGCCTCGACCGCCACCTGCTCATCCCCCTGGCCGGTCAGAATCACCACCGGCCAGCGGACCTGGTCGGGATCCTCGGGGAGCAGGTCCGTTCCCCTGCCGTCGGGGAGCAGATAAT
>MHXM01000014.1:8146-11207 GCA_001825565.1 Desulfuromonadaceae bacterium GWC2_58_13
CTTCGCCTCCAGCGCGTGCCGAATCATTTCGGCATGGGTCGGCGAATCCTCCACCAGCAGTATGTTAATTGATTCGGCCACTCGACACCTCCCACCCGCCGGGCTTGCTTTCGGACAAGTATAAACGACAAAACGGATTCCTCAGTTGAAAAACAAAATGCCGTCAATCTTCATGAAAACAGCCCTTCCGTTTTTTCTCCGGTTGACCCATAATGACCCGATAAGCGGTGGGCCAGCGACCGATTACCTGCCTGACATTCAAGGAGATTTCCATGTTTTTCCATTCAACCCTGTTCGGCAGCTATGAACTGGCGATTCTTCTCAAGATCGTGCTGGCCGCCCTGGCCGGCGGCATCGTCGGCATCGAGCGGGAAAAGCATGGCCGGCCGGCCGGCCTGCGCACCCACCTGCTGGTTTCGGTCGGCTCCTGCCTGATGATGATCGTCTCCGAGGCGTTTTTTCTCAAGTACGGGGATCTGCCCGGCACCGGCGTGGTTCGCCTCGACCCGGGGCGGGCGGCGGCCCAGATCATCACCGGCATCGGTTTCCTCGGCGCCGGCGTCATCATCAAGGAAGGCTTCCTGGTACGCGGGCTGACCACCGCCGCTTGCCTGTGGCTGGTCGCCGGCATCGGCATGGCCTTCGGCATGGGGATGTTCGCCGCCGGCGCCATTGGCGCCGTGATCGCGCTGCTGTCCCTGATTTTTCTCAAGAAGCTCGAACCGATCATCAAGAAAGACCGCTACCTGCATCTCACGATCACGGCACATTCGGAGCCCGACATCTATCCCGAACTCGAACGTATTTTTGTCGCCCGTAAATTGCATATTTCCGACCTCGAAGCCGATTACGACCTCGGCGGAAAAAGCATCCGCTACCGGTTCATTCTCACCCAGCACCGGGTACGCATCGGCCGCGAACTGAGCGGCATCATCGCCAGCATCGAAGGGGTGCAGAGAATTCACTTCAATTAGTCCGATCAATCTTTTAATAACAGCAACGCCCCGCCGGAACCGATTCGAGGATTTTCTTGATCTGAACGGCGAAAGATCGATAGGAAGAAGATTACTCAATCGCCGCTTTATATAAAAACATCAAAAGCCTTCTCAAACCAATCGGTTGAGAAGGCTTTTCTTTGGCTGGAAAGATGAGAGAATGTGCCTCGCCACCCGGTAATTTTCCTCAAGCAAAATCCGAAATGATTAACTGGACACTTCTCGTTGGGTGAATTGCAGGCTGACCAGCCCATTGCCAAGGTGTATGGACCCCCTATTATCCTTGCGCAACCCATACGGCGCTGATAGGATTGCTATTATGCCTAGCAAAAGGACGGCCATGTTAAAACGCAACCAGATCAATATCACCCTCAATGAGGCGGAGATGCACAATGTCAACGAATATTGCCGTGTCCACGGCATGACGCCGCAAAGTTTTTTCAAGGCTGGTGCGGAACGTCTCATCGAGGCGGACATTCTCGAACAAAAAGCCGATCTCATGACTTTTCAGGCGATGCGGGAGGTCAGGGACGGCCTTTCCGAGCCGATCGATGATCTGCTCCAAATGATCGAGGAAGATAAAATGATCGGCGAGGAAATGGTCGGAAGCGGTCATGTCCCGGCCAAGAAAAAGCGGTGATGGCCGGCAAATACAAAAACATCCGCCGGACCCCGACCTTCATCGCTGCTTTTTCCGAAGTAAGATCCCACCTTCGGGAGAAAAGCCCGGTGGCATACTTGGCGTTGCCATCCGCAATGGCGACGATCCTCGATGTCATCGAGAAGCATCCTCACGCATGGCCAGTCAGGCGGAAAATGCTGGGAGGAGTTCAGCATGAATTTCACCTTGCCATAGTGGATCTCGCCTATAGACGTATTCACGTGCGGTACTACGTCGATGATAACGGCATCTGCTACCTTCTGACTGCCTGGATTGATGGGCAGGACGAGCCAAACTACATCATCCCAAACCACTGACACGACGTTCCAGAACTCACGAAGAATGGGACAGGCTGCTTTTCTGATAAAGTTGCCTTGCGGATACCAAAAAACCGCCTCCTGGGGGGGCGGTTTTTTGGTATCGTGAATGAACGACGTTACCAACGCATACTACCCCGCCTGGCCATAAATGGCGCTACGAACAGGGGTGATGGTGCGTACACGGCGTTTCACGCGTGCCACTCGGCCGGAGAGTGCAGGAGATTTTCAAGGGATTTTTCGGGTGCTCCAGGCTCCGGCTGGTTCATGCGGCATTCTCACCCTCTTTGTAAGTCAGAATGCCGCACGCAGGATCTGGGAAAACTAGGGACACTCCCCTTATTCTTTCCGAGGTCGGCCCGCTTTCCTCGGCCTCAGGGTCTGATCCAGTCGCAATTCAAGCATATCGATAAAGCTTTCCGATCCGAACGGTCGCCCGGTGCGAGTTGCCCTGCGGATTCCATCATCCATGGCAATGTCCTCGGCGAAAACAAATCCGGCATAGGCGTTGCGTTCCGGCGGGTCCAGCCAGGATGGAGAACTAAGCACCGGGTCGTCCGATCCCGTCAGGTGAGCTTTGGCGCTGGACCAGGGATAATCCTCCGCGCTTTTCGCCAATCCCACCTTCAGCGGATTGCGTTCGATATATCGTGCCACCGCCCACAGATACTGTTCGTTCTCCACCACGCACGAGAAAAAACGGTTTTGCCAGATACGGCCGGACTGGTTTAGCTTGCGGTTGAGGTATTGGGTATAGACCTGGTTGGTCAGGCCGATGCCGCGAGCCAGGGCGGTCTCGGTCTCCGGGACGATGAGCAGGTGAACGTGGTTGTCCATCAGGCAGTAAGCCCAGATCTGCAGCGCATGTTTGTGCGCGTAGCCGGCCAACAGCTTCAGATAGGTCTGCCGGTCTTCGTTGTCAAAAAAGACCGTGGCACGATTGTTCCCACGTTGGGTGATGTGGTGGGGATATCCGGGGGCGATGATGCGAGCGATTCTAGGCACGGGGGGATGATATCTTAGGGTGAAGGGAAGAGCAATAAATAATACGGGGAGTGTCCCGAATGGCGCTAGTTTAAGACTTTTCA
>MHXM01000015.1:0-132 GCA_001825565.1 Desulfuromonadaceae bacterium GWC2_58_13
ATTTTTTGGAGGTCTCTCTGGATTCTTCCAGGGCCGTGATCCTTACCGCCGTGCCGGTCTTGAGGTTGACAAAGGTCGCGGCCATGATCCCGTAATCGAGCCATTTGAGGGAGAGCTTGCCCAGGGAACAGC
>MHXM01000015.1:252-678 GCA_001825565.1 Desulfuromonadaceae bacterium GWC2_58_13
GCACCCCGATGACCTGGCCAGCGCAGATGTGCCCATGAATTTTGGTCGATTTTTCAAGAAGTTGCTCGAATGTTTCCATGTAATTTCTCCGGTATTTCAGGCGCTATTCGTAAGATATGAGGTTGCAGTTTAGGCGAAAGGGAATAATTTTGCCATAAAGAAGAATGCTGGCGAAATTTTGCCTGATATGCTAGATATCAGTCCTTCAAGGTGCTCCAAAAGAGCTTTATAGGGAACCCCGTGCAATTCGGGGACGGGCCCACCGCTGTAACCGGGGACGCGTTTCGCAATCACGCCACTGTTTTTCAAATGGGAAGGCGCGAGACAAGGATGAACCGGAAGTCAGAAGACCTGCCTTGAAAAATTATGCCGCATGATCGCCGTGGACAAGTGATTATGTAATGATCTGCCGTGGATGAAACAGGG
>MHXM01000015.1:1055-1323 GCA_001825565.1 Desulfuromonadaceae bacterium GWC2_58_13
TTTTCCTGACGGCGCCACTTATAAAAATGGCCGCTCTGGTGTACCTGGCCCTGACTTTTGCCGCGGCAATGCTGCAAACCGCGTTGGTGGTAATCGGCGGCAGGATCCTGCTCCCCCCCCTTCAGGGAGAGCTGGGGGAGATCCCCCCCTTGGCCCGCGAAAAGATTGATTGGCACCAGGCCCTGGAGAAAAGCGTGCGGAGATTTCGCAAGAGGATTAAGGGGCTCCTCTATTTTACCGTGCCCGTGTATATCCTGTTCTATTTCCT
>MHXM01000015.1:1489-2207 GCA_001825565.1 Desulfuromonadaceae bacterium GWC2_58_13
AGCTATAAAGAGGTGGTTCTCGCTTTGCTGGTCGGCAATATTCTCTCCACCCCGATTCGGGCGGTGCGGCACCAGTTCCCCTACTATGTTGGCATCTTTTCTCCGAAACTTGCCCTTGAGCTTGTGGGGGTCAGCCAGCTATTGCGTCTGGCCTCGGTGATCGCCGTTGGTCTGGGCTATTATTTTCTGCCGTTTGGTTGAGGGTGGACCTGGAGTATCAAGCTGAGTAGTCAGTTTTTTTTAAAAAAGTTTTTTGCATAGACGTACACATGTTGTGTCAACAAGGCGCCCATTGGGCTTAAAAGGGAATCCCGTGCAAATCGGGAACGGTCCCGCCACTGTAATTTCCACCTGCTTCCTCCGGGAAGCGGGAAAGTCGGTTCTCAGGCCACTGCCCCTGTTATGGGGTGGGAAGGCGAACCGATTTTGGGAAAAGTCAGGAGACCTGCCTTGTTGATTTTTTTGCTGCAACCTTCGAGGAAAGGTTTCCGGCCTTGCGCGCACAGCAGATACGCAGGGGGATACCGTCTTTTTTTGAAGGAAACTTATCAACCTTTTAAAAGATGGAGAAGAAGATGCGTTTGAAAAAAATGTCGCAATATGCTGTTTCGTTGCTGGTTGCCCTGTTTCTGGTGTGTGGCGCTACGGGTGTCCAGGCGGCCCCGGTGGAGAAAAAGGCGGTGGTGCTGGCGGTGTTCGGCACCAGCCATGAAAGCGG
>MHXM01000015.1:2254-6525 GCA_001825565.1 Desulfuromonadaceae bacterium GWC2_58_13
GACTGGCTCGGATTCTGGCAGCCTCCGACCTCTCCGGCATCGTCATCATCGATACCCGCCCCGATCTCGACGTTTTTACCCAGAATGCGCTGTTCGCCGCCGACCGGGTCGTGGTGCCGGTCAAGGATGCCCCCTCGCTGGAGAACTGCAAACACCTTTACGATTTTTTCGACCGACAGGAACTGCCCCGCCGAACCATCCGGATTCTCCCCTGCCTGGTCGACCAACGCATCCATTACGATGGCCCGTTCCGTGACCCCTACCAGTTGCTCAAGGCATACGCCATCAACCGCGGCTATCGCTGCATGGAAGGTTACATCGCCAAAAGTCCCAAGGTCGAATCACTCAACACCAACCCCGAAGGACGTATTTATCCGGTGATCACCCACGGCCGGGGGACCGAGGTCCATGTGCAGTTCGCCCACCTGGCCCGGCAAATTTACCTGGGAACCATCGAAAACCAGCAACGCCGTCTCGATGAAGTGGCTGAAGAAGTCAATCAGCGGCGCTCGGCGCGGGATGATTCCTTTGCGACCCGCCGCGCAAACCTGCACAGTGATTGTCTGCTGTGCGGCAAACCGCTGGTCGGTCCTGAGGCAATAGGTCCGGCGGGCTACTACTGCGAAACTTCCGATGGAGCGACCGCGGGTTTCCTCGAAGAAGATTGCTTTGCCAGCCTGGTGTTTCCTTATTTTTACCGATCACACCGCCAGATCGACACCAGCGACCCGCTACGCGACCTGTTTCGCGAATCGGCGCAACGTTCCTATTTTGTCCTGCGCCGGGCGCCAAACACCCGTGGTCATTACCAGCAGCAGCTTTCTTTTTACCGGTTCGACGAGGAGGGGCTGGAAATCTCCCACAAAATCGTCGAGCTGGGAGAGTTGAACCCATCCGCCGAGCCGGAAACCCTGCCGCTGCTCGAACCGCTGCTGCAGAGAACCAACTTACTGGACGGTGAGAAACGGCTGCAAGACGCCTTTCTGCTGGTCCGCCGGGTCAGTTCGGATTTTGCCGAGGGAATTCTCTACGATGAGCAGTACCGACAATTCCGGCGGATTGCCGACAAGATCGCGGCGCAACTCCCCGCCAGCTGAGTCTGTTTTCCCTAACGTACCAGCAGCTGCGAAACCGGCACGACTTCAACCCCCTGCGAACGAATATAATCGGCCTCCCGACGCAAAGCCGCCAGGGTTTGCGGATAAGGATGGCAGATACCCACGGCCCGTCCTCTTTTAATCGCCAATCTCACCAGCTTGTGAATTTCCCGCGCAATCAACTCTTCATTTTGCACATTGTCAAGAAATAGGTCCCGGCTGGCCGCCGGCACTCCGGCGGCCAGGGCCACTTCGAAGGCGACGGATTGCCCGCTGGTCCGGCTGTCGACGAAAAACATTCCCGCCTTGCGCAATTCATCGATGACGACGGTCATTTGCTCCTGACTCTGGGTAAATTTGGAACCCATGTGGTTATTGCCGCCCACCGCAAACGGCACCCGCTGCAGATAGCTTTGAAAACGCCGCCGGATGTCCTCAGCCGACAGCTTCAGGAACAAGGCATCGGTGCCCGGATTCATGGCCGGATACCCTTTCGGCTCCATCGGAATATGCACAATCACTTCGCGACCGTGCTGATGAGCCAGAGTCGCCACCCGCGTCGCCCGCTCGTTTTTCGGAATGATGGCGAAGGTCACCGCCAGGTCGATATCCAGCAAGGATCTGGCCGACCGCATATCCTGGCCCAGATCGTCCATGATGATCGCCATCCGCCCCCGACCAGGCGGCGACAGGGGTGGTTGCACCAGAGGTGGTTGCAACAGGGGTGGTTGATAAGGGGGCGGTTCAATCGGCGGAGGCGTAAACCGCAACAGGTAAACGATGCGGTCCCGCAGGTAGACCGCAATTGCATCGGGATGGATGCCGGTGTCGATGCGCGCGTCGGGAGTCACCCGTTGCACCCGTTCGGAGAGCGAACGGAGCACTGCCTCGGGGGGAAAGGGACTCCCAACGTCGAAGGTGGCAACACCGTTTTGTTCACCGGTCTTGATCTGGTCCAGCGAAATACCGCTGCGCAGCAGGGCGCTCTCAAGCTCGACCCGTAGATCTTCAAGGGCGAACTGTCCCGTTTCGATCGGTGGAACCGGTTTCGGTTGCCAGGACTGCCGCAGGTACGAAAGAATCAGGAGGCTGATCAATAAAAAACCGACCAGACAAAGCGAGGCCAGCAGCACTTTCAATTGACGGCCTCCGTTTTTTTTTCTGGAACTGCGCTTGCCGCGTGGGCGTTTTTTGGGAGGCATATTCCGTTTCACGAAAAAAGGGGGGATGGATCATCCCCCCGGGTTTGTCGCTGCGGCAGACGTGGGTCAGGCGGCGGGAGATTTCATATTTTTGAAGATCTGCAGTCCTTTGAGCAGGTCAAGCGCCCGCATCAACTGGTAGTCATTGCGATCGTCCGATTCGAGATTGAATTTTTGAAGATCGGAATCAATCGCTTCCTCGCTGTTCGTATCCGAGGTTTCAAAATGGTTTTTCAGGTCTTTTTCGCGGAAATGCTCGGCGTCCTCGGCTTTTTTGACCTCAACCTGGGAAACAACGATGTCGGGCGTGATCCCGCGGGCCTGGATCGAGGTCCCCTGGGGAGTGTAATAGCGGGCTGTGGTCAGGCGCAGGCCGGAATCGTCACTGAGCGGAATAATGGTCTGCACCGACCCCTTGCCGAAGCTCTGGGTCCCGATGATAATGGCGCGCTCATGATCCTGAAGCGCGCCGGCAACGATCTCCGAAGCGCTGGCGCTCCCCCCGTTGATGAGAACCGCCATCGGGTAGTCGCTTTCGGTGCCTTTGGCATGGGCACTGAATTCCATCCGGCTCCCCTCCTCGCGACCGTCGGTGTAGACGATAAGACCGTCGGCAAGAAAGGTATCCGAAACCTTGACCGCCTGTTCGAGCAGACCGCCCGGATTGTTGCGTAGGTCGAGAATCAACCCTTTCAGGCTCCCATTATTTTCTTTTCGCAGTTCCTGGAGTGCCGTTTCCAGTTCGTCGGAAGTGGGCTCCTGGAACTGAACCAGCCTTACATAGCCATAGCCGTCCTCCAGGGTTCTCGACTTGACGCTATGGATCTTGATGATCTCCCTGACCAGCAGAAACTCGCGGGGTTTTTCGAAGGACTCCCGCATCACGGTGATGCTGATCTTCGACCCCTTGGGTCCGCGCATCAGCTTGACCGCATCCATGATGTTGATGTCCTTGGTAAAGCGATTTTCAATCTTGACGATCTGGTCGCCGGCCTGCAAACCGGCCCGATAGGCCGGAGTGTCCTCAATCGGCGAAACAATGGTCAGGATTCCGTCCTTGATGGTAATTTCGATGCCCAGCCCGCCAAATTCGCCACGGGTGTCGACCTTCATTTCCTTGTAGACATCCGGCGGCATGAAGGAAGAATGGGGATCGAGTGAAGCGAGCATGCCATTGATCGCCCCATAGATCAGATCTTTCATGTCGACATCTTCGACGTAGCTCTTGCGCACGATCGAAAGAACATCGGTAAACAGCCGGATATCTTCGTATTGTGACTTGGCTTCCGCCGAAATGGGGCGGGTCGCCTGGCCGATCGAAAACCAGCCGAGCGGAACAAACACCAATAGCGCAAGGACCCTTAACCACCGTTTATTAAACATCCGTATTTCCTCCGGGAAGGCGGGTCTCAGCGGGAACCGAGCCAGGCCGTCGGGTCAAGCGGGGTACCCCGGTGCCTGATTTCAAAATATACCGCATCGTTTCCTTCAAAACCTGAATAAGCGACGGTCTCCCCCTTCTGGACCAGGTCCCCGACTCGTTTTTTCAGTCGTGACGCCTGTGCATACAGGGTGTAGTAACTGCCTCCGTGATCGACGATCAGCAGGTTGCCGTATCCCTTGAACCAATTGGCAAATATCACCGAGCCCTGCCAGACGGCCGCGATCGGCTGGTCCTGGGAGGCGCCGATCTCGATCCCGTGACTTTCGTAGAGGGTGCCAAGGGTGGCATGGCGTCCGGTTCCGAAGCCAACCTTAACGCGTCCCTTAACGGGCCAGGGGAGCCTGCCCTTCTGGGCACTGAAAGATGAAGATTTTTGACTATACTCCCGGGGCTTGGTCGATTCAAGTTTTTTGACCAGACCGGACAGCCGGGAGGCCCGCTCCTTGAGTTCGGTCAGCTCCGAGGCGATCTGGCTTTTGTCTTTCTGCACCTTGCTGAGCAGCCGCTTTTTGAGCTGAACCGCACCCT
>MHXM01000015.1:6575-9295 GCA_001825565.1 Desulfuromonadaceae bacterium GWC2_58_13
TGACGCAGGGCCGCCAGCTTGCTCAGGCTGGCTTCCAGCTCTTCAACCCGCTGGCGGTATGCCATCAGCAGTTCGCGGTCCTTGCGTACGATCCGCCCGAGATAGTCGTAATCCTCGGCCATCCTGGCCGGACTTCCGGAGCTGAAAAAAGCTCGAAGCAGCCCCATCTCGCCCCCTTTATACAAGGCCCGAAGACGCCGGTTAACCTGTTCTTTCAAACTCTTTGAAGCATTCCTCTGGCCGGCAATGTCCTGTTCGGCAGCGGCAACCTGCTTTTTCAGCGAAGCAAGGCGCTCCCCCTGGGAATCGACCCGCTGGCGCAACCGGCCAAGTTCCCGCTCCACGGTCTTCAGGTCATTGCTCAAGGATTTTTCCTGTCCCTTTTTCTCGGACAGCGATTTGGTCGCCTTGGCAATCCTCTGTTCGATTTCCTTGAGGGTCTGACGGGTATCGTCGAGTTTTTTCTGTTCGGCAGACCCCGGGGCGCAGGGGATCAGCAACAGTAGCAGCCAGAGGCAGATAAACGCGCGGAGCCGGATCACGTCAGACCCGGACCAGTTTGCGCAAAGACATCAGGCTCCCGAATAGGCCGAGAAAAACTCCGGCGCCAAGGAGCATCCCTTGAAAGGACAGAGGCAAAAAGACAATCGCGCCACTTCCAGACGCCAACAGCAGGGAAGACAGGCCCTCATGAAGAAACAACCGGAACAGGATAAAAGAACCGGTAATGGCGATAACCCCTCCGAGCCCTCCCTGAATCGCCCCTTCGATAAGAAACGGAGTCTTGATGAACATCGAGGTCGCTCCCACCAGACCCATGACCTCAAGCTCGTCACGGCGCGCATACTGGGTGAGTCGAATGGTATTCGATACGATGAACAGCGCGGCAAACAGCAGAAAACCCCCGATCACCGCGCCGCCCAGTTTGAGCAAAGCGACGAAGGATTCAAATTTTTCCAGCCACTCGCGGCCAAATTTGAGATCTTTAAGGCCGACTTCGTTCCGCAGCCGGTTCACTACCGTATCGACTCCAGCCTGGTTACGAAAGGGGGGTTTCAGGGCAATGTCAAAAGAAGCCGGCAGGATATCGGCATCCACGCCGCCCAGCAAGTCGGCATCGTTGCCGAGCCGCGTTTTGAACTGATTGAATGCTTGTTCCCGAGTGGTATATTCGACGTTTTCCACCTCCTGCAAACCCAGGATCTTCTCCTGCAACGCCTGTAGGGCCTTCGCATCGGGAACCGTGTCGAGATAGGCGACGATTTCAACTTGCCGACTCCAGTGCGCAGTGAGTTGTTGCACGTTAAGCACAACGATGGCGAAAAAAGCAACCATGGTCAGGGCCACTGCAGTCGTGCCGATTGCGACGCTGCAAAGGAAAAGACACTGGCGCATATTGCGCAGAGCCCTGCGGATAAAGTAAATAAGGCGTTCCACCGCGGTCAGAACCTCATAAAAAATTGCGTTTGGGACAGCCCCTATGGCGTTCGGTCATCCACCAGCCGACCATTTTCCAGGGTGATAACCCGCCGGGGAAAACGACGGATCATCTCACGATCATGGGTGGCCAACAGAACCGTCGACCCCCTGGCATTGGCCCCCTTGAACAGGTCCATGATATCGAGAGTCACATCGGGGTCGAGATTGCCGGTCGGCTCGTCGGCAATCAGCACCAGGGGATCGACCACCAGCGCTCTGGCTACCGCGACTCGCTGCTGCTCGCCGCCGGAAAGCTCCAGGGGAAGGCATTGCAGCTTGTGCTCCAAGCCAACCAGCTTCAGCGTCTGGAAGACTTTCTTGCTTACCTCGAAGCGTTTTTTCCCCTGGACTTCGAGGGGAAACGCCACGTTTTCGAAGATGGTTCGTGAATTGAGCAGTTTGAAATCCTGAAACACAATCCCCATATGCCGCCGGAGCTCAGGTATCCGACCTCCGCTCATCCGGGTGATGTTCTGCCCGTTGATGAGGATCTGGCCGCGACTCGGTTTTTCCGCGGCATACAGAAGCTTCAGCAGAGTCGACTTGCCGGCCCCCGATGGCCCGGTGATATAGACAAAATCGCCCTTCGGGATCTTCAGATTCAGGTCGGAAAGGGCAGCGGAGTCCTTGCGATAAGCCTTGCTGACATTATAAATCTGGATCATCGCCGTTACCACTCATTATAAGGAATCCCATTGAGTCCAATCAGGTCGCTGAGGCTGCGAAAGTCATAGCAGCCGCCCTCTGCCAATTCGCCATCCTCCGACGGCTCCGGGGGTTGGCACTCCCATTCATTCTCGTTGGTGAAGGGATCCTTCGGCACCCCCCGCAGATACTTGCTGCTGACCAGGTCTTCCAGAGAGTCGGGATAACGGGCGTTGTCGGCATAAAAAGCATCGGCGGCCCGGCGCATCTGGTAAAGATCTTCCATGAGCACGGCCTCGCGGGCCTTGATCAGACTGCGCGTGTAACTCGGCACCGAAATAGCCGCCAGGATCCCGATCACCGACATGACGATCAATAACTCGACCAGGGTGAATCCCCCGTGGCCGCGGCGCCCAGGCAATAGTGAGTTCATAAATGGCATCTTACCAGGTGTTGTAAAGGGTTCCATCCAGGGCCGTGGCGGTGCTCTGCGAATACACATCGTAGACGTCGCCGCCCCCCCAGACAGTGGAATCGGCATCATCGGCATAAGAGCGCAATCCCCAGCCATCGTCATACACGTCGAACGGGTCACG
>MHXM01000015.1:9341-13211 GCA_001825565.1 Desulfuromonadaceae bacterium GWC2_58_13
CAGTCCTTGCCCTGCACCAGGGTTTCCAGGTCTTCGGGATAGCCCGAATCTCCCAGCGTGGCCCCTCCGGGCAAGGTATTCTCCTTGACCGCCTTGTCATAATCAGCCTTGTAGGCATCGATCGCCGTGCGTATCTCCCGCAGGACCCGGCGCAGTTCGATTTCCTTGGTTCGCCGCACCGTCACCTCGGCAACCGGCAACACAGCCGCCGCCAGGATGGAGAGAATCGCCATGGCGATAAGCAATTCGACCAGGGTCAATCCCCTGGAATTGTATGGCCGACGCCAACCCTTCATGAGATGGCTACCGAATCTCCAATGTAAACGGCATGGGCCGTACAATCAGGCGGTTGCCAGCCGGATTGCGGAAATTGATCCGGTCAAACCCGATTTGCGTTGGTCCGGACGACAGGGCCTTGAATACCAGCCGGAACAATTTTCCGCCACCCGATACCCCGGCGCCGCCGAGTCCCTGCTTGTAGCCGACAATCAGCTCACCCTTGTCGTTGCTGGCACTGGTCGTAAACAGGGTCGTTTGACCTGCCTGTTTAAGAAAATCGCCCTCCTCGGCCCTGACAAAAGTCAGCTGTTGCGGGTCGAAGCGCACGAATAACGGGGCGCTGTACAAACCGGTCACCTCATCCACCATCACATCCAGAATAACTTCCTGGCCGGCATTGACCACGGCCGATCCGGAGAGATAGACCCGGCCCTGTTCCGCCACCGTGGGCAGCGAGGAGGGAGCCAAGGTCACTTGTTCAATGGGTTCCGCCGGTTGGGCCGCAGGGAACATGGGAGCTGGACCCGCCGCCGGATCTGCTCCCGTCTCCGAGGACGGAACCGGAACCGCCATCGCGTCCGGGACAACAGAACTCGGACCGGCTGTCGGTACAGGTTCGGGGAGCGGTCCGGGCAGCGGCATCCCTTCATTAATAGCCGTCATTCCCATGGCATCGGGAGTGACCTCTTCTTCAGGAGCCGTCACCATTTCGGCAAAGTCCGCCCCCCCCTCGACTTCCAGTCCGGCGGGGTCAATGGCTGCCGGCCCAGCTTCTCCAATGGCCGCCGGCGCCGGAGGCAACAGGGCTGGGGCTGCCGCCAGAGCCGGTTCTTCGAGTTCGGGCTTAAAAGCGGCGAACGAACCGAAATTGGGCCCCGCCTTGAGATCGTCCTCGCCGCCGGACCAGATGCTGGCTACGTCGGCACTGGGCATGTCGAGATTTTTCACGATATGGGGAGTGATCGAAAGGAGAATTTCCCGTTTGTTTTTGGTGTTGCTGTGACCGGTGAACAGTTTTCCCAACAGGGGAATTTCGCCGAGAAAGGGGATCGTGCTCTTGCTTTTCGACTGGTCGTCCCGCAGCAGGCCGCCGATGACGGTCTGTTCCCCGTCCTTGAGAATAAGCGCCGTGGAGGCATTGGTCGTCGATATGAGCAGCGGCGTGGTCCCGCTCTGCAGCGCCGTCAGCCGGGTCGCATTGCTGACCTCCAGATTCAACTTGGTAACCACGGTATTGTCCAGCTGGATGATCGGTTCGACATCGAGCTTGACCCCGACATCGACATATTGAATGTTTTCCGACGTCTGATCGCCATTGATGGTCACCGTGATGACCGGCTCCCGACTGCCGATATGAACCTTGGCTTTTTCCTTGTTTTTCACCCGGATGCTCGGATTGGCCAGGATTTCCGAATCGGTGAGCTTACGCAACAGGTCGTAGGTCACGGTCGGCAGGGTGTAAAAGGTCTGCAGATTGCTGAGTCCATGCACCAGGTTGCTGGCATCGCCGGTGGTTGTATCACCGGTGGTGGTTGTCGTTGTCGTCCCCGAGGTCAGGGTATCGGCGACGATTTTGCCGGAGCCTGGATTGCTCAGACCCAAGCTGACCGAGTTGGTGCTCAGGGTCGGACCGATCTTCAACTCGTTGTTGTGAGTAACCTCAACCAGTTCGAGATCGAGAACAACTTCCGAATCGCCGCGATCCGCCGCTTCCAATATCTGTTGGGCCAGTTTGATGACTTCCGGCTTGTCCCTTACGACCAAGGCGTTGAGTTCTTCGTGAACATAGACCTTGCGCAGTTGCAGCATGGTCCGCAAAAGGTTGACCGCCTTTTTGGCGTCGATGTTCGAAAGGTAGAAGGTCTGAATGATATGGTCGTCGTATTGCTTGCCTTTTTCCTTGGTGTTGCTATAGAGGAGGATGGTCTTGCTGTTGAGAACCTTCTTGCCCAGATCATTCATCTTGAGCAGCAGTTCCATGGCTTGGGCAAACGAAGCCTTTTCAAGGGATAGCGAGACACTCTTTTCTTTAATTTCCTCGTCGAGAATAAAATTGATCCCCGACAACTGGGACAGGATATTAAAAACTTCCTTGGTCTTGGCGGCCGTAAAGGTCAAGGTGATCGGGGCATCCGAAGAAACGTCGAGTTCAAAACCGTCCATGACGGTAATGCGGTGCTGCTGAACCTTGTCGAGCAATTCAAGCGCCCTGGGGTTACCGGGAAGGATTTCCAGTGCCCGGATCAGGTTGCTCTTGGCATTGCCAAACCGCCGTTCCCGATAAAAGGTTTCGGCTTCGGCGATGAGCTTCTCCGACTGGACCAGGGTTTCGGTTCGTTCGATTTCCTGCACGGCGACCATCAGGGAAGTGTCCAGCGCCCGAGCCTGGCGAAACTCGAACAACGCCTGCTCATATTCCTGGCGGGCAACCAGGGTGCGTCCGTACTCAAGATGTTTCCGGGAACCTTCGGTTTTGGCTTTAATTAGATTCAGACGATATTCCCTGCTTTCAGGGGAACGGGAAACCGCTTCCGCAAACCTGGCCACCGCCTCGTCATGCCTGCCCTGACGCTGAAAGGCTTCCCCTTCCTTGAACGCCCGAGGGCCGGCGCATCCGCCCAGAAATGCCAGCAGCAAACCGAACACAACGGCATGCCCAACAGACTTCCTCATCATTGGATCATACTCCTCAACTGCAAAGAGCTCATATTTCCGTCAGCGGCTTCCTCCGGCGAGGTTTCTTCAGGCGGGGTACCCTCTTCGATTGCTTTTTCAGGTTCGACCGGCTCCGCCGGGTCTTCCACCGCCGCTTCCGTTTCCTCTTCCGGTTCAGGTCGAGCCGGACCAGGAATAATCCGGCGGGTCGGCTCACGTGCATTAAAAAACCGTCGGCTAGCCGGTTCCGCGGGAGGGAATGAAACTTCGGCCGATTGCTCGGGCACCGGAATGGTTATTGGAAAACTTCTGTCCCCCTGCCGGACAATAACCTTTTCATCGGCGATCTCTGCTACTTCGAACTCCTTGCTTTTACCGAATCGATCCCCTTCCTTGACGATGAAAATCTCATTTTCGAAGCCAAGAAAAACTGTTTTCCGGCCATCCTTCCGCAGAGTTCCGAGAACGTTAAAACGGACCGAAACCGCCGGTCCAGGAGTCGGTGTCGCCATCTGCACGGGGGGAGGGGCAAAGGTCGGCGCCGGTGGCGGCGCCGTTACCACCGGCTGGGGCACCGCCGCCAGCGACCGCGACGACGTCAGGCGAAAGATGTCCCGCCGGGGTTCCGTAAAGGCATCGACTCCGCGTTCCAGGATTTCCAGGCGGACCCGTCTTTGGTCGGTTTTCGTTAATTCCGGTTGTGGCTCCCGAGACGGCTTGCCCTTGGCCGGCGAACCAGGGACCGGGGCCACCCGCTCCTGCCGCGGCGAGGCCCAGTATGCATACCAGAAAGACAGCCCCAGAATGACCAGCAGTGATACGAGTACAATTTTCTGCCGGTTCATAACGCCCCCGTTTTAAACAGGGTGGACAGACGCAGACTGAGCCGAACCTGTTCCATTCCCTGATCTTCACTCCCGCTCAGGGAAAGATCCT
>MHXM01000015.1:13227-20299 GCA_001825565.1 Desulfuromonadaceae bacterium GWC2_58_13
TTCCGCCTGCTCGATCGAATGGACGAAGTGCTTGACCTGGCCGTAGTTTCCAGCCACCGAAAAGACCAGGCCATAACGCAACAGGTTGCGCCCTTTGATCGGCTCGGGATCGTAACTGATCTGATTGATCTCCAACCCGGCTTCCTCGGCCAGAGTGAAAAGATCTCCGATCAGAACGGTAAATTCAGCACGGGATGGAATGGCCTGCCAGAAAATCTGCAGATTGTCCCGAGCGGCCCAGAGATCGTCTTGTGGTTCCTGGGTAACCCGCCCCGTCGCGCGGCTTTGGCGGATTTGAGCCTGCCGTTCGATGAAATTTTTTTCCAGATGCTCCACCTGCGGCGAAATATAGTATTTCAAACCGGCGAAGGTGCCTACATTCAACAGCAGCAGAACGATTAGCACAACAGGATATTTTTTATCCATCTGCCATGCGGCACTCAGCAGCGAAATTCTGGCCATGTCAAAAGGCCCCTTTCACGACAATGGAAAAGCCGATCAAGCTGCCGCCGTCCTTGCTCTCCTGTCGAGCTTGCTGTAACAGATAGACATCGTTAAAATCAGGCGATCCAATCAGATTGTCGAGAAACTTCCGCAGGTCGTCGACGCTGCGGGCATACCCGCTCAGGGTGAACGATCCCTCACTGTAATTCGGCCGAATTCCCCGGATGCCGACCCGTTCGGGAACAACCCCCTCAAGATGATCGAGTAGCAACGTCCACCGGAAACCATCTTTTTTCAGAATCTCATTGGCAAACTCGACATCGGCGACCAACTGTTCCTGCTCCCCGGAGGTCATCTTTCGCGGCAGGGGCCCTTTTTCTGTCCGCTGCTGTTGTTCGAGTTCGGTCAACCGGTCGTTGAGCAGCCCGATACGGGTATGGGCATGCAGGTATCCGTACAAATTGACCACCAACAACATCGCCAGGATCGCAGCCACCCCAAGGTACGAAAAACGCAGGGCTCGCCGGTTGAGATAAGTACGACTGGCCAGATTCAGGGTCAGTTTCATGTCATCGCCTCACATCAACCGCTCGGCTGCGCCGATGGCGGCCACCAGACTCGGACTGGCAACCTCCCCGGGCGGCGGGAGCTGGACGGCAAGCTGCTCAATTTTCGGATCGAGCACGATGACATCCCGCTCAAACGCCGCCCTCAATGCCTCGATAAGAGAACCACGCTCGGTCCAGTCGCAATGGAGAAAAACGGCGGCACGATGAAAACCGGGATAATTTTCTCGGATCGCGGCAAAGGACAGGTTGATCTCCTTGAATCCCTCCTCGGGTTCGGCCGCCACTCGTTTATGGCGATGGAAACAGGGGATTTTCCCTTGGAAAAACTGAAGGCCCAGATGGCCGCCGTCGATGCCGACCAGAATGAAATCCTCACCCAGGTCCAGGCGGGAGCGATAATAATTGTAGAGATTAAGCGAATGGAAATCGACGACGACGGGATGATATCCGGCCTCGGCAAGCGCCTCTTCATACTGGCGGAGCACAGTCCGGACGATCATCGATACCACTAGGCGATACCTGCCCGTCTCGGTTTTCTCAAGCACCTGATAATCCAGCTGCACATCCCTGGCTTCCGCCGGGAGACTCTTTTTCAACTGCCACTTGACAACCTCGATCCCCTCTTCCCGAGACTTGAACACGCTGTCCACCTCGGTCAGAAGAATCCGCCCGATGGAATCGGGCAGCGACAGGGCGATCCGGTCCTCGCCGCGGGAAAGCGAATCGAGCGCAGCTCGAACCGCGGCAATAAAACGCGGTCGGTCGAGGATGTTCGCATCCCGTACCGACAGCGCCCAAACATCATCGGCCAGAGACGCCGTTTTGGCGCCAGTCAGCGCCACGGTTGTCGCTCCCTGTCGGCGTAACGCCACGCCCCGCAACTCGCCACCACAAATATCCAGGCCGAGAAAATTACGTCGGATCACTTTGTTTCCACCTTTTCGACAAACGTGACCCGGTTGATTTCCTTGAGGGTAGAAACCCCGGTCAGCACTTTTTCGACGGCCGATTCCCTGAGGAATCGGGTTCCGGACTGAATGGCCGCCTTCTTGAGTTGGGAAATCGGCACCTTTTCGACAATCAGTTCGCGCATTTGATCATTCAGATCAAGAAGTTCAACAATCGCGCTGCGGCCATGGTAACCCTTGCCGTTGCATTCCTTGCAACCGGCCCCTTCGTAAAAGGGGTGGTAGCGAAACTCTTCATAGTCGAGACCCGATTCCTCAAGAGTCTGCTGGTCATACTTCACTTCATGCTTGCAGTGCGGACAGATTTTTCGCACCAGACGCTGGGCAATGACGCAGTTGAGGCAAGAAACAAAATTGTAGACATCGATTCCCATGTGGAGAAAACGACCCAGCACATCGAAAACGTTATTGGCATGCACCGTGGTAAAAACAAGGTGGCCGGTCAACGCCGACTGCACGGCAATCTGGGCGGTCTCCGAGTCGCGAATTTCGCCGACCATGATTTTGTCGGGGTCATGACGCAAAATCGAACGCAAGCCGCGGGCAAACGTCAGACCTTTTTTCTCATTGACCGGGATCTGCACAATCCCCTTGAGCTGGTATTCGACAGGATCTTCTATGGTGATTATTTTTTCTTCTTCGTTGTGGATTTCCGAAAGAGCGGCGTACAGCGAAGTGGTTTTGCCGCTCCCGGTCGGGCCGGTGACCAGCACCATGCCGTAAGGTTCGCGAATCATGCGCCGGAACCGGACCAGTTCACGTTCGGCAAACCCCAATGACTCAAGGGTGAGACCCTGGAGATCCGAGGCGATGGTCTCCTTATCGAGGATACGGATGACGGCATCCTCGCCGAAAATACTCGGCATGATCGACACGCGAAAATCGATGGAGCGCCTGCCGATACGCACCTTGAAACGACCATCCTGCGGGATTCTTCGTTCGGAAATGTCGAGTTCGCTCATAACCTTGATACGGGAAATGATCGGCCCCTGGAAACGATTGTCGAGGGGCTCGATGGCTCGATACAAGACCCCGTCGATGCGGTATTTGATGACCACTCCCTCAAGGCTGGCCTCGATATGAATATCGCTGGCCCGCTTGTTGAGTGCATCGTAAAGTGTCGAATCGATGAGCCGGATGATCGGACTGGTATCGGCGGTCAGTTTTTCGATGGAAAGAACTTCTTCGCCCTTGTCGGTCTCCTTAACCAGCTGCAGTTTAAAATCTTCGGAAACCTCGTCCAGCACATGTTTGGTTCCCTCGACCCGTTCGAGGAGTCGGACGATCTTGCTTTCCACGGCTACCCGCAATGAGAGCGATGTATCCAGCAGCAGTTCGAGACTCTCCCGGGTGGCCACATCGGTGGGATCGGCGATCGCCACCACCATTTCTTTTTCGCTGCGGCTGATGGGCAGAAAACGGTACCGCATGGCCATTCCAGCGGGCAAGGACGCCAGCAGGTCGGGGTCGGGGAGAAAATTTTCCAGGTCGACGTATTCAAGATGAAACTGCAGCGCCAGGGCCTGGGTCAGCGCTTCGGGGGTAAAAAACCCTTCGGCAACCCCGGTCGAACCAAAATTTTCGCCTCGTGCCTGCATCCGTTCTAATACAAGTTTGATTTCAACCGGAGTGATGGCCCCCATGGAAACCAGGATTTCACCAATTTTTTTCCGCTCAAAATTCATCCGGAAAACTCCTGGCCAAAGTTAGCGAACGGTGCTGCCCAATTGAAAAATAGGGACATACATAGCCACGATGATCCCGCCAATCAGTAGGCCCATGCTCATCATCATGATGGGTTCAACCAGGGTCGTAAGACGATCCAACAATCGTTCGACTTCCTCTTCGTAATATTCGGCGACGTCGTTAAGCATATCAGCCAGAGCCCCGGTTGTCTCGCCAACTCCGATCATCCGCAAAGCCAGCGCCGGAAAAAATTTGGTCAGTTCCAACGAAGATGAAATGGTCATTCCTTCTTCAATCTTCCGGATGGCTCCCGCCAGACGATTTTCCAGCAACCGGTTGTTCAGTGTGCCGCGAGCCATCTGCATCGACTGAATGACGGGAATCCCGCTCGAAAGAGTCGTGGCAAAAGTTCGGCAAAAACTCGAAATGGCATAATCGCCGAACAGTTTTCCGAAAAAAGGCAACAGGAGCTTGATCCTGTCGAACAGCAAAGCGCCCCGGTCGGTACGAGCATACACCCTGATCGCCAGACTTCCGGCAATCAGCGCCGGAACGGCAAGCGGCAGACTCGCCGTCAGGCTTTCGGCAAAACCAATCAGCATCCGGGTGATCAGCGGCAATTGAGCGTTGGCGTCGGCATAAATCTGAGTAAACCGGGGAACCACAAAAAGCATCAGAAACAGAACCACGACGATCACGGCAATGCTCAGCAGAATCGGGTAGAATGCTGCGCCCTTCACCTTGGCCTTTAGCGCCTCGACCCGTTTCTGATACTGGATATACCGTGCCAGCGTGACCGGAAGATCGCCGGTTTTTTCCCCGGCCTTGATGGAAGCGACATAGAGTTGAGGGAAAAAGCGGGGGAATTTTTCAAAGGCTTCGGACAAGGACCCGCCCCCCTTGACATCCTCGCGGATATCCCGAAGAACATCGAGGATTCGCCCCGGCTCAAGCCGTTCGATAATGGTATCGAGAACCTGCAGAATGGGCATGCCGGACCGGATCAGGACCAGCAGTTCCTGATTGAAAGAAAGAAACCGCCGACCACTGAACTGGGGGCGGAAGCTGTCCTTGCGGATAAAAAACTGAAAAGCCTTTTTCTTGATGCGGAAAACGTGAAAACCCTGCTCTTCAAGACTCTCCTTGAGAAGGTCCTGATTGACCGCTTCGAATTCCCGTTCCACGACCCGGCCATCGGCGGTTCCAATTTTACACTGGTAGCTAGCCATAGTCAGATAAAATACCACAGGCTCTTGAAATTAGAAAGTAAAAGGCAAAAAACAAGGAGCCGGGCGGGTCTATTCCGTCCGGCTCCCAGACTGTCAAAAATGGCATCAATACGATTTCGGGTTGTGTTCAACCTCGTGGCAATTCAGCAGACAGGAACCGTGCCTTGAAGCGACTCCCGTGGCCTTGTATTCCAATTTTTCATCCTCATTGGGACTGACCACGTCCTCGTCAAACCGGATCAGGTGCTGGTACTTGGTGCTGCCATGGGCATCGTGGCAGGAAAAACAGGAGGTTCCCAATTCATTGGTGGCCGGGTTGCCCAGAATATGCAGGGCATGATAGGGAAAACTTTCGTTGCCGAGAATACTGGTCCGATCATGACAACCGTAACAGAGCGCATAGGCACGGGGACTTTCGGGGCGAAGGTCTTCCATCTCATAGTTTTGCAACAGAAGTCCGGGGTAGTTGGAGCCATGAGGTCCACGCGGGCCGTTCGGATCGTCGCTGCCATGGCAGCTGCCACAGGTGATAACGGAAATATCCCCCGGCCTCTCCTCCCTTTCATTATAGGGTTCCTTGAGGCTGATTACATACAGGCTGCGTCCTTCGCCTTCGACCGGATGAAAAGATGGATTCGTGGCCTTGAATTCGGCATGTTTGTTGGTCGCCTTGGAGGGCAGGTTCACACTCGAAGAGTGGCATTTATAGCAGAGTTCATATTCCTTATCGATGTCGGCCATGAAATTGCCGATCCGGCGGCCGCCGATCCCCCGAAATGGCTTATCTTTTTCAACCACATGAGGTTCGTGGCAATCGACACACTCGGAATGCCTGGCCGCATTGCTGACCTCCTCGGGGAGAGCTTCTTTCGCCTGATGCACTCCCCGAACGCTGAGTACCGGGTGATTGTACGGTTTTCGCAGTTGATCATTAATGTTGGCAATTTCACCACTCCGGCTTGACCGCAAGTAGTCTTTGGAAACCATCATCTGACGATCCTGCCCCGAACCGTGGCATTGCAGGCACACCGTCTCTTCACCGGAGATCTTCATGGTCATGCCGCGATGGCAAGTTCGGCAAGTTTTTGGCAGTGTCGAACGATCGCCATGCGCCCCCTGCAACTTTGAACGATGGTCCTCCAGCGCCTGCACAGGGCTAGCAAAAAACAGCCCCCCCCAAAAAAAGAGCAGGACCATGAAAACCCTCCAGTTGCAGCCAAACCACATCATAGTCGCAAGTCTCATCTCGGAAAATCGGCCGTATGATGATCGCCGGAGGGAATACCGAAAGTTCCATGGCATTTGTTACAGAGGTCCGTATAAGAATTGGCGGGGTCGGTTGATATAATTCTCCAGAATGGGGGAACGCCTGCGGAATCGTACAAAGCTTCGCCCCGGTCATCGTGCGGGTCATGACAGGAAGTGCATTGTACCCGCTCTTGACTGTCCCGCAGATCGGGGTCGGTGGGGATGCTGGCTTTTCCAAGCAATGCGGTTTCAACCGTGTCATTGAAAACAAAAGAAACCGGGTGGGTTAATTCCAGATCAATCACCGGATCAAAGGTGGTCGAAGTCGGCACATCGGACATGGTTTCACGATTCATGGTGATCGTGCGATCCAGCAACGTGCCGATGCCGGTCACCCCATCATGACAAGAAAGACAGAGTTTTGAAGCGCCGTTGGGATAATCGGTTGTGTTATATTGGGCCGCAGGGATATCCTTGATTTTCAGGGATGAAGAATTATACAGGGGGAAGGATCCCATATTATCCGGCTCCGCCCGGTTCCAGAGCGGGCCAAGGGCGGTCGCGCTGTGGGGAGTATGACAGAAAATGCAGATTTCATCGGCACCGAATTGGCTGCCGTCATTCGCCTGGGTACGACCATGGGTGGCGCCGATAGAAAGATTATGCGGATTTGACGGATCCGAAACCGGACGACTCTGCGCCAGGGGGATCCACAGGATTAACAGCCCCGACAGCAGGGCCACTCCAACTCGTCGAATCATAATGTCTCGCAACCACCCTTTAAATCTGGAAAACTCTCATTTCTCCAATTTACCGATGTGCAATAAAAGTACCACTCATAATTACTGCGGCAGATATTCGAATATCTGAACTCGGCGATTATAGGTATCCGCCACGTAAAGCCGGTCATCCCGGTCAAAAAATAATC
>MHXM01000015.1:20312-36001 GCA_001825565.1 Desulfuromonadaceae bacterium GWC2_58_13
AAGCTTTCCGGGGCTTTTCCCATAACCACCGAAATACAACAGTAGATTTCCTGTCAAATCAAAGATCTGAACATTGTCAAATGCCGCATCGGAGACATAGATATGCCCCTGGGAATCGACGGCAATCCCTCTCGGCCGGGCAAAATAGCCCGGACGATCTCCAATCCTACCGAAGGTTGCCAAAATCTTTCGATCCGTCCCAAATACGACGACCCTGAAATTCAGCGAATCGGTTACATACACTCGCCCATTTTGATCAACCGCAACGTTGGAAGGTCGATTCAATTCGCCCGCGCCGCCCTCCATTCCTCCCAAGTGAACGCCTTCTGGAGAAAACATTTCGATACGTCCCTTGAGCACGTCGACGACATAAAGACGGCCCTGCGAATCGAGCGCCATTCCCGCCGGCCGGGAAAAACCCTCATCCGGCTGGCGCAGACCGAGAAAATCCCCCTGGTCGTCCACAACAAAAACCTTGTTCAACCCCGAATCGGAGATATACAGCAGCTCGCGTTCCGGATCGTAAGCCACACCGACCGGGGATAGAAAAAGGTCCTCCCCCGCGCGGGTCAGGTAATCCGAGCGGCGGTCAGCAAGATCGTATATATGCACGACATGGGATTCAGGGTCGGCGACCCAGATCCGTCCGCGCCCGTCCGCGGCGATTCCATAGGGTGCACGCATGGGCATTTCCTGGTCAACATCGCCGGTAATCCAGCGCATAACAAGAGATGTCTGGTTTTTGTCTCGGAAGTCCTCGGGTCCGGAGATTTGGCGAAAATATTTAATGCGAGGAGTGTCGGGCGGCGACGGCCATACCAGCGACACTTGGGGGTCGGAAATAAATAGACCCTTGGACCGACCGGCACACCCGCCCAGAGTCAGAAGAGCACTAGCGACCAGCAGATAACAAAGAAAAAGCTTCACTGTTCGATTTTCTTGACAGGGTATTGCGCGCGAAGGGACTGCATCCATTCTTCGTAAAGGGTGTCGCGGGTTTCCTTTTCAAGATTCTTGCGTATTTTCTCTTTCATCTCGTCAAAGGTCAACTGACGCGGTGCGTTGCTTTCAACCAGCTTGACAATGTGGAACCCATACATAGTTTCGACAAGATCCGAGATCTCGCCGGGCTTGAGCTTTTTCAGTGCTTCTTCAAACTCGGCGACGGTCTGCCCCTCATGAAAATAGCCAAGATCTCCTCCGACATATTTGGATCGGTCATCCGAATTGTAGTACGCCAGATCATAAAAATCTTCACCCGCCCGTGCTCTCGCCAAAAGTGATTCGCCCCGCTCTCGCAAGGCCATACGTTCTTCTTTGTTAGAGCCGGGATCGACCTTTACCAGGATCTGGCTGGCCTTGAATTGGCGAGGCCGCATATAGCTGGCGCGACGCTCCTCGTAATATCGGGCCACCTGTTCATCCGAAACAACAACCCGACGGTTCACCGCCGCCTCTTCGGCTTTGTCGGCAAGCAACTTTCGATAAATCGAGGCCCGGAATCCATCCGCACCTTCGTCCCCCAAAGCACCGATAAAAGCATCGGAATCAGGGAACTTTGCTTTCACGGCAGAAAAACGCTCTTCCACGAGTGCACTATCCACGGTAATTTCCTCAGCCAAGGCATAACGAACCTTGTAGGCTTGATCGATGAGTTTTTCGTGAGCCTTCAGCTGGATTTCGGTTAGTTTTTCCTTAGATATCCCCCCATGGAAACTGACCTGCATCGGGATCATCTGTTGAAATTCGCGCTGCAATTCATAGGATGTCACCGGAATCCCACCGACTTCAGCCACTACACTCGAATCCGCGACTGCCGGAGAAACCACGGAAATACCAAGCAGCAACCATGAAAACAATAGGAAAACACCCGGAAGTGAGACATAGAACATTGATTACACTCCTGTTTTCGCTCAAAAAAAGCCATGCGCCACCAGTCATGATAGGTAATAGGTTCCGGCAAAGTCAAGGCAAATACTTGTTAGAAAAGCGGGAGTTAATCCGGAGCGGATATAAAAAAGAAGGGTGGCTCCAAATGGAGCCACCCTTCTTTTTTATGGCGGGGCTGACGGGACTTGAACCCGCGACCTCCGGCGTGACAGGCCGGCGTTGTAACCGACTCTACTACAGCCCCAAGATTTTTTATATGATTGACGGCAACTTCGTCATTTAGTATCTGGTGGGCGAAACAGGGATCGAACCTGTGACCCTCGGCTTGTAAGGCCGATGCTCTCCCAGCTGAGCTATTCGCCCTTATTCATTTATTGTAATGGCGGGGCTGACGGGACTTGAACCCGCGACCTCCGGCGTGACAGGCCGGCGTTGTAACCGACTCTACTACAGCCCCCTAAAAAGAAAACAGAAAACGAAATTTCTAGCAAATGAAGTGGCCGAAAAATTCGCTTTCGTTTTCTGCTTTTTGACTTCCCGGATGGGAATTGAATCAGTTAACCGAATCTTTCAAAGCTTTGCCGGCTTTGAATTTAGGCGTATTAGCTGCCGCAATCTGAATCTTGTCACCCGTTTGGGGATTCTGACCGGTGCGAGCAGCACGTTGCCCCACACTGAAGGTACCGAAACCCACCAAGGCAACCTTTTCTCCAGCCTTCAGTGCTTCCGTCACAGCATCAGTGAACGCCTTGAGAGCCTTTTCGGCGTCGGTTTTGCTCAGTCCTGCTTTCTCTGCCATCGCATTGACAAGATCGGCCTTTGTCACAAGATACCTCCAATGATTAGGAATGGATTAAGCCCTTCAAAACGAAGGCATATATACCAAATTTACAAAAAGAGTGTCAAGCTAATATTTTGGAAAAATGCCTAATGGCGCACGGGTTCTTCCGCGCTTGCGACATATTCCTCGACAGCCCCCATCGGGGTCATCGGCACGGATTCCCCGAGAGCCTTTTCAATGACCTGATCCATATGATCCACGGTAAACACCGTCAGCGACTTGAGAATCTGGGCCGGGACCTCTTCAAGATTTTTCTCGTTATCCTGTGGAATGATAACCTTTGAGATTCCAGCCCTTTTGGCGGCGAGAAGTTTCTCCTTCAACCCACCGATCGGCAAAACCCGTCCCCGCAACGTGATCTCGCCAGTCATAGCCAAATCGCGATCGACAGCCCGTCCGGTCAACGCCGATGCCAGTGCCGTAGCCATGGTAATGCCCGCGGAGGGTCCGTCCTTGGGGATAGCGCCTTCAGGCACGTGGATATGAATATCCAGCTTGTGATAAAAGTCTTTATCCAGCCCCAACTCCTGCCAGCGAGAGCGTACGTAACTCAAGGCAGCCTGCGAAGACTCCCGCATGACCTCCCCGAGTTTACCGGTAACGGTCAACTTTCCTTGACCGGGCAATATTGCTGTTTCTATGGTAAGAAGCTCTCCACCCACTTCCGTCCAGGCAAGTCCGGTGGTAATACCGACACGACTTTCGTCTTCCTTAACCCCATAACTGTAACGGGAAACGCCAAGATACTTCTTAACCTGGGTGACGCCAACCGTGAATTTCTTTTTCTTGTCCTTGGACTTAACCAGTTCCCTGGCGATCTTGCGACAGATGTTGGCAATTTCCCGCTCAAGGTTACGCACCCCGGATTCGCGCGTATATCGACGGATGATTTCATACAGGGTCGATTCGGAAAAATGTACCTGCTCAGCCATAAGACCATGGGTTTCCAACTGTTTGGGCAGCAGATAACGTTGGGCAATGGCCAGTTTTTCCTCTTCGATATACCCCTCGATGCGGATGATTTCCATCCGATCCTGCAACGGTCTGGGAATGGAATACAGAGAGTTGGCGGTGGCGATGAACAGTACACTCGACAGGTCATAGTCGACATCGAGAAAATGATCGCCGAAGGCATTGTTCTGTTCCGGATCCAGCACCTCGAGCAGAGCCGAAGAGGGGTCGCCACGAAAATCGGTGCTCATTTTGTCTATTTCGTCGAGCAGAAACACCGGATTTCGTACCCCAGCCTTGCGCAATCCCTGGATGATCTTACCTGGCATAGCGCCAATATACGTCCGTCGATGACCACGGATCTCAGCTTCGTCTCGCATTCCGCCAAGGGACATGCGTACAAACTTGCGCCCCAGCGATCTGGCGACCGAACGGCCGAGCGACGTTTTGCCGACTCCTGGAGGACCGACCAGGCAGAGAATCGGCCCCTTGATCTTTTTCACCAAAGCCTGAACCGCGAGGTATTCGAGAATCCGCTCCTTGACTTTCTCCAGCCCGTAATGATCGGCCTCCAGAACCGCCTCGGCATGATCCAGGTCAATACGGTCCTTGGTCCCCTTTTTCCAGGGGAGGGAAACCAGCCAGTCGATATAATTGCGCACCACCGTCGCCTCGGCGGACATGGGAGACATCATCTTGAGTTTGCGCAACTCTCCCAACGCCTTGTCCGTGGCTTCCTTGGACATCTTGCGTTTGTCGATCTTTTCTTCCAGTTCTCTGATTTCTTGTTTGAATTCGTCCTTTTCGCCAAGCTCCTTCTGAATGGCCCGCATCTGCTCATTCAAATAGTATTCTTTCTGACTCCGCTCCATCTGACTCTTGACCCGGGTACGGATCTTCTTCTCGATTTGCAGAATCTCCACCTCCCGTTCCATCATGGCCAACAAGTACTCCAGGCGGTCAAGGGGATTGATGCAGGAAAGAATTTCTTGCTTGTCGGGAATACGAACGTTCATATGGGCGGCGATAGTATCGGCCAACCGTCCCGGATCGGAAATTCCGGAAACCGAGGCAACCATTTCCGACGGAATCTTCTTGCCGAGATTGACATAATTCTCGAAGGTTTCACAGGCGCTACGCAACAACGCTTCAACTTCGGGGGATTCAACCGGCTGGTCGGGCAATGGCTCAATCACCGCAAAAACGCATTCGTCGCGATCCATAAAAGACCGAAGACGGCCTCGATGCTTGCCTTCGACAAGAACTTTCACCGTCCCGTCGGGCAGTTTGAGCAACTGGATGATCTGGCCGACGACACCGATGTCGTACAAATCATCCTCGCCCGGTTCATCGGTCTTGGGGTCTTTTTGGGTCGCGAGGAAAACCAGCTTGTCTTTCTCCATCGCCCCCTCGAGGGCGTGAATGGAGCGGGGACGGCCGACAAACAGCGGGGTCACCATGTATGGGAAGATTACGATGTCGCGGAGGGGCAACAGGGGATAAACGGGGATGTCCCCCGGATTCTCCTGCATATCTGTATGATCAATAAACTCTGTCATGGCTCTCAGAACGTTCCCTGCTGGAGAGATGATAAAAAAGAATCAGCAAGCGGCGCGTCGGATGGCTCAGCAGTTCTGAGACTCAACCCTCAGGCAGACTCGGCACAATCGTACAGAACAATCGGTCGGGCCTGTTTGAGAATGACATCTTCGTTGATGACAACTTCCTTGACCCGGTCCTGGGAAGGGATGTCGTACATTACGTCGAGCATGGCATTTTCAAGAACGGAACGCAACCCGCGAGCACCGGTTTTCCTCTTGAGAGCTTCCTTGGCAATGGCCACCAAAGCCCCATCGGTGAACTTGAGATTGACCTTTTCCAGTTCAAACAGTTTCTGATACTGCTTCACCAAGGCGTTCCTGGGCTCTTTGAGAATCTGAATAAGGGCTTCCTCGTCCAGTTCATTGAGAGTCGCCACCACCGGCAGGCGGCCTATGAACTCCGGGATCAGTCCATACTTGAGCAAGTCAACGGGCTCGACCTGCGACAAGGTTTCGCCCAGTCGCTGATCTTTTTTCTGCTTTATTTCGGCGCCGAAACCCATGCTCTTGGTTCCGGTCCGTCGCGTGATGACGTCTTCGAGACCAGAAAAAGCGCCACCGCAGATAAACAGGATATTGGTCGTGTCGACCTTGAGGAATTCCTGTTGGGGGTGTTTACGTCCGCCTTTGGGCGGTACGCTGGCCATGGTCCCTTCAATGATTTTCAGCAGGGCCTGCTGAACCCCTTCGCCAGATACGTCGCGGGTGATCGAGGGGGAATCCGATTTGCGGGCGATTTTGTCGACCTCATCGATATAAATGATCCCCTTCTGGGCCTTTTCAATATCGTAATCGGCCGACTGCAACAAGTTGAGAATGATATTTTCGACGTCCTCGCCGACATAGCCGGCCTCGGTCAGATTGGTGGCGTCGGCAATAGCGAACGGCACATTGAGAATTCGAGCCAGCGTCTGGGCCAGCAGGGTTTTACCACTTCCGGTCGGGCCAAGGAGCAGAATGTTGCTTTTCTGCACCTCGACATCGCCGGTCCTGCCGGAAAATTCAACCCGTTTGTAATGATTATAGACGGCAACCGCGAGGACCTTTTTGGCCCGCTCCTGGCCGACGACAAAATCATCAAGGGCGTCCTTGATTTCGTAAGGTTTGGGCAGGTGCCCCGTGCCGCCATGGGCCGAGTCTTCAAGCTTGGCTTCTTCGGCGATGATATCCTTGCACAGCTCGATGCATTCGTCGCAGATATAAACCGCCGGCCCGGCAATAAGTTTCTTCACCTCTTCCTGGGCCTTGCCGCAAAAAGAGCAGGTTAACTGCCCAGTTTGAGAATCGTCTCGACTCACTAAAAATCCTCCGCGCTAAAAAGTCAGGCTTTTCTTTTTACGATGTCGTCAATAATACCATATTTTTTAGCGGCTTCGCTACCCATGAAAAAGTCTCGCTCGGTATCCACCGAAATTCGCTCCAGCGGCTGGCCGGTATGAGCGGCAAGAACACCATTGAGGGTATCGCGAAGTTTAAGGATTTCTTCCGCGTGAATCTTGATATCGGTCGCTTGTCCTTGAAACCCCCCCAGCGGTTGATGGATCATAACCCTGGCATTCGGCAGGGCGTAGCGCTTCCCCTTGGTCCCTGCGGCAAGAAGAATGGCGCCCATGCTGGCGGCCTGACCTACGCAGATGGTCGATACCGGAGATTTCAGGTACTGGATCGTATCGTAAATAGCCATCCCGGCGGTGACCACCCCGCCCGGAGAGTTGATGTACAGATAGATATCCTTGTCAGGATCCTCGGACTCCAGGAACAGCAACTGGGCAATGATCAGATTGGCCATATGGTCTTCTATCGCGCCGCCCAGAAAAATAATCCGGTCCTTCATCAGGCGAGAATAGATGTCATAAGCGCGTTCGCCACGCCCCGTCTGTTCGACCACCATCGGAATAAAATTCATGATGTTACTCCTTCGACCGATCCTGGCCGCTGGCGGCCAGTTGATCCTTGGTCACTTCTTCGACCGTTGAGTGATCGAGCAGGAATTGCATGACTTTTTCTTCGGCGACCTGGGCCAGCAGGCCGCGGCGGGCCTCCTCGGGAGCATAGTGTTTTTTCACTGCATCCAGCGGCGCGTTGGACATCTTGGCGATTTCTTCAAGTTTGTCGTCGATTTCGGAGGGATCCGCCTTGATATTCTCCTGACGGGCGACGGCCTCCATCACCAGGCTCCCCTTGACCTGGCTGACCGCCGTTTCACGGTACATTTGCTTGAACGACTCCTCGTTCATCCCCATCATTTCAAGGCTCATCCCCTGTTGTTTGAGCCGATTGCGGATATTCCCGAGCATGTAGTCCAGTTGACTAACCACCATCGCTTCGGGCACTTCCATCGGATTACGCTCGATCAGGACGGCAATCAGCCTTTCCCGCAAGTCTCCATCAATCCGGTTCTGCTCCTGGGTCCGATAATTCTCGTCGAGTTTTTCACGCAGTTCCTGCAACGATTCCAAGCCGAACCCCTTGGCAAAATCGTCATTCAGCTCGGGTGCCACATTCTCTTTGATCTCGTGCAACCGGACGTTGAATACCGCCGGTTTGCCCGCCAGCTCCTTGTTGCCGTACGCTTCGGGAAAGGTGACTTCAATGGCCCGTTCCTCCCCCCGCGTCATTCCTTCGAGCTGTTCTTCGAAGCCGGGGATAAAGCTGCCGGACCCAAGTTCGAGCTGATGACCTTCGGCCTTGCCACCTTCAAATGCCACCTTATCGACGAAACCCTCAAAATCGATGACGACGTGATCACCCTTCTGGGCCGCATCGCGGTCGGTCGTCTGCAAATGGGCTCGGCCAGCGACCATTTCGTCCAAGCGATCATCAATCACTTTGGGATCCGCCTCGAATTTCTCTTTTTGCAGCGTCAGCCCGGTGTAATTTTTAATTTCGACTTCAGGCTTAATTTCGACATGGGCCTGATAGGTGAAAATCTGGCCCTTCTGCAATGGTGAACTCTCGACGATTTCGGGATCGGTAATGGCCGCGACACGATGCTCGACCAGTGCCTTGAAGTACGAATCATTAATCAGACGCCCGAGCACCTGCTCTTCCATCTGCGGCGCATAATATTTCTCGACCACCGAACGGGGAGCTTTGCCGGGGCGAAACCCCTTGATCTTGGCCGTCTTGGTAATTTTCTGGTAAGCTTTTTCTATTTCGACATCGACTGTTTCGGCGGCTACTTCGAAAGAGAGTTTCTTTTTGACGCTGCTGATGTCTTCGATGGTGACGTTCATGGGGTTACCTCACTGGGATAAATTTGGGGCGTATTCATTATCAAATGACAAGCCGCAGGCATATCGCCCGCGGACCGTATTATGAGATCCAGTGCATGCACTGAGAAAAAAGAGGGGTGGTGCGAGAGGGGGGAGTCGAACCCCCACGGTTGCCCGCTGGATCCTAAGTCCAGTGCGTCTGCCAATTCCGCCACTCTCGCATCAGACAAGAACCGAAAAACCATGAAACCTGCCAGAAGTGGAGCCAACCATCACCCAAAGTCCAAGCCGGTCCACATAAGCACCTGACAATCCGTACCAGCATTGCGAACAACGAAAGGCCCAACTTTTTGCCGACTCACCTGTGGCAACCTCGCCACATTCACTGGTACGGTAAAAAGGTGGGCCAGAGAATTCAAATGGGGTGAGTGAAGGGGATCGAACCCTCGACAACTGGAGCCACAATCCAGTGCTCTACCGACTGAGCTACACCCACCATAAAAGCGGACACATACTAGCCAAGAGGGGTACTCTTGTCAACGGGAAACTTGCCGGGTTTCCCTTTTTGTCGAATGGCGCGCCAGGGAGGGCTCGAACCCCCGACCCACGGCTTAGAAGGCCGTTGCTCTGTCCAGCTGAGCTACTGGCGCAAATGGTCGGAGCGAGAGGATTCGAACCTCCGGCCCCCTGCTCCCAAGGCAGGTGCGCTACCAGACTGCGCTACGCTCCGACAAGGAGGAGTTTTCTAGCATGACCAGTTTTTTTTTGCAACCCGAAAAAGAACAGTCGTTTAAGCTTTCATCCCCTGGGAGCCGCGATGTGGCCATTTTTGCTGGCTACGACTGTTTAAATTTCTCTCAAGGTTGTCAACGCAATCGCCTAAATCCCAAAATTGCTTGCCCCGATTGCAGTTCTATCGCAACCGGCTGAATCGCACTAAAATCCGTATCGCCGTTCACCTCCGGATTCCCCCGTTACCACCGCTCCCGTACGCTGATGACAATGATCGACGTTGAAACCCGGGTCGTAACCAACTACGTCATTTGGCGTTCTTTCGCGCCACGCCTGGCACATATCCACAGATCATTAATATTTTCACATTGTATACAATCGACAATGCAAGCATTCCGGTGAGCGCCGGGAGACCTTCTCTGTCATCCTTTCAAACGACGTAACCATACGTAATTACATAGATCAAACTATTGCCTTTTTTTTGGGCAACCCGTTATTTACTTTACCCCTAGGCCGTTTCCGCCAGCCTCTCCACCAGTTTTCCAGGATTTATCCACAGAATCTGTGGACAACGCTGCAAACCCTTGATAAAGCGCATTTCACACAAATTATCATTATTAAACACTAACCGATTCCAAGGTCCAGCAATGGCCCACAACGGGAAAAACGCTCATCCCCTGCGATCAGATACCCTCCCTTCGATAGCGATTTGAAACAACCACATACACCAATCGTTTGCATAAAACGCCGAAGCGACCGCCATGATTCTTAAAAAAGAACTTGATTTTCTTAATAGACCCGTGTTAACAAAACGTTATCAATTTAAGGATCGAGTAGATACGGATTATGTCTGGTTGCAGCCCGCCATATTGAAAATACCGCACAGCCATCAGGCGTGCGGTATTTTTTTTGCTGTTGGTTAGCGCGGAATCTGCTCGATCGGTAACGATGCCAGCCCGAAAAAAAGGAGCAAGACGATGGCCGAAGGTACGGTGAAATGGTTTAATGATGCGAAGGGATTTGGTTTTATCGAACAGGACAACGGCCCCGATGTGTTTGTCCATTTTTCGGCAATCCAGTCCGAAGGATTCAAATCCCTGGCGGAGGGGGACAGGGTGACCTTCGACATAGAAACCGGCAAGAAAGGCCCCGCCGCCGCCAACGTGAGCAAAATCTGAGATCTCTCCAAATGAAAAAAACCAAGCTCCACGGTCCTCCCGTGGAGCTTTTTCTTTTGTCCTCCCGGGGGTCGATTTTTAACCCTAGAACATCTTCCGCGGGTGCGATAGACTGTTAATACTATTCAACCCATCACGCATCGAAGGAATCTGGCATGGCGATGACCACTTGGAAAACCGGCACCAGGCGGCATGGCTTCACTGTTACCGAAGTCACTCCGCTCCCGGAAATAAACATCACCCTCGTTCAACTCCAGCACGATAAAACCGGTGCCCGTATGATTCATCTCGTCGCCGAAGATCCAAACAACCTCTTCGCCGTGGGGTTTCGCACCCCGCCGGATAACTCCACCGGGGTTGCCCACATACTCGAACATACCACCCTGTGCGGTTCCCGTAAATATCCGGTCCGCGATCCGTTTTTCTCGATGCTTAAACGCAGCCTGAACACCTTCATGAACGCCATGACGGCCAGCGACTGGACCCTCTACCCCTTTTCCAGCCAGAACCACAAGGATTTTTTCAACCTGCTCGGCATCTACCTCGACGCCACATTTTTTCCGTTGCTGAACGAACAGGATTTCCGCCAGGAGGGGCATCGCATCGAACTGGCCGACCCCGAAAATCCCAAGTCCCCCCTGATCTACAAGGGCGTTGTCTACAACGAGATGAAAGGAGCCATGTCCGACCCATCGTCGCTCCTCGGCAGACGGCTTGGGCCGGCACTTTTTCCCACCACCACCTACCGGCACAACTCGGGGGGCGAACCCGAAGAGATACCGAACCTGAGCTGGAAAGAGCTGCGTGATTTTCACGCCAGCTTTTACCACCCCAGCAACGCATACTTTTTCACCTACGGCAACTTCGATCTCGGAGAGATCCTGGCCGTCATCGATCAACAGGCCCTGACCCGTTTCGAAAGACGCGAAATTTCCAGCGAGGTGCCCCCGGAAACCCGCCGGGACAAGCCCATCCGGTTGGAGGAAACCTTCCCCCTCGACCCCGGCACCCCCACGGAAAAACAAACCATGGTGCAAGTGGCCTGGCTGACCTGCGACATCAACGACAGTCTCGACCGCCTGGCGTTGTCGCTCCTGGCCAGCCTGCTGCTCGGCAATCCGGCGGCGCCCCTTTACAAAGCCCTGCTCGACTCGGGCCTCGGCGCCAACCTCGCGCCCGGAGTCGGCTACCACGACGACTTCCGGACCACCTTTTTTGCCGCCGGGCTACAAGGCACGGAACCCGTGCATACCGAAACCATTGAACAGCTGATTCTCGACACCCTTGAGCAGTCAGCCCGGGACGGTTTCAGCCAGGAGCGCATCGAAGGAATCATCCATCGTCTGGAATTTTCGGTCAAAGAAGTCACCGGCGACCAGTATCCCTATCCGCTGGGGCTGTTGCTGCGCCTGATCGGATCCTGGATCCACGGCGGAGCCCCCGTCGAGGCCCTGCGCTTCGATGCCCAGGTCGCCCAGCTGAGGCTGAAATTGGCGTCCGGCCCATACTTTCAGGACCTGATCCGCCGTTACCTGCTCGATAACCCACATCGGGTCACCCTGACGCTCAAACCCGACACCGGGCTGAAGGAAAAGCAGGAACAAGCAACGGCGGAGCGCCTGGAACAACTCCGTAAAACCCTCGACGCGGAACAAATCCGGGCCATCCGGGACCAGGCATCGGCACTCGAAACCGCCCAGGAGAAAGAAGAAGATCTCTCCTGCCTGCCGACCCTGGAACTTACCGACATTCCTGCTGAAGAGCAGCCGGTTTCGAGTACCGTCGGCAACCTCGACGGCCGGCCCGTTCGCTGGTTCGTCCAGCCGACCAACGGGATCAGCTACGTGACCTTTCATCTGCCCACGACCAACCTGCCGGAAGATCTCCTCCCCCTGGTTCCAACCTTCTGCACCTTACTGACGCAGATCGGCGCGGCCGGTCACAGCTACACCGACATGGCCGAAAGGATGGAGGCTACCACCGGCGGCATCCACGCCCGAACGGTCATTCTCGACGAACCCGACCGTCTCGACAGCGTTCAGGCGCTGGTGTCGATCAAGGGCAAGGCCCTGGTACGCAACCAGGCGCCGATGTTCGAAATCCTGGCCGACATCTGTAGCGCCCCCGACTTTACCGATCTTAAACGGCTGCACACCGTGATCAATCAGGTCAAGACCTCCCTGGAAAACTCGATCCCGGGAGCGGGTCACAGCTACGCCGCCCGGTCCGCCGCCAGCGGCCTGACCCCGGCGGCCAGACTGCGCGAACTGTGGAACGGGCTGAAGCAGCTCCGCCTGATCAAAAAGCTGGCGGATAAGACCCCCGATCAGCTCGGCGACTTTGCCGACCAGATGAAAACCCTGGCCGGCGTGCTTCTGCAAAAAGACAATTTCGATTGCGCCATCACCGCCGAGGAGGCATCGTTTTCATCCCTTGCTCCAGCGCTCGAATCCTTTTTCACCAGGATTCCCGCGGGAACCAGGGCCACCTCCGTGCCCCTGGCTTCGTTCGAATCCAAACTACAGCATCGAGGCTGGGCAACCTCGGTGCCGGTCAACTACGTCAGCAGGGTTTTCCTGACCATCCCCTTCACCCATCCCGACGGCGCGGCGCTGATGGTTTTATCCAAACTGCTGCGGGCCAATTTCCTGCATCGGGAAATCCGAGAAAAAGGCGGCGCCTACGGCGGCCTGGCCTCGTACAACGCGGAAGGAGGCATCTTCTCCCTGCTTTCCTACCGCGACCCCCACTTGGCGCGCACCCTCAAGATCTATGACGACGCAGTACAATGGGCCATTGCCGGGACGTTTGACCAGGAACACATCAAGGAAGCCATCCTATCGATCTTCAGCGATCTCGACCGGCCCCTCTCGCCCGGCAGTCGCGGCAGCCAGGAATTTGCCAACATCTGCCAAGGCCTGACCCTGGAGATGCGCAACGCTCTCCGCCGCCGGGTTCTCGCCATGGACCGCGAAACGCTGATGACCGTGGCCGCCCGCTACCTCGCCCCGGATAAGCGCATCAGTTCCGTCGGCGTGGTCGCCAGCGAAGCCGCACTGAATCAGGCCAACCTCGAACTGGGCGGCGAAAGCCTGGAAATTGAGCGGATCTGAAACATGACGGAAATATCCCGGGAGCAGCCCATGGCTTCGGCCTATCCTCTGGAAATATTCTACGACGGCAATTGCATCGTCTGCTCCCGGGAAATCGACCATTACCGCCGCAACAACCCTGAAGGCCGGCTGATGTTCATCGACATCAGGGCGGCAAGTTTCGACGCTCAGTATTACGGCAAAAGCAATACCGACTTCCTGGCCAGAATGCACGTCCGTGACGCCAGAGGGAACTTTATGTCCGGCGTCGAAGCCTTCCTCGCCATCTGGCGGGCCTACCCCAGCGGTTCAAAGTATCGCCTGCTGGCACAGCTCGTATCCTTGCCCCCCATCACCCCATTGATCCGGATCGGCTACGCGCTTTTCGCCCGTTACCGCCACCTGCTTCCAAAACGCAAAAACGATTGCGCTTCAAATGCCTGCGATCTTCACGCACCGCACCACCACTCCAAAGATGGCGGAAAACGGTTATAATTTGGCCGATGAATGAGCTGAGGTTCTGGAAAAAGCGAAGATCGGACCGGCTGTTTCCCTGCATGCTTTCCACAACAAGAGGCTGCCATCGATTCATGGCAGCCTCTTGTTGTATTCAATCGGGAAAATCAGGGTTTACGGTCTTCGGGGTAGGTCGAATTGAAGGTGTATGAAGCGACCTTGCCACTGGGGTCAAAGCGCAATACCAGGTCGCGGGTTTTTGCATCGCTGAACAATGAGTACTTGTAGTAGCCATAGGTCCAGGTTTCACGGCCATCTTCGATCCCGGTCCGCCAGGGAGTGCCGAACAGAGCCATCACGTCGCTCTTGGCGGTTTGCCCCATGCTGATCTGAGGCACTCCGGAAACGTTGAATTTGCGCCCGACGGTAGCACACCCCGCCAGCAACAAAATCAACCCGACCACCAGGATTTTCCTACCACTCCGCATTACTGCCATGCGTTGCACAAGTCACCTCCTCAAGAAAAATTACGCAGGAACAGCCTGCGCAGTGGCATCAGGATATCAGAGATTTCGCGGGAAAAGGCAAGGACAATTTTCAGGGCGCTAAAAAAACCTGCCGACCTGAAGAACCGCCGCATTGATGCCATCGTTGTCGTCATGAAGTTCGCCGTTGGAGATATGGTGCAAGCGGATCGCCGCATACCAGGGAGGGCCATCTTCCGATTTTATCTCCATGCCGAGACCCGCCTGTGGATTGAAGTTGAGCCGCAGCCCCTGGCCATCGACCTGAAAATCGGTATAGATCAAACCGATGCCGGCCTCGACATAGGGGCGCAGCAGGTGCGTCTCCAGGCCATCGACAAAGTAAAGCGCCAGCATATTAACCGAGACCAGGGCACGGTGGCGCGGTGCGGTGGTCATGCCAATCGATCCTTCGACCTTGAACCTCAGGGATTCGGGCGCCCGGTGTGGCCAGACCCGATCATAATCGAACAGGGCCGCCCCCGTTGCCAGGACAAAATCGATATCATTGTTCGGCGAATAGGTTTTGCCGAAGCTGGCCGCCAGGGAAAATCGGGTGGGGATCGGATCTTCGGCCGCCAGGGCAAGGTTAGTCATGAGACCAAAGAAAAACAGCAGGAGGGTTGACGCCCGGTGGGGTATCTTCATTTGCGCTCCTTGGGAAACAGTGCCGGCGAAGGAGCGAGCAGGGGCCGAGACGTCGCCCCTATCCTGTCGCGTCGGTCATTGTTTGGGCACCTGAAAACGATACCCTTCAAAGAAAAAGACCATCCCGCTCGGCGTTATTTCTTCGAGCAGCAGGCCCACGTCGAGGTAGCCGCCTTCACGGAGTATGCGGTTATTGACCCGTACCAGCCGGGACGCGGCATCGATGGAATAAGCATGAACCGAGACATGGATTTCCGGCAACCGGCTCTGGACCTCATACGGAAGTTCGGAAAAGGCATGGATCGGCCGTTCGCCGTCCCAGCTATCCTCGGAGGAAGAAGATAACGTCTCCGTTTCAACTAATGCCGGGATGTCTTCCACGATGGATTCAGCGGACGCGCCAACCTCGACAACCGGAGGAGCCGGCGTTGCCACAACCAAAGGCTCCTTTACACTTTCGACGACAGGAGGCGGTTCAACAGCCAGGGTTTCGGGTGGAGCCGGAATCGGTTCGTCGGCAGGCACCGGGGAAAGGGGTTGCGCCAGCGGCGGAACGGCAAC
>MHXM01000016.1:0-4754 GCA_001825565.1 Desulfuromonadaceae bacterium GWC2_58_13
CGATGCCTCGTTGAGTATTCGCGAACTGGCCCACGCCAACGATGTCAACGGCATGGTGTTGACCCACTCGCTGCAGTTGGCCGTTTCGGTCGACAAAGATACCCCGGTACGGGAGTTCGGTATCAGCGCTTCTCAGTTGCGAGACGCATTGGTGCATCTTAAAGAGGAAGGCGCGGCCAGTTGGTCTTTTCTGAAATACTGGATGTGGCCGCCGTTGATGCTGTTTGCCCTCTGGTGGTTGTGGCGCGGCGGGATTCCCGCTGGCGGCGATGGCAAAAAACGCAAGGGCTGGTTTCCGAAGCGAACCTATCTCGCATCGCAATTGGCGGTGGTCGTGCTGTTCGGTTTCGCCCTTGGCAAGGCGCCCAACCCCATGGAAGGTCTCGTCAAGGTCTTCAAGGGAACCGTCGGAATCTATAGCGACACGCCGGAAAAACTGTTGTTGCTCGGGTATTTTTCACTCCTGGCAATCGTCGGCAACAAGCTGATCTGCGGTTGGGGGTGTCCGTTTGGCGCTCTCGAAGAATTGCTGTATGAGTTCCCCGCACTGAAAAAACTTAAACGCAAGCAACTGCCTTTCCGGATGACCATGAGCATCCGTACCCTGTTGTTTGTGGTTTTTGTCCTGGTTGTTTTCGGCTGGGTGGGTGGGATCGAAGGGATGGTGATTTACCACTACGTCAACCCCTTCAACCTGTTTGGGTTCGAGTTGGCCCTCTGGACCGTCGCCTTGTCGGTAGTGGCTTTCCTCGCTCTGTCGCTGGTTATTTATCGGCCTTTCTGCCAGTTGATCTGTCCCTTTGGATGGTACTCCTGGTGGCTTGAAAAAATCAGCTTGTTCGGCATCCGGATTCACCGGGGGCGCTGCAACGACTGCGGTGCCTGTGCCCAGGTTTGTCCACTGGAGGCGGCGGCCGGTCGCCTGGCGGGGCAGGCCCTGCCGGCGGATTGTTTCTCCTGTGCCCGCTGTCTGCGGGCCTGTCCCGAGGATGCCCTTGCATATGGACCGCGATGGCGAAAACCTTGACGATACCGAAACGAAAAAACCGGCAAAAGCCGGTTTTTTCGTTTCGGTATCGTTTGTGGCAAAGCTGCGGGCGGCTTTGCGGCCATGGGGATTCAGGTCGCCAGGGGCAGGGTAAAGGTGATGGTAACACCCTCGCCGGGATGGCTTAAGGCGCTGATCCGACCGCCATGGGCTTCCACGATGGCGTGGCTGATAAAGAGGCCGAGACCGGTTCCCGACGGGGCGGTTTCGCTGGTGTCGGCCCGGAAAAATTTTTCGAAGATGCGTTCGAGCTGGCTTTCGGCAAGTCCCACGCCCTGATCGGCTACCGAAACACTCATCATATCTTTCTCCACGGCTCCGGTGATGGTGATGCGCCCCTGGGAAGGGGAATATTTGACCGCGTTGCTGATCAGGTTTTCGATAACCTGCGATAGCCGGTCTTCATCGGCAAGGACCGGGGGGCAGTTCTCCGGGAATCTGATTTCAAAACGATGCTGGTTGTCCCGCTGGTTGCGCAGCAGTCTCTGAATCAGGCGTTCCGGGTGACAGGGCGCTAGATTCAACGGCAGGGCGCGGCCGGCTTCGATGCGGCTGACATCGAGAAACTGGTCGACCAGCCGGGAAAGAAACTCGGCTCGTTCCTGAATAATGGCGAGGCATTCGTCGCGGTTGCCGGTCATTTCGTGAGCCGGTAGTTGCAGCAGTTCGCAAAAGCCGAGAATGGCGGACAGTGGAGTCTGGAATTCGTGGGCGGTGGTGGAGACGAATTCCCGGCGCAACAGGTCGATATTTCGTTCGGCGGTGACATCGATCATGACTCCGACCAGTCCGGCCAGCATTCCCGCGCTGTCGAAAAAAGTGGTTTTTTTGCAAACCACCTGCCGTTGCTGTTTCTCCGCCGTTGTGATCGGCGTCTCGTACTGACAGGTTCCCGGATTGTCAAACAGGTCGCGGTCGGCCTGGTTGTGAATCCGGGCTTCGGCTTCGGGAAACAGGTCGTCGCTCCCGTGACCAATGATCTTTTCTCGTGGAAGCCCATAGAACTCTTCAAGTGCCCGGTTGCAGCCAAGGTAAATCCCCTGGGTGTTTTTGTAGAAGACCGGTTCGGGAAGCTCGTTCATCAGGGTGGCCAGAAATTTGAGTTGGGAGGCGAGCTTTTCCTCGGCGGACTGGCGTCGCTCTACTTCATCGGCCAGTAAACGGTTGCGGGCGAGGAGTTCCTGTTGAGTGGCATGAAGCTGACGGGTCATGAAGTTGAAGGATTGCGCCAGCTCGCCGATTTCGTCGTGCCCTCGTTCGGTCATCTGCTGTTCGAACCGGCCTTCGGCGACTTCCCGAGCGGCATGGTTAAGATGTCCGAGGGGGCGAACCAGCGCCGCCGAGAGGGGGAGGCTGAACAGCAGGCTGGCGCTTGCCAGAACCAGGGTCACCAGCAGGATGTCGCGGGTGAGCCGGTTGACGGCCGCGAGGATCGGTTTTCCGGAAATCCCCACATGCACCTGACCCAGGCTACCGCGACCGACCGGTACCGCAACATCGTAGATCTGTCCGAGTTCGGTATCCAGATGGACGATGCTGTGGTCATTATGGGCGGGAAGGATATTGGCATCGAGCAATTCGTAGGGAAATTCTTCGCCGAAGGTATGGGCAAAGACTTCGCCGTTACGTGGGTCGCGAAAAAAGATGTAGATGATGTCTTCTTCAGTCCGCTGAACCTGGATGGCTGCGAGCTTGATCGTCAGGGGATCGCGGGTGAGAATCGGGGCGATGCTTTGCTGGGCCAGATGCCGGGCGATGGAGATCCCCCGTTTTTCCAGTTCGGTACGCAGGTGTTTCGAATATTCGAATTTGACGAAGAGCAGCAGCGACAGGCCGAAAAAAAACGACAGTCCGGCAAAGGTCAGATAGATTTTTTTGCGCAAACCCTTGAGGAACGGCATCAGCGGGAGCCCTGCATGTCCGGGGTGAGTATCTGGCGGATCGATTCGTAAGCGCTGTCGTCGATATCGTCAAATCGCTCGACATGCATGGCTTGAAGAATCTCGCGTCCACTGGGGGTTTCGTGCATGGTCAGCAGGACCCGCCGGATCTTTTCCCGCAGCTCGGGAGCGACGTGAGGGGCCGCGACCACCGGTGGAATAGCGTAGGGACCGTAGCGTTCGATCACTCGTACCTGGTTGGTCAGGTCCGGTTCGGTGGCGGCCATATAATCCCAGATCAAGCTGTCGACGGCGGCCCCGTCGACCAAATGATCGGCGACCGCGTGGATGGAGCGATCATGGGCGTAAGTGTAGGTGGACGAATCGAAAAAATCCTCCGGGGCGACTCCCATCCGGGACAGCTTGTTTTTCACCACCAGGGAACCGCTGTTGGATTGGGGATCGGTGAAGGCAAAGGTCTTTCCCCGTAAGTCGGCCAGACTCTGGGCGGGACTACGCGCGGGCACGATCAGGTTGGAAAAATAAACCGGTTCGCCCTTGACCACTGGAGCGGCCAGCAGCACCAGGCCGAATCGGTCATGCCCTTCGACATAGGGGCCGGAGCAGACGAAGGCGACATCCACCTTGCCGGTTTCAAGCAGGTGATTGAGTTTCTGGTAATTGCCGGGATCAACGACGGTGACATTCAGGGCGAGTTGCTCGGAGAGGTAACCAATCAGTTGCTGATAATAACCATATCCCTGTTCGGGCGTGAGGAAAGAACCCACGGCGAGATTCAGTCTGGTCAGATTGGATTGGTGAACGCCGGTGGGCAGGGGCGCACGGTTGGCCAGATTCACGGTTTTGGTCTGGTCCTGTTCGCAGCCGGAAAGGCCAATGCACAGCAGCGTCAGCCATAAGGTTTCAACACTGATCCGGGCCCATCGAGAAAGCTTCATGCTGTCCTCCCACGGGTTCACTGAAAACGCCAGGGTGTTTGACCATGTATCTACCGGATCCGCTGCCTGGGTCGCGGCGTCAGGAGGGGCGCTGAAATGAATTCAGATCGGTGAAGCGTAAGCGGATGAATGAAAATTTATCTTTCATATTACGGCGGTATACAGAAAAAAACAAGGGTATGTTGATAAAAATTATCATATTTGTCATCATTCCGCGGTTGGAGGGTGACCACCCGCTCCTTCGTGCTGATGGATCAGTTTTTCGCGTAATTGGTGCAGTTGGGGACTGATGGCGACTTTGTAGCGGTGGGGATTGATCAGGCGAAGCGACCCGGCGGGCAGTTGTTTAAGCTGCCCGGCGCAGCGGTCGGCCATTTCTTCGAGGGGCTCGGCGGGCCACAGCAGTTCGCCTTTCTCCATGACCGGGCGGCGCAGGGGAGTAAGCCGCAGATTGTTGTGGAGCTGCTTGCAGCGGGCCGGGTTGGTGGGATCGAAGACGGTATCGCCAGGCTTGAGCTGTTCGTTGTCGCGGGTCAGGATATCCAGGGTGAAGATTCCATTCGGATCGATGGCCCGCAACACCTGCTTGCGGTCGGGGATGGTGCTTTTGCTGATATCCGAGGTGACCTTCAGCCGCGGCCGGTCTTCAAAGCGTACCAGTTTGTAGACCCCGCCAAGAGCGCCGCCCCCGTCGCCGGCGCAGGTGGCCAGGCGGGTGCCGACCCCGTAGATATCCACCCGGCTCCCCTCGTCGCGCATCGAGCGGATGACGTGCTCATCCAGTTCATTGGAAGCGACAATCTTGACGTTGGCAAAGCCCGCCACGTCGAACATCCGCCGGGCCTCGCGGCTGAGGTAAGCCAAATC
>MHXM01000016.1:4760-7894 GCA_001825565.1 Desulfuromonadaceae bacterium GWC2_58_13
ATCGAGCCGGACGCCGACCAGTTCATGCCCTTTCTCGCGCAGTTCCCGAGCCACGGTGATGGCGTTGGGGAGGCCGCTGGTCAGGGTGTCGTAGGTGTCGACCAACAGCACGCAGCTGTCGGGAAAACAGTCGGCGTAGGCGCGAAAAGCAGTGATTTCATCGGGAAACGCCATGACCCAGCTGTGCGCGTGAGTTCCCTTGACCGGAATGCCGAAAATCTGCCCGGCCTGCACGTTGCTGGTTGAGCGAACCCCGCCGATGTAGGCGGCGCGGGCCACGCTGAGTCCGCCGTCGGGGCCCTGAGCGCGGCGCAGACCGAATTCGATGACCTGGCCTTCGCCGGCGGCGACGGTCAAACGAGAGGCTTTGGTGGCGACCAGGGTCTGAAAATTGATGATGTTGAGCAGCGCGGTTTCCACGAACTGGGCCTCGGCCAGATTTCCTTCGACCGTCAGCAGTGGTTCGTGGCCGAAGACCAGCGTTCCCTCGGCGGGAGCGATGACCCGGCCGTGAAAGCGGAAATCCTTGAGAAAGGCTAAAAAAGGCGGTTTGAAAAGTCCGAGCCGGGAGAGGTACTCCAGTTCGCTGTCGGTAAAATGCAGTTCCTCCAGATATTTCAGAGCGGTTTCCAGTCCGGCGAAGACGGCGTAGCTGCCGTGGTACGGCGCTTCGCGGAAAAACAGGTCGAAGGTCGCCGGTTTTTCGTGCATCCCTTTTTCAAAGTATCCGGCCAGCATGGTCAGTTCGTAGAGATCGGTCAGCAGCGCGGAACAGCTCATAGGTCCTCCGTTGGTGAACTGGGTGATCCGTCGGCCAGGGCTCGTCCGATGTCGTTTAATCCTTCGAGGGCCCCGGCGGCGATGGAAATGTGCGGCGGAGCAATGTGCGGCTCGCGGGGGTTGATGCGCACCACGGTGGCCCGCTGGCGGCTGCCGAGTTGCTCACTCATGTAGCGGATGGTCGGGATCGCCGTGCCGGCGCCGATTTCGATGACCGCCATTCGCTGATTCCGGTGCTGTTCGAGAAACAGGTCGAAGCGCATTTCCTGCCCTCGGGTCCGGCTGCCGATCCATGAATAGTCGCCGAACATCAGGATATTGGGGCGGGCCGCCCCGCCGCAGCGAGGGCAGAGGGGGATGTGGCCGGCGCGCATGGTATCGAAGTCGACGGGAATTTCCTCACGGTTGTTCCAGATCGCACTGGTGCAGGATTTCAGGCATTGCAGGTGGTGGATCGAGCCGTGGACTTCGAGCATCTGATCCTCGCTGAAGCCGGCTTTCTGAAACTGGCCGTCGACGTTGGAGGTGACCACGAAGGTGTCGAGGCCAAAAGCGTCGGCCCAACGCCGCAGCAGTTGAAAGCCGGCATGGGGGACGGTGCTGCGGTAGAGGTTGGCGCGGTGGCCGTAAAAGCCCCAGCCGAAGGCCGGGTCGCGGTTGAAATGGGCGGGATTGGCGGCATCGATGAAGGTCAGGCCGAGGCGTTCGTACATCGGGTAGGCGTTCCAGAATCCCTGGTCGCCGCGAAAGTCGGGGAGCCCCGAGTCGACCCCCATGCCGGCGCCGGCGGTGATGACCAGTGCCTGGGCGGAGCGGATGGCTTCGGCGGCAAGCTTGAACTTGGCTTCGGACATGGCGACCTCCTTTTGCGAGGCTGAAGGTAATTGGGCTGAAGGCTGACGGGAAAGTTTTGTCGGCCTTCAGCCTTCAGCCTGAATTCTCATATTGCAACCCGGACCAGGGTCGGCTGCAACAGGCGGATTGCCTCCCGTGGGTCGATACCGACCAGAAAGCCGCGCTTGCCGCCATTGATGTAGATTTTCGGCAGGGTGGCGATGGTTTCTTCCATGTAGACCGGCATGACCTTTCGGGTGCCGAAAGGGGAGGTGCCGCCGACCTGATATCCCGAGTGCTTGTCGGCCACCTGCGGCGTGCAGGGGGAAACCGATTTGCAGCCGATGATCCGGGCCAGTTCCTTGGTGGAAACCTGGCGGTCGCCGTGCATCAGCACGATCAGCGGCTGGCGCTTGTCATCCTCCATGACCAGGGTTTTGACCACCGCATGTTCGTCCACCCCCAGTTCCCTGGACGAGACGGCGGTGCCCCCCTTGTCTTCATAGGCATACAGGTGCCCGGAAAATTCAATCTTGTGTTGATTCAGCAGCCGAATTGCCGGAGTGACGGGAAGTTTATCCTTGGCCATATATTCTCGAATCAGAGGTTGTTGATAACGTTGAGCGCCAGCATGGTCAGGCTGTACAAGGTGACCGCCACGCAGAGGACCGCCAGCAGGTTGAAAGCTCTGGGGGCGAGACCCCGAACCCGGATGCCCATGGGCATGACCAGGCCGAGCGCGGCCCCGCCGAGCCCGCCGCCCAGGTGCCCGGCGTTGTCGGCGCCGACCATCAGCCCGAATACGAAGGCGTAGATGGCCCATTTTGCCATGAAGTTGCGGATGTGGTGACCGGGGCTGCCCATCCGGTGATAGTAGCTGATGGCGAAGCCGATCAGGCCGAACAGAGCCCCCGAAGCGCCGACCACCGGCGTCATCGGGTGCCAGAGGTAGCCGAGGGCGGTGGCGGTCAGGGCGGTCAGGGTGTAAAGCAGGATGAAGCGGGCTTTGCCGATTTCCGATTCGATCAGCGGTCCGACCTGGTACAGCACCATCATGTTGAAGCCGATATGGATGATGCCGCCGTGGGTGAAGGCGTAGGTCAGGCAACGCCACCATTCGCCGTATTCAAGCACCAGTGGCCAGAGTTGGCCGCCCCAGAAGATGAGCAGTTTGGTCGGCGGCGACAGAAGCACGCGGCCGCCGAGACCGAGGGAGGTGCCGTGGATGACCATCAACGAAAAGAGCGCCAGATTGATGAAGATGATAATTTTTGTCAGCGAGATTTCCGCGCTGCCGGGTGTCGGTTGGCCCTTCAGCAGCCCTTTCAGGCTGCGCTCCCAGCGCATCATGCGCCACTGCCAGCGGGTACCGTTCATGCCGAGCCCATCGAAAAAACGTTTCCAGTCCAATAGTTTTATCCTTCCATGGTTGAATAGCTCAAGAATATTGCAGAAATGCCGGCAAGGTTCAAGCATTTAGGGGAGAGAAGACTTGAATTCACCCGGGAAATTGTGCAAAC
>MHXM01000017.1:0-7921 GCA_001825565.1 Desulfuromonadaceae bacterium GWC2_58_13
ATGCCGTTGACATCGTTGGCGTGGGCCAGTTCGCGAATACTCAACGAGGCATCGCTCACCAGAGTTTCACCTTCGGTTGGATTATCCGTCGGCGACCGGGAGCGATCCGCGTTTTTCAGCTTGCCGATTGCAGCCACCGCCACCGTCTCGCTCACGCCCAGTTCAGACAGACTTCTACCCTTGTCCACCGTGCGCACCAGCCCCAGTTCCTCAGCCAGTTCGCCCCCCCGAACACCGTTGGAATGGGCCAGATCGCGCAGGGTGCGTTGAAGGGTGGGCACCGGCGCCGAACCGGAGGGAAAATCCCCGGCCCGAGCCATGGAAGGTTCAGGCAAAAAAGCCATCAGGAGAAAAATTATCGGTAGATATCGGGACACAATAACTCCTTATATTCAATTTTCCGAATTATTACATCAACCGTAAATTTTATCAAGACAGACTTTTTTAATGCATTCGGACGAAAAAACGGGGGGTTTCACAAAGGGGAGTGCCGTGGAGAGCCTTCACGGATTTAGGGATGGCGGGAGGTTTTTAACGGATATCGGTCGTTTCGTCTGAACTTGGTGCAAGAAAATCGATACCAGATATACTTGTGAAATTAAACTACATGCGGGAAAGGGATTTAGGGATGACCGGCAAACCGACTTCGTCATTGTTTTTTTTCGAAAAAAAACACCGCGAGTCGCAACGCTATTTCATTGCTGCCTTGTTGGTGTTTCTCGTCGGAGTGCTTTTCGCTCTCTCGGTTTGGCATTTTACCCGATTGGCCATCCTCAAAACGGAAAAGACCCGTTTTAATAATTATGCCCAAATGATCAAAATGATGACCAGTGAACGAATCGGCGCACACATCTCGGCATTACGGGGAATGCGCGCATTCATTGACTCAAGCGAACGTGTTACCCGCACAGAATGGCAGCAGTACATCAGCGACCTAGAAATGGACAATTTTCAAGGGGCTCAGGGTTTTGCGTTTGTCCGGCATGTCTGGCGAAAGGACCTGGACCGGTTTCTCGCTGAAATGCGTGCCGACGACAGTCCCGATTTCAAGGTAACAACCTCGGGCAATCGTCCGGATGTATGTATCGTGGAATTCATTTATCCATTGGCCGGGAATCTGTCCGCGCCGGGGTACGATATCGGCCAAGAACCGGTACGGCGCAGAGCGCTCAATGAATCCATTGCGCACAACAAGGAAACGCTATCGGGCAGAATTACTCTCGTTCAGGACGACAACAAGGTGCCCGGCTTTCTTCTCTTGCTGCCTGTTTATGTTGAAGGTGCTCGGACCGACACCGTGGAACAACGCTGGCAGGCATTGCGTGGCTGGGTCGCGGCCCCGATCCGCATCGATGAGCTTTTTGCCAACATCATCGAATATTTCGACATGCCGCTGGATATCGAAATCTATGATGGCGATTCGAGCAACCCGGAATCTCTGCTTTTTGATGCCGACGGGAGTCTGAAATCCATGGCCAATTCTCCGGCCCCTGTTTCAGGGGACCCTGAGCTGCAAAGCCAGGTGACCATGGCGGTGGCCGGCCGCACGTGGAATCTGAACATTATCGCCCCCTCCGGCTTTATCCAGCAGGTAGAATACAATTTACCGGCAGCTCTGCTTGCGGCCGGAGTCCTCTTGAGTCTGTTGGCCTCGATGCTGTTGGCTTCCTACGGCAGAACTCTCCAGAAAGCCCAGGGCCTTGCCCAGAAAATGACCGAAGATCTGAGGCAAAGCGAACAGCGCTTTCAAAGCATGTTTCGTCACCACGATGCCGTCATGCTTTTAATTGCCCCGCGGGACGGCGCCATTATCGATGCCAACGATGCCGCCAGCCGTTTTTACGGGTATGATCAGAACCAGCTCAAGCGGATGTCCATAGAGGCTCTCAATGCGCTCCCCCCCGAAGAGGTTGTCGCGGCCCGCCAAAGGGTGATGGCCGGGGAAATGAATAGTTTCGAATTCAAGCATCGTCTTGCTTCCGGTGAACTAAGAGACGTCGAGGCGTATTCATCTCCCATCATCGTCAATCAACAAACCGTGCTTTTTTCCATCATCCATGACATCACCCCTAAAAAGTTAGCCAAACAGGCTCTCGCCGAGAGCGAGGAACGCTTTCGCCTGGCCTTTGATACAAACCCGGATCCAGTCATTCTCGCCCGCTTCAACGATGGTGTGATCATTGACGTCAATAAATCGTTCGAAACGACCACCAGGATCTCCAGAATTGAAGCACTCGGCCACAATTCTGAAGACCTCGACCTCTGGGTGGATCAGGACCGGAATGAAGCATTCCATGAACGACTGAAAATCGATGATCAGGTCAACAATTTTGAGGCCGATTTCCGGGTTATGGACGGCCCCGTCAGAACCGGCCTGATTTCGGCCCGCCTGCTCAAAATCAACCAGGAACCCTGCATGTTGATCGGCATCCGGGATATCACAACGGAAAAAGCCGCGGAACGCGCCTTGATCGCGATGGATCGAATGAAGAATGAGTTCATTTCGACCGCCGCCCATGAACTGCGCACGCCGTTGTCCATCATTCTCGGGTTCGCTGAATTGCTGTTGCTGGAACGGAAGTTTTCCGAGGAACAAAAAAAAGATTTTTTACAAACCATCGTCCAGAAGGCCGGGGGACTTAATACGTTAATCAATGAACTTCTTGATCTGAACCGAATGGAATCCGGTGGAATTATCGCTCTCAACCCAGTTCGTTGCTCGATTAACGACATCGTGCTGCCGTTGGTGGATCAGTACCAGAAAATTTACCCCGGACATCGCTTTGAAATCGAGCTGCCTCCCGAAAAATTCGAGTTGACGATCGATCCGGTCAAAGTCGGTCAGGTCCTGGAAAATCTGCTCAGTAATGCCGTCAAATATTCCCCGAATGGCGATTTGGTTACCCTAACCGTTGGTTTTGACTCCCATGTTTATCAGGTTACCGTGGCCGACAAAGGGATCGGCATGACGCCGCAGCAGGTCGAGAAGATTTTCGACAAGTTCTACCGGGCGGACGCGTCCAATACAGCCATCGGCGGGTTCGGACTCGGCATGGCGATTGCCAAGCAGATCGTCGAGGCCCATGGTGGAGCGATATGGGTCGAAAGCCGGCTCGGCGAGGGCACCCGGGTTTCCTTCACCTTGCCCGCCTGATATTTCAATTTGGGTTCCGATCGATCCATTCGGACAAAAAAAACCGCCCCCACACAACAGCGGGCTCGGCAAAAAACTTGCCGAGCCCGCTGTTGTGTGGCGCGTCGCGGAGGATTCGAACCCCCGGCCCTCTGATCCGAAGTCAGATGCTCTATCCAACTGAGCTAGCGACGCAAATGCTTTATTTACAGGCGCCGATCCGCCGCCCCTTCATGTGGTTGGTCATCTGCATCCCCTGCTCCATGGCCATCGTCATGTTTCCTTCAAAGCTGTCGCCATGATAGGTGATTGTTCCGTCACCACGGGTGGCCCCCCCCTCACCCTTGCAGACGACACTCCAGGTGACGGTGTTGCCGTTGATCCGATTATCTGTCATGGAGCACTCATTGCTCGATTGCGCTTCCTGCGGCACCAGATCCTGCTGGGTGATGCATTGGGTGAAGGTCATCGGCGGTATCTGAAACGGCATGCCAGCCATTTCGGCCGTGGTGGTGATTTCCCACAAGCCATCCTTCATGTCGACGCTGCCGGCTTCGACACTCGTTATCAGCAACATCACCAAACCCAGACTCAAAAATAACCGCTTCAACATGTTCTCTCTCCTCTTCAATTAAGGTTACCAAGACCCATCAAAATTATGCTTCCATGGCATTCCGGTCAAGCCAATTTGTTCCGATTGGCAATGAAATTCGCCAAGACCTTATGACGTTACCAACGACAAGGTAAATATCACTCGGGTGCCACGGGCCGGTTCGCTCTCGACCCAGATCCGCCCGTCGTGACCCTCGATAATGCTCTTGACGATGGACATGCCCAGCCCCAGTCCGCCCACCGCCGAATTGGAAGCGTCTCCCCGGTAGAATTTATCGAACACCCGTTCAATCTGCTCGGCGGTCATGCCAACCCCCTGGTCCTCGATCGTGAACTGGAACAGACGGCCGCGAACTTCCCCGGAAATTTTGACCGTGGAGCTCACGGGTGAAAATTTAATGGCGTTGCTGAGCAGATTTTCCATCACCTGGATCATTTTTTTCTTATCGATCAGCACGATCGGACACAGGTCGGGTAACGCCAGATCAAAGCGGTGGCTGGAATATGCTTTCCGGTACGAATCGACGATCTGCCTGAGCAAGCCACAGATGTCGCTCGGCTCGCGGTTCACGGACAGCAACTGACCGGATTGTACCCGGCTCAGGTCGAACAGCTCATCGATGATGGTTTTCAGGCTGGAGGCTTTTTCAACGATATGGCCGAGAAGTTCACGCTGCTGCTTCGGATCTCCGATACCGTAATCCGCAGCATGAAGCAGGACCTGGGAAAAACCGAGAACCGAGGTCAAGGGAGTGCGTAGTTCATGGGCCGCGGTCGAGATGAAATCGTTCTTCATCCGGTCCAGCTCCCGCTCCCGGGTCACATCCCGCAGGATGGTAATCACGCTTCCCTTTCCCTGATGCGGAGAAAGAACAGCCGCACTGCGCGCCTGTACGACAACCGTCCCCCGGCCATCCTCACGGGGCAACACGAAATCCATCGGCCGACCGTCATCATCGTCCAGGAAAGCGGCCTCGATTTGTTTGCGCAGTTCCTCCGACTCGACCGCCTCGGCAAGCGCCCGATTGACCGCCTGTTCGGGCCGGATTCCCAGCAGTCGCTCGGCCGACCGGTTGATCAGCGCCACCCGGCGATTGAAATCGGTAACGATCAGGCCGTCGGCCACGGCCTTGAAAACCGCATGAACGTTTTCACTGGCTTCTTCCGCCAAGGCAAGGGCCTCGTGGACCAGCTCCTCGGCCTCCTTGCGCTCGCTGATATCGGTGGCAATCCCGCAGATGGCATAGGTCTGCCCTGCGTTGCTGTGCAGCGGAAACTTGACCGACAGGTAGGTATGAACACCCTCGGTCTGCGGAACGGCCTCTTCAAACTGCAACGGCGCATCGAGGCTCAGCACGGCACTGTCGTTGGCACGGAATACTTCGGCTTGATCGGCGGGAAACAGGTCGAAATCGGACTTGCCGACCACCTGCCCACGATTCTGGCCGAACAGCTTTTCGAAAAAACTATTGACGAACATGTAACGGCCATCGAGACCCTTGAGATAAATCAGGGCGTTGGAGTTGTCGAGGATATTCTGCAGCCGCTGTTCGCTTTCGAGTAAAGCGATTTCAACCTGTTTCTGCTCAGTAATGTCATGGCAGGTTCCCAGCATTCGTAGCGGCTTGCGGTTATCATCGTACACCACCTCGCCTTGTTCGAGCAGATAACGGACGTTGCCATCGGGACGGATGATGCGGTGCTCGATCCATACGTTGCCGGTCTGAAACGCCTGGTCGATCGAGCGCTTGACCAATTCGCGGTCCTCCGACGGAACTTTCGTGAGCAGCGAGCGGTAGGTGGGAACAAAGGATTCGGGATTCAGTCCCAGGTTACGAAAGGCCTGGGGCGAGCAGTGAAATTCGCCCGTCACCAGGTTCCAGTCCCAACTGCCGAGCCGAGAGATGCGCTGCGCTTCTTCGAGGCGCGCCAGAACCTGTTCATTTTCTTCGGCAACCCTGATTTGCTCTAGTCGCTGCCCCCCCATTCCGACCAGCAGGTTGACCAGATGGACCTGGAACCCAAGAATATTTTTTACCTTTTCCCGGGAAAAGATCGGCACTGCCCGCAGCGCCTCAAGGTAGCGATCTTCATCAAAACCATGGCGCCGGGCCTGCCGAACGAAAAAATTTTCATCGGGAGGAGAGTAAAAAAACTGCCCGAGAAACAGGTTGGCCAAGTGGCGGCCATCGATGATAATCGGCAAGGCGATATCGATCATGCCGTTTTTACATCGATATTCGAAAAAACCACAGACCGGAAGCCGGCATCCCTGAGGGAGATGTTGTTTCATGAATGCATCGCTTTCCCGGCACAGGGCAGCGGTTTCGGGATGGGCGCGGTGAAAACGGGTGCAGATGTCTTGCCAGCCGGTGGCGACCAGTATCTGCCCGTCGACTTCGATAATCCCGCAGGGAATCCCCGAGGCTCGATACAGGTTTTCCATCAACCCCTGAATTTCGGGGATATCGACGATGTCAGAAAAACGGTACCCCATGGCGACTCCTGTTCCCCGCAAACTATTTTTAAGTCTACCAAGATCCTTGCATTATGCTAATGTGTAAATATTCTTTATCTGAAAGAAATCCGTCATCCGTGAAAAAACCCACCACCATAATGCAGCACATACTTCAAGGATTTGCCACCTGGGTCATTGCCTCCCTGGCCCTACAGGGGAGCGTAACCCTGTCGGCGGAACTCCTCGGCATCGCCGACGGCAAGCCGCGCCTGCCGATGATCCTCTCGGTCGCCCTGGCGCTCGCCGTCTGGCGTCAGCTGTGTAAATACCAGTCATCGGCCCAGGCTTCCAGAACCTGTAAAGACGTGATGATCCCCCCCCACACCGGCAGGGAAACCACGCATGCCGAACATTCCCTCCTCGATGCCCTTGCCGCTCCGGGTTTCCGGACCGCCGCCACCACCGAATCATCGATAGACGATCTGGTCGCCGAATCGTTTCAACTGCAACTGAAAATCCTCAGAGAGTCACACCAGTTGACCACCGTGGCCGTTTTATGGGCGGATCCCCACGGTAATGCCCTGCGGCTTCGGGGAATCGATTCGGAACGCACCGACCTCAACCTCGGCCCTTTTCCCATAGGAAGCGGCATTCTCGGCGCGCTGGTCAAGGGACAGGACGAAATCGCCATGGCGCCGGTGCGCTCGCCGTTGTGCGGCCTCCCCTATTACCAGCAACAGACGGGTGTCGGCAGCCTGCTGGCGCTCCGAATCAACGCCGTAAAAGACTCTGAAGGAATCCTCTGCGTCGACCGCCGGAGCGAAACGCTCTGGACCGATGCCGAACGCCAGTCCCTGCGACGGGCGGCCCGTAAGCTGGAGTTGGAGGTGGCCCTGGCGAGCCGGCTGCGATTGATGGACGAAGAATGGACGGCTCTTCGCCAGATCTGCATCAGCATGCATGAACTCAACCAGGGGTTGGGCCTGGAAGCGGCGTTCAATGCCACCATCAGGGCGGTCAGGTCGCTGGTGCCGGCCGACTTCATTGCCATCAGTCTGGTTCAGGGGCGCTGTCACAGCACCCTGTGGGCCGAAGGAATCCATGCCGAGAAGGTGCTTGGAATCGATTTTCCCATTCATTCCGGATTGGTCGGTCAAGTTCTCAAACATAACCGCTCGCTCCCCGAGGGGGCGGTGTACGGTGGCACATCGCCGGTTTTCGGCGATGTGCAGCGGTTTGCCGATTTCCGCTCCCTGAGGATACTCCCTCTGCGCAAGGAGGGCCAGGCCCCGATCGGCGCGCTCACCGTCGCGGCCAGAAAATCCCAGGCGTTTTCGAACCAGCAACAGGAGTTGCTTGAACTGATCGCCGCCCAGGTCGCCATCAAGATCGACCTGGCGCAAGCCCATGAAAAAATCAACAACATGGCCATCACCGACAGCCTGACCGGGCTGGCCAATCATCGCGCCTTCATGCAAGGCTTCGAGGTCATGCTGAACCGCGCCCAGCGGCGGAACGGCCCGCTCACCCTGCTGCTGTGCGACATCGATCATTTCAAGGGGATTAACGACAAATACGGACATCCGTTCGGTGACCAGGTACTCAGACAGGTGGCCGAACGACTCGGCCTGAATGTAAGGGTGGTTGATCTGGCCGCCCGCTACGGCGGCGAGGAGTTCGTGGTTCTGCTGGAGGACTCGGATCGGGCCGGTGCCCAG
>MHXM01000017.1:7959-10161 GCA_001825565.1 Desulfuromonadaceae bacterium GWC2_58_13
AACCATCTCGATCGGACTGGCGGTCTATCCCGTCGACGGCGATGGCATACAAAGCCTGATCGACTGTGCCGACCAGGCTCTGTATCGCGCCAAGGCCAGCGGCCGCAACCGGACGGTAACCTGGGCTTCCATGCAACAGGACCGGCCCAGGGTTAAAACCGCTTGACGCTCTGCCATGCAGCGGCAAGGTAAATGCCAGGAAGGTTCCCCGTCCCAGCTCACTTTCGACCCCCATCGTCCCACCGGTGCCCGCGACAGAATTTCCCATCGGGGCCGATCGGCCGAAGATCGCTGACATATCGCACAAACGGCCGTCTCTGCTGGGCAGAGACGGCCGTTTGTCTGTTACTGTTGGCTAAACGTATTATTCGGTAATGGTGCGCCCGTTCAGAGGTTGCAGCGGACGGTTGTTCTGAACTTGCATGATATGCTGAAATTTCAGAACCTGCGCGGGGGAAACGGTCATGGGAGTCGACAGAACCATCCACTTGACCCCTTCGGTGCAGGGGGGAGTGGTCAGCGAACCTTCAAAACCGTAGTATGCCTTGCTTTCGGGAAGCATGTCCATGACGTTGAGGGTTTCATTGGGAGCTTCGGTATCCGAATTAGCCTTGGCCGGCATGTAATGCCAGACAGTTTCGATCACCGGGTTGGCCGCGCCTTCGACGAACATTACAGCAATGACCGCCAGATGGCCGTCGTCGGATTTGTGCACCAGGTGAGCTTCGATCGGGAAATATTTACCCTCGATTACGTTTTCACTGGGATTGTGAAAATGGAACTGAACCAACTTGTAGGTTTTGCCGTCGATTTCAATGGAGCTGCCGGTTTCATAATTAGCCTGGATGGAATGTCCATTGTTAAGGACCTCCACGCCAACTTCGCCATAGGAGAAATTAATCGCCGGTTGATCTACATCGACCATGCCGGTAAGATCGATCGGTGTCTGGCTCTGGCCATCCTTGCAGGCGGCAAATTCGGGCGCCAAGTCGCCCCAATGCTCGGGAGCGCCCTCTCCGGTATAGCCCCAATGAACCCCGCCATGTCCAGCATCGCTGGCGAAAGCTGATGTGCTCAGACAAAGTGCCGCAAGTACCATCCATCTCTTCATTTTTCGCTCTCCTCTTCTCACTTGATATGCCCCACGGGCAGTATTGAAGAAATACACCCCAAAATCCCGGCAGAGCTTACCACATTATCCATGCTTCATGAAATGAAAAAAACTATCGCTTTGCACGTTCCGAAACCCGTGCGGGTCCTCAAAGAAAATCCACTGACAAATACCGGTATAGACTGTATATTTTCAAAGATTCCAACTTCAGAGCGATTCCCCGGGACCGGCTCGCGGTTTTTCGATTCGTTTATCTCCAACCGGAAGGTTCCAATGATTACAGGCCGCCTCATCATCATCGGACTCGGCAACATCGGCATGACCTTGGTTCGCACCCTGTCCCGGGATTTCCGACTGGTCTGCGTCGATATCAATGAAAAAACCCTGCAGGCGGCACGCAAACTCTGGGGCGATTCGGTGGAAACCTTTCAGGGCGACGCCACCAGCCGGCTGGTCTTGCAAAAGGTCGGCATCTCCTCCGCGGACACCGTGGCCATCACGACCTCCAGCGAGGAAATCAATCTTGAGATCGCCCGGGTGCTGCATCGGAATTTCCCCGGCGTGCGCACCCTCGGCGTCGGCATCACCCAGGCCGGTATCCAGGAAATGTCCTCGCTGGGCATCGAAGTCGAAGGGATTTTCGCCGCCAGCGCCACCGGGCTGCGCAACCGCCTCGAACACCGCGCCAAGACCGTCCACGGCATCGGTATCGGCAAAAATGAAATCCTCGAAGTCGAAGTTTCGCCGAATTCACGCCTGGCCAACAAATCCCTGGCCTGGCTGCGTCCCAAAAGCTGGCGCCTGGGCCTGATCTACCGGGACGGCAATATCGTCATTCCCGGCAAATCCACCATTCTGAAACCCCGTGACAAGGTGGTCCTCCTGGGCGAGCCGAGGGTGCTCAAAACGGTGGCGGAACGGCTTTCGTCGAGTTTTTCCGACTTCCCCCTCGATTACGGCGACACCGGCCTGGTCATCATCGGAGGCAATGAGTCGCAGGACTTTTTCTCCGAGGTCGCCTACCTGGCCAGCACCCTGCCGCTACGCCGCATCATCCTGTCCGTCACCGAAGGAGCACGGGTGCCCGAACA
>MHXM01000017.1:10273-11726 GCA_001825565.1 Desulfuromonadaceae bacterium GWC2_58_13
GGTGCTGGGAATTTTCGAAAAAGCCGGCTGCCCCGTGCTGCTGGCGTCCGGTACCCATCCCTACGAAAGAATCGCGGTTCCCTGTCTCGATCTACAGGCCAGCCACAACGCCCTGGAATCGGCCATGGACATTTCGGCGGACCTGTTCAACACCATCGAAGCCCTGTTGGCACAGCCGTCCAAGTATATCGGCACCGAAAAAGAAGGGGAAGACTACGACCTGCTGAAAAAAACCGTCTCCGACGTCGCCCTGGCCTACCGTTTAAGCATCCGCCGGGTTGAACTTCCGGGCAACCCGATCCACAGTTTTTCCCAGGCTCTCGACAACTACAACCTGCAGGTCAATGAAATCAACGGAACCAGCAACGGCGGCCGGCTGCGGCGGATCTTCTATCCGGACATCCCCTGGAGCGTCGTCCGCCGAGCCAAGCCGAGCTCCCTGCTGATCCCCGTCATCGAGGAGATCCCGTGAGAGGGCGCCATGGTTAAGCAGGAATCGGCCATCCTCCTGGTGCTCACGGGCACAGCGGTGATCCCCTTCGTTGCCCGACGTTTTCGCATCCCCTCGTCGGCCCTCGAAATCGTCTTTGGCTTTCTGCTGTTCAATTTTGTTATCGTCCAGCGGCCCGAATGGTTCGAGGTGCTGCGGGAACTCGGCTTCATTTTTCTCATGTTCATCGCCGGCATGGAACTCGACATCGCCGGCATCCTGCGCTCCCGCCGGGCGGCATGGTTGGCGCTGATACCTCTGACGTCCTTTATCCTCTCTCCGTGCCTGTTCGTCGCCATCGGCCAGCCGTTTTTTCTCGGTATCGCCGTGGCTCTGATTTCCGCCGGCATCGCCATCCCGGTACTCAAGGAATCGGGGTTGAGCGATCAGCCGATCGGCCAGACCATCATTAAAATTGCCCTGATCGGCGAACTCTTCTCGATCCTCGCATTGACCCTGCTGGACGCGGTCAACAAGCACGGCATGACCCTCGATGCCGTGCTCGAACTCGGCAAACTGGCGGCCCTGCTCGGGCTGGCCCTGCTGCTGCTCAAACTCCTGTACCTGCTGGCCTGGTGGTTCCCCGAGCGGGTCGCCAAGGTCATGGAAAGCGAAGACCCCGTCGAAGAGGGAATCCGCGCCGTGGTCACCGTCGCTTTTCTCGGCGCCGTGCTGGCCGTGCTGGCCGGCACCGAAGCGATCCTCGGCTCGTTTCTGGCCGGCACCATCTTCAGCTATGTGTTCCGCAACCGCCGCCGGTTCGAGGAAAAGATCAACGCCGTCGGCTTCGGCTTTTTGATTCCCTTCTTCTTCGTCGGGGTCGGCTCCCAGCTCGACAAGGCCCTGCTTACTTCACCCGGAATGGTACTTCAGGCGCTCTTTCTCACCCTCATGATCCTGGTCGGCAACCTGGTCGTCCTCCCCATGCATCGCCCGTTGGGTCTCGGTCCCCGCGAGGCGCTC